>DATHTV010000242.1:0-16441 GCA_035462845.1 Jiangellales bacterium
GGTCATCGAGGGCATCGGCGGCCAGAACGGCTGGTACTCCTGGCCGCTGGCCTGGCGGGTCCGTGGCCTGCTCGACCGGCTGTCCGGCGGTCCCGGGCTGCGGCGGGGGCGGCGCAACCCGATCGACCTCTACGTGGGTGACGCCCTGGACTGGTGGCGCGTCGAGCACATCGACGAGGGCCGGCTGCTGCGGCTGCGGGCGGAGATGCGGCTGCCGGGCCTGGCCTGGCTGGACCTCGGCGTCGAGCGGGACGACCAGGGCCGCACCGTCTTCCGCCAGCGGGCCCTGTTCCACCCGCGCGGACTGCTGGGCCAGGCGTACTGGTGGTCGGTCGCGCCCTTCCACGGCGTCGTGTTCGGCGGGATGCAGCGCAACATCGCCGAGGCCGCCGAGGCGCAGGAGCGCCAGGACCGCGACCGCGTCGCGCCCTGATCCACGAACGCCTCCCCGCGACCCGACGGTGCCGACCCTCGCCGGCACCGGCAGCAGTTGTGCTACACATGTAGCAGGTCTACTATCGCGGCCACGGCGGAGAAGAGTCGGGGTGAGGCTGTCGTGGGTGCCGGGAGATCGCGGGACGACCTGACGAACGCTGTGGACGCTGCGCCCGTGCCCGACCACGAGACGGTGGTCGAGGTCCGGGACCTGCGGATGGCCTACGGCGACCGGGAGGTGCTCGCCGGGGTCGACCTGGAGGTGCGCCGGGGCGAGGTGGTCTGCCTGCTCGGGCCCAACGGCGCCGGCAAGACCACGACGATCGAGATCCTCGAGGGCTTCCGCCGGCGATCGGCCGGGCACGTCCGCGTGCTCGGCGAGGACCCGGCGTCCGCCACCGACGCCTGGCGAGCGCGGGTCGGCGTCGTGCTCCAGTCCTGGCGTGACCACGCCCGGTGGACGCCCCGCCAGCTGCTCGGCCAGCTCGGTGGCTTCTTCGCCCCGTACGCGACGGAGACCCGTCCCCGGCCGTACGACACCGAGGCACTGCTCGACATGGTCGGCCTCCTGGACTCCGCGGACCGCAAGATCGCGACCCTGTCGGGAGGGCAGCGCCGGCGCCTCGACGTGGCGGTCGGCATCGTCGGCCGCCCCGAGCTGCTGTTCCTCGACGAGCCCACGGCCGGGTTCGACCCGCACGCACGACGCGACTTCCACGAGCTGGTGCACCGTCTCTCCGACCTCGAGGGGACGAGCATCCTGCTGACGACCCACGACCTGGCCGAGGCCGAGCGTCTGGCGGACCGCATCCTCATCCTGGCGGGCGGCCGGATCGTGGCCGAGGGCAGCGCGGAGACCCTCACCCGGCAGGTCGCCGGCGAGGCCCAGGTGCAATGGAGCCGCCGGGGAGAGCACTTCGTGCACGCCACGGCCGAACCGGCGCGCTTCGTGCACGACCTCGTCGCGCAGTACGGGGACGACGTCGCCGACCTGGAGGTCCGCCGAGCCAGCCTGGAGGACACCTACATCGCCCTGGTCCAGCGGTCGGAGGCGGGCGAGGGCGAGCGCGCCGCCCGCGACTTCGCGGAGGTCGTGCGATGAGCGCCACCACCCACGCCGTCCGCCTCGGCGCCCGGCGCGGCTGGACCGAGTACCTGCTGAGCCTGCGCAGCCCGCAGGACCAGGGATTCTACGTCTTCATGGGCCTCGGCACGCCCGCCTACCTGTGGTTCAACCGGGACAACGAGGTCGAGGGCACGACGCTGTCGTACGCCACCGTGGCTCTCCCGAGCATCCTCGGCGCGCTCCTGGCGTTCGGCGTGGTCATCGGGCCGATGTACTCCCTCGCCATGGAGCGGGAGGACGGCACGCTGCTGCGCCTCAAGTCGCTGCCGCACGGCATGCAGGGCTACGTCACGGGGCAGCTGCTCTACCACTCGCTGGGGCTGGTCCCGCTGCTCCTCGTCGTCCTCGTCCCGAGCCTGCTGATCTTCGACGACCTGATGTCCGGCGGGCCCGGGGGGTGGTTCACCGTCGCGTGGGTCGCGGTCCTGGGACTGCTGGCCACCCTGCCCATCGGGATGGTCCTCGGCTCGCTCGTCCCCGGGGTCCAGAAGGTCGGGACATGGGGCATGCTGCCGATCATCGTGCTCACCGCGATCTCGGGGATCTTCTTCCCGATACAGGCGCTGTGGGGGTGGGTGCAGGCGGTGGCGCAGGCCTTCCCGGTCTACTGGATCGGGCTCGGGATGCGCTCGGCGTTCCTGCCCGACGCGGCCGCGGCGCTCGAGATCGGCGGCTCCTGGCGCACCGGGCAGACCGTCCTCGTCCTCACCGCCTGGGCCGTGGTCGGCATGCTGGTCACCCCGGTGGTGCTGCGCCGGATGGCCCGGCGGCAGTCCGGCTCGGCCGTGCAGGCGGCCCGGGACGCCGCGGCACAGTTCGTGCGGTGACGCTCCGGTGAGCGACGGCGTCTACAACCGGATCGCCCAGTTGCGGGCCGAGCAAGGCGTCACCCGCAGAGAGCTCGCCGACGCGCTGGGCGTTCACTACCAGACCGTCGGCTACCTGGAACGGGGCGAGTACAACCCCAGCCTGCACCTCGCCCTGCGGATGGCGGAGTTCTTCGGCGTCCCTGTCGAGGTGATCTTCGCGACCCGCCCGTTCCCCCGCATCACCGACGCCGAGCGCTCCGCCTGACCGCGCGGGAGCGGCCCGTCGCCGATCAGCCGTCGGTGAGCCACCAGGCGGCGTACGGCGGGAGCCAGACGTTCCCGTCGCCGCCAGGGGTCACCACGTGGCCGCCCACCCTGTCGACCGGTCGCTCCACGCCGGACGACCGGAGGGCGTCCCACGGGTACGGGCGCCACGACTCGGTGACGTTGTAGAGCGCCAGGAACGGTCCGACCGGGTGCCGGCGCAGCACCGGCAGCACCCCGGCGTCGTGCACCGCGGCCACCTCGGACCGTACGGAGGCGTGCAGGTGGGGCAGCGATGCGCGCACCCGGGCCAGGTGGCGCAGTCCGGACCACACCCGGCCCTCCACGGTGGCCGGGTCCGACCGGCGGGCGGCGTCCGCCCAGGGCATCCGGGGGCGGTGGACCCACCGGTTGTCGTCGGCGTGGGCGGGTTCGTCGGCCCAGTGCGCGTCGTTGCGCAGCGCCAGCTCGTCCCCCATCCAGATCACGGGGACACCGCCCCAGCCCACGACGACGGCGTGCGCGAGCAGGAGTCGCGCGACCGCGAGGTCCAGCCGCTCGGCGTCACCCGACTCCAGCGCGTCGTCCAGCCCGGCCAGGGAGGCGGCAGTCCCGCTGATCCGCCGGTCCTTCGTGACCGGGTTCTCCTGGAAGACCAGCCCGCGGGCGTGCGATCCCGGGTAGTTGCCCGAGTAGTAGTCGGACAGGAAGGCCCGGTGGTCCCATCCCGAGATGCCGGCTGCCGCGGCGTCGGCGTCGTCGACCGCCCAGCCGATGTCGTCGTGGCAGCGGACGTAGGTGATCCAGGCCGTGCTCGCCGGGCGGGCCGGGAAGCGCCCGAGGGCGATGGCGGTCAGGCGGACGTCCCGGCTGGCCAGCATCGACCAGATCTGCACCATCAGGCTGTTGTGGTAGGCGAGGTCGCTGACCTTGCCGTGGTGCGCGCCACGGCCGAGGTACGCGATCAGGTCCGACGGGCCGACGATCGCCTCGGCCGTGAAGACCACCGCCGGGCACGCCAGGCGCACGACCGCCCGCAGCGCCTGGACCAGCGAATGCACCTCCGGCTGGTTCTGGCAGCTCGTGCCCAGCCGCTTCCACAGGAAGGCGATCGCGTCGAGCCGCAGCACCTCGACGCCTGCGTTGGCGAGGAAGCAGACGATGTCCGCGTACTCGCAGAACACGTCGGGGTTGGACCAGTCGACGTCCCACTGCCAGGAGTTGAAGGTGGTCCACACCCAGGCCCGGATCTCGTCGTCCCAGGTGAAGCTGCCCGGGGCGAAGTCGGGGAACACCTCGGGCAGCGTCTGCTCGTACGCGTCGGGCCCCTCCGGTCCGCCCCGGTCCGCGAAGAGCCGGAAGTACGCGCGGTGCCGCTCGTCGCCCGCCCGGGCGGCGACGGCCCACGGGTGCTCGCGGGCCACGTGGTTGAGCACCAGGTCGAGGCACAGGCTGATGCCGGCGTCGCGCAGTGCGGTGGCCAGCTCGCGCAGGTCCCCGACGTCGCCGAGGTCGGGGCGCACGCTGCGGTAGTCGGCCACCGCGTAGCCGCCGTCGTTGGGTACCTCACGGGGACGCAGCAACGGCATCAGGTGCAGGTAGGTGACCCCGAGCTCCTCGAGGTACGGGATGTGCTCGCGGACGCCCGCGAGGTCGCCCGCGAACCGGTCGGCGTACGCGGCGTAGCCGAGCATCCGCGGGTGCTGGAACCAGTCCGGCTCCAGCGACCGCTGCAGGTCGAGCCGCTTGAGCTCGGGGGCACGCGCGGCGTACGCGACGGCGGCCACCAGGACGACCCGCTCCACCAGCGGGCCGACCTGCTCCGAGGGGTACACGGCGGCCAGGCCGTCGAGCAGGTCGTCGTACCAGCGGTCCAGTCGCAGCGCGAACAGGTCCCGCTCGTGCGGCGGCAGGACGGCGAGCGCGTCGCCGGCCTGCCGCTGCAGGGCTTCGTTCGGGGGCATCCGCAGGTCAGGCGAGCGCCGCGTCCAGGGTGATCGGCGTGGCCGCGAGCGCCTGGCTGACCGGGCAGTTCTGCTTGGCACCCTCGGCCGCCTCGGCGAAGGCGTCGGCGTCCAGGCCGGGGACCGTCGCCCGCACGACCAGGTGGATGCCGGTGATGCCGGTGCCGGGCTGGAAGGTCACCTCGGCCCGGGTGTCCAGCGCGGTCGGCGCGGTGCCCGCCTTGGCGAGCGCGCCGGACAGTGCCATCGAGTAGCAGGCGGAGTGGGCGGCGGCGATGAGTTCCTCGGGCGAGGTCTTGCCGCCCGGCTGCTCGGCGCGGGCCGGCCAGCTGACGTCGTACGTGCCCAGGCCGGACGACTCCAGGGTGGTGCGGCCGGCGCCCTCCAGGAGGGAGCCCTCCCAGTGGGTCGACGCGGTGCGGGTGGTGGCCATGCGGTCGTACCTCCGTCTGCAGTGGGTGCCGGGGACCGGCCGGTCTCGGTGCGGGCCCATCCTTGCGACAATGGGCGGCGTGAGCCAGCCCGGGACCGAGCAGCAGACCTTCTACGACGCCGTGGGCGGGCACGAGACCTTCGCGCGCCTCGTGCACCGCTTCTACCAGGGCGTGGCCGACGACGCGCTGCTCCGTCCGCTGTACCCGGAGGAGGACCTCGGCCCGGCCGAGCACCGGCTGCGGATGTTCCTGGAGCAGTACTGGGGCGGGCCGACGACCTACTCGGAGGAGCGCGGGCACCCCCGGCTGCGTATGCGCCACGCGCCCTTCAAGGTCAACCCGGCGGCCCGGGACCGGTGGCTGGCGCACATGCGCGACGCCGTCGACGAGCTCGACCTGGCGCCGACGCACGAGGTGGTGCTCTGGGACTACCTGGAGCGGGCGGCGCACTCCATGGTCAACAGCTTCGAGGAGTGAGCCATGCGCTTCCTGGAGGGGCACGCGCCCGCGGTCGACCTCACGTACGACGACGTGTTCATGGTGCCGCGCCGCTCGTCGGTCGAGTCCCGATTCGACGTCGACCTGGCGAGCAGCGACGGGTCCGGCACCACGCTCCCGGTCGTCGTCGCGAACATGACCGCGGTCTCCGGGCGGCGGATGGCCGAGACCGTCGCCCGGCGAGGCGGGATCGCGGTGATCCCGCAGGACATCCCGACCGACGTCGTCGCCGACGTGGTCTCGTGGGTCAAGGCCCGTGACGTGGTGTACGAGACGGCGATCCTCGTCGACCGGCACGAGACGGTCTCGGCGGTGCTGGCCTTGATGCCCAAGCGGGCACACGATGCGGCCGTCGTGGTCGACGACGGGCGGCCGGTGGGCGTCGTGACCGAGGCCGACTGCGTGGGGGCGGACCGCTTCGCGCAGGTCGAGCGGCTGATGTCCACCGACCTGCTCACCGTGCCGGCCGGCACCTCGCCGCGCCAGGCGTACGAGATCATGCACGCCGCCCGGCGCCGGCTGGCCCCCGTCGTCGACGGCGCGGGCCGCCTCGTCGGCGTCCTCACCCGGACGGGCGCCCTGCGGTCCACGATCTACCGGCCGGCCGTCGACGCGGGCGGGCGGCTGCGGGTGGGGGCGGCGGTCGGGGTGACCGGCGACGTCAAGGGCAAGGTGGCGGCGCTGGTGGACGCCGGTGTCGACGTCCTCGTCGTCGACACCGCCCACGGCCACCAGGACAAGATGCTCGCCGCGCTCGGCGCCGCCCGGTCCGTCGCCACGGACGTGCCGCTGGTCGCCGGGAACGTGGTCACCGCCGAGGGCGTGCGAGACCTGGTCGACGCCGGGGCCGACATCGTCAAGGTCGGCGTCGGGCCTGGAGCCATGTGCACCACGCGCATGATGACCGGCATGGGCCGGCCGCAGTTCTCCGCCGTCCTCGAGTGCGCGACCGAGGCCCGCCGGCTGGGCCGCCACGTCTGGGCCGACGGTGGGGTGAAGCATCCTCGGGACGTCGCGCTCGCCCTGGCCGCCGGGGCGTCCAACGCGATGATCGGCTCGTGGTTCGCCGGGACGTACGAGTCGCCGGGCGACGTCCAGCACGACGCCGACGGCCGTATGTACAAGGAGAGCTTCGGCATGGCCTCCGCCCGCGCGGTGCAGCACCGGACGTCGTCGGACACGCCGTTCGAGCGGGCGCGCAAGGCGCTCTACGAGGAGGGCATCTCCTCCGGGCGGATGTACCTCGACCCGGAGCGCCCCGGGGTCGAGGATCTGCTGGACACCATCGCTTCGGGGGTGCGCAGCGCGTGCACGTACGCCGGCGCGGCGACGATCGAGGAGCTGCACGAGCGCGCCGTGGTGGGGCTGCAGGGCGCCTCCGGGTACGCGGAGGGACGCCCGCGCGACACGTCCTGGTAACGGCTGCCTAGGGTGGTGCGACGTGACCGACACTCGACGCGACTGGTGGCGCGACGCCGTCATCTACCAGGTCTACATCCGCTCGTTCGCGGACGGGAACGCCGACGGCCTCGGTGACGTCGCCGGGATCCGCAGCCGCCTCCCGTACCTGCGCGACCTCGGGGTCGACGCGCTCTGGATCAACCCCTGGTACCCCTCCCCCATGGCCGACGGCGGCTACGACGTCGCGGACTACCGGGACGTCGAGCCGGTGTTCGGGACGCTCGAGGAGGCCGAGGCGCTGCTGCGCGAGGCGCGCGAGCACGGCCTCAAGGTGTTCCTCGACATCGTGCCGAACCACAGCTCCGACGAGCACCCGTGGTTCCAGGAGGCGCTGGCGTCCGGCCCGGGCTCCGACGCCCGCGGCCGCTACCACTTCCGTGCCGGACGGGGGGAGGACGGCTCCGAGCCGCCGACCGACTGGCGCAGCGTGTTCGGCGGCTCGGCGTGGACCCGGGTGACCGAGGCCGACGGCTCGCCCGGCGAGTGGTACCTGCACCTGTTCGACGTCAAGCAGCCCGACCTCAACTGGACCCGCAAGGACGTGCGGGAGGAGTTCCTCGACATCCTGCGCTTCTGGTTCGACCGCGGCGTGGACGGCTTCCGCATCGACGTCGCCCACTCGCTCACCAAGGACATGGGCTACCCCGACCTGGGCATCGAGGAGGAGGGCATCCTCGACGCGCCGGACCGTAGCAACCACGCGCACTGGGACCGCGACGACGTCTTCCGCATCTACGAGGAGTGGCGCGAGCTCGCCGACACCTACGACCCGCCCAAGGCGTTCGTGGCCGAGGCGTGGGTGTACTCGTCGGAACGGCTGGCGCACTACGTCGCACCTGGCGTGCTGCACACGGCCTTCAACTTCGACTTCGTGAAGTCGCCGTGGGCGGCGGGACCGCTGCGCGAGGTCATCGACACGACCCTCGCCTCGCACGCGACGGTGGCGGCACCGGCCACGTGGGTGCTGTCCAACCACGACGTGACCCGGCACGTCACGCGCTACGCGCGGCCCGAGCAGGTGACGGGGGCCGACATCCACACCGGCGACTGGCACGTCGACGTCGAGCTCGGCCGGCGGCGGGGCCGCGCCGCGGCGCTGCTCATGCTGGCCCTGCCCGGCGGCGCCTACGTCTACCAGGGCGACGAGCTCGCCCTGGAGGAGGTCCTCGACCTGCCCGAGGAGGTGCTCCAGGACCCGGTGTGGGAGCGCAGCGGCCACACCCGCCGTGGCCGCGACGGCTGCAGGGTGCCCGTCCCGTGGACGTCGTCCGGCCCGTCGCTGGGCTTCGGCGCGGTCGCGCCCTGGCTCCCGCAGCCGGCGCACTGGGCCGAGCTGTCGGTGGCGGCGCAGGAGGGGGTCGAGGGGTCGACCCTCGAGCTCTACCGGACGGCGCTGCGGCTGCGCCGCGAGCTCGAGGCCCTCGGCGACGGGACGATGCGCTGGCTCGACATCGGACCTGGGGTACTCGCCTTCCGGAGAGACCCCGGCTTCGTCTGCGTAACGAACATCGGCGCCGTCCCGGTCGAGCTGCCCGCGCACGAGCGCGTGCTGGTCTCGAGCGCGCCGCTCGAGGACGGCCGGCTGCCCGTCGACGCCAGCGCCTGGCTCGCCACCACCCCCTGACCCCCTGGGGCCGGTCGCGCCGGGCCCCGAATGACCACGTTCACCACCCGCGTGGAGCCATCACCAGGCGTCGACGCCTCGTCATGGCCCCGTACGCCTCGTGGTGGCCCGACGGGATCGGCGACCGGCCGGTGCGCGTACGAGTACCACCGGGTCCGCAGCCCGGGCCGGGGCCTCGGGCGCCAGGCCGCCGTCGAGGTACGGCCTCGGCCGGGCGCCGGGCCTCGGGCGCCGGGCGTCAGCCCATCACCAGGCTGCTGGGGCCTTCACAGGGCGTCGACGCCTCGTGAGGGCCCCGGCGGGGTGGTGAACGTGGTCATTCAGGGCTCGGGGCAGCCAGAAGCGGCTCGTCTGCGAAAGTCAGGCAGCTTGTATCGAATCATTGACAGCCGGTGCACCAACTCCTAACTTGTGGCGCTAAGTCCGGTTCCCAGGAGCTGGAGAAGCGTCGGTCGATGGACGTTGGCCCACCGTCGATGCCTGTTCACGGGAAGGAGTCGGTTGCGCGCTGGCTCGAGCCCCCGCAGTCCGCCGTCGGCACGCCTCCTCGTCGCGTCGTTCCGTGACGGCGGCGAACCGCCGCTCCGGCCTGGGGGGACAGATCCTCACATCCGTCGAACGCCTGAATCCACGAGGAAGCCCATGAAGAGTCTGAAGAGCCGCGCGCGCGTTGTCCGTGTCCTCATCGCGGCACTGCTGGCCACCTGCCTCGGCCTCGGCGTGGCCGGCCCCGCTGCCGCGGCTGCTCCGGAGTGCGCGGGCCGGGGCGTCCCGGCGAGCAAGGTCTCGATCCAGCTCTGGACGTTCGCTGAGTACGTCGGCTTCGGCACCGACGCGGCGACGATCGCGCGGCTGGAGGAGGTGCTCAGCAGCCTGAGCGAGATGGGTTACCGCAACGTCGAGCCGTTCACGCTCAGCGGCCTGAGCGCCGAGGAGTACCGGGCGCTGCTCGACAAGTACGGGCTGAAGGCGCCGGCTCGCCACGTCGACGTCGGCACACCCGAGAACCCCGCCGACATCGAGGCGATCATCGAGGAGAACCGCATCCTCGGCGTCAAGTACTTCGGCTCCGGCTCCACCCCGATATTCCCGCCGATCTACACCACCGAGGCCGAGTGGATCGCCTACGCCGAGTACCTGGACGCGATCGGCGCGGTGGCACGGAAGGCCGGCCAGACGCTGATGGTGCACAACCACGACATCGAGTTCGAGACGGTCTTCGGCGACCAGACGGTGTTCGACATCCTGGTGGCGAACACCGACCCGCGGAACGTCGTCTTCCAGCTCGACCTGTACTGGGCGACGAACGGCGGTGCGGACCCGGTGGACCTGCTCGAGCGCTACGGCAAGCGCATCCAGCTGTTCCACGTCAAGGACATGGCCGCCGGTCCCTTCCCCGGCCGCATCGAGATCGTCGGCGAGGGGGTCATCGACTTCCCGGAGATCTTCGCGGCCTCCCAGGGGCCGGTGAGGTACTACGTCGTCGAGCACGACCCGCGCTTCGGCGACCCGACGTTCGACCCGTTCGAGGCGGCCGAGCAGGGCTTCACCTACCTCGACTGCGTGACGTTCTGATCTGAGCGCTGATGGCCCGGGGGGCCTTCGACGGCGGAGACCCCCCGGGCCGCGCGCCACCAAGCTTCACTGAGCACACCCCCATGAGGAGGAGACAGCGTGCGAAAAGCGCGAACACTCGTCGCCCTCGCCGGAGTGCTGGCGATCGGGGCCTCTCCGTCCGTCGCTGCGGCTCAGGCGCAGCCGACCGACTCGCAGTTCCAGAAGGTCGTCATCGACGACTCGCCGGGTGAGCCGATGGACCTGGCCGTGATGCCGGACGGCCGCGTGCTGCACGTCACGCGCCAGGGCCATGTGTGGCTGCACGATCCGGACACCGGCCTGAAGACGCTCGCCGCAAAGCTCGACGTGTACCAGCATGACGAGGAGGGGCTGCAGAACGTCGCGCTCGATCCTGACTTCAAGCGGAACGGGTGGATCTACCTGTACTACTCGCCGCCCCTGGACACGCCCGTCGACGACCCGGCGACCCCGACGGTCAACGAGGGGGACGCGCCCGAGTTCGGCACACCGGAGCAGTTCGCCGCGTTCGAGGGCGTCATCCGCCTCTCGCGCTTCCAGTGGGACGAGCGCACGGACACCATCGACCTCGGCTCCGAAGAGGTGATCCTCGACGTGCCGGTCGACCGCGGTATCTGCTGCCATGTCGGCGGGGACATCGTCTTCGACGGCGACGGCAACCTGTACCTCTCGACCGGGGACGACACCAACCCGTTCCAGTCCGACGGCTACACGCCGATCGACGAGCGCGAGGGGCGCAACCCGGCGTTCGACGCACAGCGCACGTCGGCGAACACGAACGACCTGCGGGGCAAGGTCCTGCGGATCACGCCGACGGAGGGCGGCGGCTACACGATCCCCGACGGCAATCTCTTCGTGGACGGCGACCCGCTGACGCGCCCGGAGATCTACCTGATGGGGCTCCGGAACCCGTTCCGGATCGAGTACAACGTCGACGAGGGCGAGCTCTACGTGGCCGACTACTCCCCGGACGCCCAGAGCGCGAATCCGCTCCGCGGGCCGGCGGGTCAGGGCAAGTGGTTCATCGCCACCGAGCCCGGCAACTACGGCTGGCCGTACTGCGCGACGGCCGAGCTGCCGTACATCGACTACGACTTCGCCACGGGCGTGTCGGGTGAGCCGTTCGACTGTGACAACCCGGTGAACGAGTCGCCGCACAACACCGGGCTCACCGATCTGCCGCCGGTCACGCAGCCGCAGGTCTGGTACAGCTACGGGCTGTCGGCGCTGTTCCCGGAGCTGGAGACCGGCGGCATCGGCCCGATGGCCGGCCCGGCGTACCAGTTCGACCGTAAGGCGACGCGCGGCAACAACCCGACTGCGTGGCCGGAGTACTACGACAACGTCCCGCTCTTCTTCGAGTGGACGCGCGACTACATCAAGGAGTTCCGGCTCGATGCGAGCCGGACCGAGGTGGCCGAGATCAACGATGTGCTGGCGTCGTTCGACCTCCAGAACCCGATGGACCTCGAGTTCGGTCCGGACGGCTCGTTGTACGTGCTCAACTACGGCAACGGCTTCTTCGGCCAGAACCAGCCCGGCGCCGAGCTCGTCCGGATCGACTACCTGGGTGCCACGAGAGGGCGGACCGGCAACTTCGCTCCGACGGTGAGCATCGAGGCCGACACCACGAATGGGCTCGCTCCGCTCCCGGTCAGCTTCACGAGCGACGTGAGCGACCCCGAGAACCAGAGGCTCCGCTACGCGTGGGACTTCAACGCGGACGGCAAGGTCGACTCGCGCGAGCCCAACCCGACCTACACGTTCACCGAGAACGGCGTGTTCAACGCGACGCTCAAGGTGACCGACCAGGGTGGGCGCTCCGGGACCGACTACGTGACGATCATCGTCGGGAACACGCCACCGATCGTCGAGTTCGTCACGCCGCAGGACGGCGACGAGTTCACCTTCGGCGACGCGGTGCCGTTCCAGGTCAGCGTGACGGACGACCAGCCGGTCGACTGCTCGCGCGTGCAGGTGACCTACATCCTCGGTCACGACACGCACGGCCACCCGCTGACGACGGCGTTCGGCTGCAGCGGCACGATCCAGACCTCGGCCGGCGGCCATGACCCCGGCGCCAATCTCAGCGGCGTCTTCGTCGCCGAGTACACGGACGACCCGGGCGACGGCCTGCCGCCGCTCACGGGGTCGGACGAGGTCGTCCTCGAGCCGACCGGCTGAGCGACCACGTTGCGGGGGCGCCGCCTCGGCGGCGCCCCCGCAGTCCGCACCAGGTCAGCCGACGAAGAGGCCGAGCACGTCGGCCGAGCGCCCCAGCACGGAGCCGTACGGGGCGTCGAGGCGCTGCCACGCTCCGGCGGCCCGCAGCACGACCTCCCCGTCGGCGGACCCACCACCGGCGGAACCGGGGCCGATGAAGCCGTACGACTCCGCGGCGTGCGCCAGCCGCATCGGCACGCCCGCGGCCATCTCGCGCGCCCACACATCGGCGGCGAGCGACTCCAGCGCCGCCCGGGAGGGCGCGTCCGCCCCGCCCTCGGCGCGGAGGCGGAACTCGGCCACACCCTCGGCGACGCGGTCCGCCACCTCCACCGCGGGCAGCCGGCCCAGCTCGCGCCAGCCGGCCGTGGGCGGCAGCCCGGAGGTCCACCGCAGCGCCGGCACCGGAGGTGGCAGCTCGAGCCGGCCACCGCCCGCGGCCGAGGCGGCCCGGGCCGCCAGCGTGCCCGCCTCCACCACCTCGTCGACGTCCGCCGGTTCCGCCAGCGCCGCGGAGCGGAGCGCCAGGGCGTCGAACGGCGTCTCGGCGAAGAAACCGGCCACCCGGCCGCGGGCCACGACCCGCACGACCGCCCCGCCGTCGAAGCGCGACACCCGCCGCGCGTAGGTGGCGATGTCGCGCCCTGCGCCCGGGCCCTCGAGCAGGAGGGTGCTCACGAGGCCAGGAACCGTTCCAGGGCCGACCGCTCCCCCGGAGTCAGCTCGCGCGGCCCGTGTGCGGCCAGGTCGTACGCGACCAGCCTGCTGGCCGCCCGGGCCACCGTGACGCCGTCCGCCGTGACCTCGTACGCCACCTCGTACGAGGACGTGCCGATCCGGGTCACCCAGACCGCGACCACGAGGGGCTCGGTCCGGAACGGCACCGGCTTGAGGTAGTCGATCTCCTGGTGCACGACGACGGCCCCCTCGTGGCTCCCCCGCGCACCGGTCGCGTACGAGTGGGCCCAGTCGACGCGTGCCTCCTGGAGGTACTCGACGAAGGTGACGTTGTTGACGTGCCCGTACGCGTCGAGGTCGTCGAAACGCACCGCACAGCGGAACTCGTGCCGCATCAGGCCGCCCTCCGCCCGGGCACGGGACCGTCCGGCTCGGCGAACGACTCGAGCACGGCCCGCTCCTCCGGCCGCAGCCGCCGCGGCCGGCCCGCCGCCAGGTCGTACGGGACGAGCACCGAGGAGGCCACGACGTAGACGGCACGCGAACCGCCGCCGTCGACGTCGAGCACCTCGTAGCCGAGGGTGAACGACGCCGCGCCGATCCGGCTGACCCAGGTCTCCACGCGGACCGGCTCGGGCCGGAAGTGCAGCGGTGCCCGGTAGCCGATCTCGTGGCGCGCCACGACGACCCCGTGCGCCAGTTCCTCGGCGCCCTGCTTCGGGGCGCGCACGAAGAGCATGTCGACCCGGGCCTCCTGGAGGTAGCGCAGGTAGACGACGTTGTTGACGTGCCCGTACGCGTCCATGTCGGACCAGCGGAGCGGGACCTGGCAGACGTGGCGGGTCACGGATCACATCCTCCCGTACGGGTGCCAGGCTGCTGCACCGGGCAGGGTGGGTCCGTGCTCTTGCTGCAGACCGACCCCGGCGGCCTGGTCGGCTGGGTCCTCGAGGTGGTCGAGGCGCTGGGCGCGGCGGGTGTCGCGGCCCTCGTGCTCGTGGAGACGGTCGTGCCGCCGATCCCCAGCGAGGTCGTGCTGCCGCTGGCCGGGTTCCTCGTCCAGCAGGGGCGGCTGTCGCTCGTCGCCGTCCTCGTCGCCACGACCACCGCATCGGTGCTCGGCGCGCTCCTGCTGTACGGGGCGGGGCGCGCCCTCGGCGAGCACCGCACCCGGCGGCTGCTCGTGCGAGTCCCCCTGGTGGAGCACCGCGACGTCGACCTCGCCGAGGAGTGGTTCGACCGGCGCGGCGAGGTCGCGGTGCTCGTGGGCCGGCTGGTCCCGGGCGTGCGCAGCCTCGTCTCGCTCCCGGCCGGGACCAGCCGGATGCCGGTCGGGCGCTTCGTGCTGCTGACGGCGATCGGCAGCGGCGTGTGGAACGCGCTGCTGGTCGGCGCCGGCATGCTGCTGGGCACGCAGTACCGGCTGGTCGCCGACTACGTCGACGTCGTGGACCGGGTGGTCGTGGGCGCAGCGCTGCTCGCGGTGACCGTGTTCGTGGTGCACCGCCTGCGCCGCCGCGGCCGGGTCAGCGACGACCCCTGACGGCACGCCACGTCCCGAGGGCCTCCCCCGGGGCTGCTCGCGTCAGTCGCGGGTCAGCTTGCGGTAGGTCACCCGGTGCGGCCTCGCCGCCTCCGCCCCGAGCCGCTCGATCTTGTTCTTCTCGTACGACTCGAAGTTGCCCTCGAACCAGAACCACTTCGACGGGTCCTCGTCGTCGCCCTCCCAGGACAGGATGTGTGTGGCGACGCGGTCGAGGAACCACCGGTCGTGCGAGGTGATCACGGCGCAGCCGGGGAACTCCAGCAGCGCGTTCTCGAGGGACTGCAGCGTCTCGACGTCGAGGTCGTTCGTCGGCTCGTCGAGCAGGATCAGGTTGCCGCCCTGCTTGAGGGTGAGCGCGAGGTTGAGCCGGTTGCGCTCGCCGCCGGACAGCACGCCCGCCGGCTTCTGCTGGTCCGGGCCCTTGAAGCCGAAGGCCGCCACGTACGCTCGGCTGGGCATCTCGACCTGGCCGACCTTGATGTGGTCGAGGCCGTCGGAGACCAGCTCCCAGACCGTCTTCCTGCCGTCGAGCCCCTGCCGGGACTGGTCGACGTAGGACAGCCGGACGGTGTCGCCGACCCGCAGTGCCCCCTCGTCGGGCTGCTCGTCACCGATGATCATCTTGAACAGCGTGGTCTTGCCGACGCCGTTCGGACCGATGACGCCCACGATCCCGTTGCGGGGCAGCGTGAAGGACAGGTCGTGCATGAGCGTGCGGTCTCCGAAACCCTTGCCCAGCCCGCTGGCCTCCACGACGACGCTGCCCAGCCGCGGGCCCGGCGGGATCTGGATCTCCTCGAAGTCGAGCTTGCGGTGCTTGTCCGCTTCCGCGGCCATCTCCTCGTACCGCTCGAGGCGGGCCCGCTGCTTGGTCTGGCGGCCCTTCGCGTTGGAGCGGACCCAGTCCAGCTCCTCCTTGAGGCGCTTCTGCCGCTTGGCGTCCTTGGCCCCCTCGACCTTGAGCCGGGCAGCCTTCGTCTCCAGGTACGTGGAGTAGTTGCCCTGGTAGGGGTAGGCCCGGCCGCGGTCGAGCTCGAGGATCCACTGCGCGACGTTGTTGAGGAAGTACCGGTCGTGCGTGACGGCGACGACGGTTCCGGCGTACTTCTCCAGGTGCTGCTCCAGCCACTGCACGCTCTCGGCGTCCAGGTGGTTGGTCGGCTCGTCGAGCAGCAGCAGGTCGGGGGCCTCGAGGAGCAGCTTGCACAGCGCGACCCGGCGGCGCTCGCCACCGGACAGCACCGACACGTCGGAGTCGCCGGGCGGGCAGCGCAGCGCGTCCATCGCCTGCTCGAGCTGCGAGTCGAGGTCCCACGCGTTGCGGTGGTCGAGCTGCTCCTGCAGCCGGCCCATCTCGTCGAGCAGCTCGTCGGAGTACTCGACCGCCATCTTCTCGGCGATCTCGTTGAAGCGGTCGAGCATCCCCTTGGTCTCGGCGACGCCCTCCTCGACGTTCCCGAGCACCGTCTTGTCCTCGTTGAGCGGCGGCTCCTGCTGGAGGAACCCGACCGTGTAGCCGGGGCTCAGCATCGCGTCGCCGTTCGACGGCTGGTCCATGCCGGCCATGATCTTGAGAACGCTGGACTTGCCGGCCCCGTTGGGGCCGACGACACCGATCTTGGCGCCGGGCAGGAAGGACAGGGTGACGTCGTCGAGGATGACCTTGTCGCCGTGCGCCTTGCGCGCCTTGCGCATCGTGTAGATGTACTCAGCCATAGGTCGACCAGCCTACGGCCTCCGGCCGTCCCGGCCCCAATCCTCCGGAGGCGCGGCCGGTACTCCG
>DATHTV010000243.1:0-25770 GCA_035462845.1 Jiangellales bacterium
CACGTCGAGCTTGAGCAGCCCGAGGTCCTCGACGTCGTCCTTGTCGAACTGGCTCATGGGGAACCCGGCGAAGCTGCGCTCGACCGGCGTCCGGTCGAGCAGGGTGGCGTCGGAGAGCAGGACGCCGCACGGGTGCAGCGCGATGTGCCGTGGCAGCCCGTCGAGCCGCTCCACCAGCGAGAACAGCAGGTCCAGACGGGAGGAGGAGAGGTGCCCGGCCCGCAGCTCGGGCAGCTCGGCCAGCGCCGGGCGCACGTCGCGGGCACGGATGTGCGGGAAGGCCTTGGCCACGGCGTCGACCTCACCGAGCGGCATGCCCAGCGCAGCGCCCACGTCCCGGATGGCGTGCCGGACCCGGTAGGTGTCCATCATCGACACGCAGGCCACCCGCTCGGTCCCGAACCGGCCGAGGATCGCCTCGTACACCTCCTCGCGGCGCGCCGACTCGACGTCGACGTCGACGTCGGGCAGCGCCTGCCGCAACGGGGAGAGGAACCGCTCCATCAGCAGCCCGTGCCGGATCGGGTCCACCCCCGAGATGCCGAGCAGGTAGCACACCAGGCTGCCCGCTCCCGACCCCCGGGCGGCGACCCGGACACCGAGGTCGCGGACGAGGTCGCAGACGTCGGCGACGGTGAGGAAGTAGGACGGGTAGCCGAGATGCCGGACGGTCCCCAGCTCCGCCTCCAGACGGTCGAGGACCTCCCGGCCCGGCCGCGGACCGTAGCGGGTGGACAGCCCGACCTCGCACCGCTCGCGGAGCGCTCCCTCGGCGGACCGGTGCGGTCCCCGGCCGCCGAGGACCTCGAACTCGGGGAAGTGCACCTCGCCGATACCGAGATCGGCCCGCGGGTCGAGGACGCACCGCTCGGCCACCCGGCGGGTGGCCGCCAGCAGCCGCTGCCGGGCGGCAGTCCCCAGGCCCGCGGCCCGCACCACGTCGTCGGCGACCTCCGCCATCTCCTTGCCGGACTTGAGGTGTCCCTCGGCGTTGGCGCGGTCGACGTGCCGGACGTCGAGAGCCACCAACCGCCGGGCGGCGTCCAGGACGTCGGCGACGGGGGCGTCCCGGCGCTCGGCGTAGCGCACCGCGTTGGTGAGCACGGCCGGCACCCCGGCCTCCCCGGCCAGGCCCAGCATCCGGGCGGCGTGGGCGGTGGTTCCCGGCCCGTGGCCGGCAGCCCGGTGGGAGACCACCTCCACGACGAGGTCGCCGGTCCCGAGCACCTCCCGCCAGGTCTCGAGGACCGCGCGGGCGAGGTCCGGCCGGCGCCGGGCGAGGGCCGAGCCCACCTCCGACCCCGGACCGAGCAGCACGACGAGGCTCCCGGCGGCGGCGTGCTCGACGACCAGGTCCCGGGTCGTCACCGGCTCCCCGCGCTCCCCCGCGAGATGGGTGGCGGACACCAGCCGGCACAGCGCCGCCCAGCCGGCCCGTCCCTGGGCCAGCACGGTCACCCGGGGCAGGCGGAGGTCGACCTGCGCACCGCCGCGGGCAGGGGTCCGCGGCCCGGATCGGGCGCCCCGGGCGCCCTGGGCGGACCCACTCAGGGGGGGCAGCACACCGGACGGGTGGACGGCCAGGTCGGCGCCGAGCACCGGCCGGAGCCCGGCGGCCGAGCACGCCTTGGCGAAGCGGACCGCGCCGTACACGCCGTCCCGGTCGGTGAGGGCGAGGGTGTCCATGCCGTGCCCGGCCGCGCGCTCGACCAGCGCGGCCGGCAGGGAGGCGCCGTGCTTGAGCGAGTAGCCGGAGGCGACGTGGAGGTGGACGAAGGGATCGCTGGTCACGGGGTTCCTGGGGACGGATTCGGGGTGTGGGTGGTCTCCGGTCAGCCGGCCCGGAGCGGGGCCGCGATGTCGGCGAGCGGGTCGAGAACCTCCTGCCGTGGCAGGCCCAGCACCGCGGCCACCAGGCCGAGGAAGGCCTCGGCCTCGCGGAGGAGGTCGTCGGCCTCACGGGGGGTGACCGAGCGGCCCAGGCCGGCCTCGACGGCCGCCCGCTTGGCGGCGCCCGCAGCGAAGAAGGCCGCCCACTCCCCCAGCTCCGGTGCGACCTCGGTCAGCACGCTCCACACGTCGCGCGGACCCGCCCGCCCCCGCCGGCGCGCCGGACGCCTGCGGGCGGCCAGCACCGCAGCACCCGCTCGCAGCGCGGCCAGGTGTGCCGCGACGTAGCGGTCACCCGAGGTGGTCGCCGCAGCAGCCGCCTCCAGGCACTCGCGGGAATGGGCGAGCAGGTCGAGGACACAGTGCCCGAGCGGTGCCCGGGGCGGCGGCGGCAGGGTGGGCCGGGGAGGGGTGGCCTCAGTCATGGGTGCGCACCAGGACCCAGCTGCCGCTCGACCAGTCCAGCGCCAGGTCGAAGACGCCGGACGGGGACCACCGACCGGCCGCGGCCTCGACCCGCCAGACCTCGCGCTCGTCGTCGGCGAGCAGGCCGAGAGCCACCGAGGCACCGCGGACGCCGGCTGCGGGATCAGCGGCGCCGGGACGGCCGGGCGGCCCCTCGCCCTCCCCCTCCTCCACCCCGTGCACGGCACGAGCCGCCGGGGAACGCCACCAGGCACCGGTCTCGACCCAGTGCGCCAGCACGCCCTGGACCAGGAAGAGCCGGTCCCGCCAGAGGAACTGGGCCGGGGCCTCCGCGCCGCCGACCAGTCCTCGCCGGACCTCCACCTGCTCGTCGTACCGCCGGGACATCGCTGCCGCCTCCCTCTCGCGCCGAACGGCCGGCTGGTCCGGCCGCGGGGACATGGGCGCACCGGGGGAAGAGCGGTGCCGGTCGGATCGCTCCGCCGGGCGGCCGAGGCGCTTCCCCACACCCCAGCCACCCGGCGGACCCGCCGGGCGCGGGGGTCGAGGACCGCGCCCGGCGGGAGACCCGCCCACTCCGGCGGCGGGCCGCGACGCCGTCCCGCCGGAGGTGATCGAACATCTGTTCGAACACATTCACAGTAAACCCCTCCCCCGACAGTCCCGTCAACGGGAGCGCGACACCTGGCCGACAGACCGGCGAACGCCCCTGAGCCGACGTCACCGCGGCCAACGTCACCGCGGCCAACGTCACCGCGGCCGACGAACACCGCGGCCGACGAACACCGCGGCGGACGTCGCCGCTGACCGGCGGCGCTAGAGTCCGGCGGGTGACCGAGGCGACGCTCCCGCCCGCCGCTCGGCCGGTGGCCGAGGCGCTGCGAGCGGTCGGCGTCGCCGGACGGGTCGTCGTGCTCCCGGAGCCCGCCCCCACCGCCGCCGCAGCCGCTGCCCAGCTGGGCTGCGAGGTCGGCGCGATCGCCAACTCCCTGGTCTTCGCGGCCGACGGCGAGCCACTTCTGGTGCTGACCAGCGGCGCGCACCGGGTCGACACCGTCCAGGTCGCCGCCCTGCTCGGCGTCGGCCGGGTGGCCCGAGCCGACCCCGACTTCGTCCGCCGGCACACCGGCCAGGCGATCGGCGGCGTCGCCCCCGTGGGCCACCCCGCTCCCGTCCGTACGATCATCGACGTGTGGTTGGCCCGGCACGCGCAGGTCTGGGCGGCGGGCGGGCACCCCAGCACCGTCTTCCCCACCACGTACGAGGAGCTGCTCCGGATCACGGGGGGCACGGCGGCCGAGGTGGGCGGCTGACTCCCCCGGTCCCCGCACTGGTCACCCTGCACCTGTGGGGCGTGCCCTGGCGCCAGGTGCCGGCGGCCGTGGCCCGGATGGGCCTCGACCGCCGCGTCCGGGCGACGCCTGGGCTGCGCTTCGCCAAGCTGCTCGGGACCGCCGGGGGTTCGACCTTCACGGCTCGCGACGCGGACCCGCGCCACTGGGGCCTGCTCGCCACCTGGGAGTCCCCGGAGGCGGCCCGGGACTTCGAGGCCTCCCGGACCGCAGCGGCCTGGGGCCGCATCGCCGAGGAGACCCTGCGGGTCCGGATGGTCCCGCTCGCCAGCCATGGCCGGTGGGCGGGGGTGGAGCCGTTCGGCGCTCCCCCGCCGCGGCGGTGGGACGGGCGGGTCGCGGCCGTGACCCGCGCGCGGCTGCGGGCGCGGACGATGCCGACCTTCTGGCGCGCCTCACCCTCGGTGACCCGCGCGGTGCTCGACAGTCCCGGGCTGCTGCTCACGACCGGCATCGGTGAGGCGCCGGTCGGCCTGCAAGGGACCTTCAGCCTGTGGGAGTCTGCCGCCACGCTGAGCGACTTCGCCTACCGCGACCCCCGCCACGTCGACGCGATCAGGCGCACCGGCGAGGTCGGCTGGTACGTCGAGGAGCTGTTCGCGAGGTTCGGCGTGCTGGACGTCACCGGCCGATTCGCCGGCTCGACCTGGGAGGGATGAGCGGTGGACGTACTCCCCCTCGCGCTGACCGGCGGCTGGGCGTCCGGCATCAGCGCGTACGCCACCGTGCTGGTGATCGGCCTGGCCGGCCGGGCCGGGCTGGCCGACGTGCCCGCCGGGCTCGAGCGCACCGACGTCCTGGTCGTCGTCGGGCTGCTCACCGCCGTGGAGTTCTTCGCCGACAAGATCCCGTGGCTCGACAGCGCCTGGGACTCCGTGCACACGGTGGTCCGGCCGCTGGTCGCGGCGGGGCTGGGGGCCCTGCTCGCCGGCGAGGCGGACACCCTCGGTCAGGCCGCGACCGCCGCCCTCACAGCCGGCATCGCGCTGCTGTCGCACTCGGCGAAGGCCGGTCTGCGGCTGGCGGTGAACACGTCACCGGAGCCGGCCAGCAACGTCGCCGTGAGTGCCACGGAGGACCTTTCGCTCGTCGGCGTGCTGCTCCTGGCGACCCAGGCGCCGTGGGTCGCCGCAGGGATCGCCATGCTGCTCCTCGTCATCGGTCTCGGGCTGGCGTGGTGGCTGCTGTCGCGGATCCGCCGGGGTTGGCGCCGGCTGTGGGAGCGACTCGGCGTGACCGGGGCGCCCCCGCCCGGGTGAGCCGGCGCTGCCCGGGACCTCCGCCCACCGCGCGTCCCGCGAGAACTGCGCGCGCCGCGCGCCCCCGTCCCACGTACGGCAGGCTGTCCTGGTGACCGACCCGACCCGTACCGCTGCCGGGCCCGTCTCCGCGCCTCCCCGGGGCGGCCGCACCGCCCCGGCCTGGGCGCTCGCCGGGGTCGGCGTGCTGCTCCAGGTCGCCTACCCGCTGCTCGACGACCGCCCCCTGCGGGCCGTGACGGTCGCCAGCGTGGTCTGCTTCGCCGCGGCGGCGGTGCTGCACGCCGGGCTCACCCGCGGGCCGCGCTGGGCGGCCGGCCTGCTGCTGGTCGCGGGCGGCACCGGCTTCGCCGTCGAGGCCCTCGGCGTCGCGACCGGCGTCCCCTTCGGCACGTACGGCTACGAGTCGACCCTGGGCTGGAAGCTCCTCGGGGTACCGGTCCTCGTCCCACTGGCCTGGCTGATGCTCGCCTACCCCTGCCTGCTCGCCGGCCGCCGGCTGGCGGGGGGGCGCCGGTGGACCGCCTGGGCGCTCGGCGCGTGGACGCTGGCCGCCTGGGACCTCTTCCTCGACCCGCAGATGGTCGCCGCCGGCCACTGGTCCTGGGCCTTCCCGGAGCCCGGCCTGCCGGGGATCCCCGGGGTGCCGCTCACCAACTACGCCGGCTGGCTGGTCACTGCCACGGTGATGATGCTCCTGCTCGACCGCCTCCCGCGCAGCCCCGGCGACGGCAGGCTCCCCGGTGACGCCGTCCCGGCGGCCGTCCTGCTGTGGACCTACGCCTCGCAGCTGCTGGCCAACCTCGCCTTCTTCGGCCGGCCCGCAGTCGCGCTCTGGGGCGGGCTGGCGATGGGCCTCACCGTCGTCCCGTACGCACTCGCCCTGCGCCGGGATCGTCTCCCCACCGGCGCCGGGACGCCGGCGGAGGCGTGAGGTCCGTGCTCCGTACGGCGGGGGCGGCCGGCTCGGTGCTGGCGGCGCTGCTCACCGCGCACACCGCGTGGAACCTCACCCGGCTGCGTACGCCGCCCGCGGACCCACCACCCGTGACCGAGCCGGTGTCGGTCTTGCTTCCCGTCCGCGACGAGGCCGCCCGGGTCGAGGCGTGCCTGCGTTCCCTGCTCGACCAGCAGGGCGTGCCCGACCTCGAGGTGGTCGTCCTCGACGACGGGTCCACCGACGGGACGGCGGACGTGGTGCGGCAGGTCGCCGCCGGCGACCCGAGGGTGCGCCTGCTGACCGGTCGCCCGCTGCCGGAGGGCTGGCTGGGCAAGCCGCACGCCTGTGCCCAGCTCGCCGAGGCCGCTCGCGGGACGGTCTACGTCTACGTCGACGCCGACGTCGTCCTCGCGCCGTACGCGGTGGCGTCCACGGTCGCGCTGCTCCGGCAGGCGGACCTGGACCTCGTCTGCCCCTATCCCCGCCAGCTGGCCGACGGCCTCGGGCCCCGGCTGGTGCAGCCACTGCTGCAGTGGTCGTGGCTCACCACCCTGCCCCTGGGGGTGGCCGAGCGATCCCCTCGCGAGTCGCTGTCCGCGGCCAACGGCCAGTTCCTGGCCATCGACGCCAAGGGGCTGCGCCGGGCCGGTGGGTGGTTCGCCGTCCGGGGCGAGGTGCTGGACGACGTGGCGCTGCTCCGGGTGGTGAAGCGGGTTCTCGGCCGTGGAACGGTCGCCGACGGCACGTGGCTCGCCGAGTGCCGCATGTACGACGGCTGGGCGGATCTGCACGAGGGCTACACCAAGTCCCTGTGGTCAGCATTCGGCACCCCCGCGGGGGCCCTGGCCGTGACCGGGCTGCTCTGGCTCGCCTACGTGGCACCGCCGGTGTCCGCGCTCGTGACCGGGTCTCGCGTGGCCGCCGCAGGCTACGCGGCCGGGGTGGCCGGCCGGGTGCTGGTCGCCCACCGGACGGACCAGCGCGTGTGGCCCGACACGCTCGCCCACCCGCTCTCGGTCGCCGTGCTCGGCTGGCTGACCGCGGAGTCCTGGCGCCGTCGACGCCGCGGCAGGCTGACTTGGAAGGGCCGCCCGGTCACGTAGCGCGGCTGACACCTGCGGCCCTCCGCCGTACCGTCGGAGGATGGCAGCGGGGGTCGACATGGCGTCGCTCACCGACAGGCTCGCTGCCGCACTCGTCCAGGACCGCAGGGTGGTGGTCTGGTCCGGCGTGCTGGCGGCGGCGACGCAGCTGGTCGGGCAGCTGCACGCGTACGGGGCCCGGCGGCCGCTCGTCCTGGCGGGCAGCAACGGGACCGGCCCGCTCCCCGACCCGGGGTCCTGCGACGTCCTCGTCCTGGACCTGCCATCGGTCGACACGGTCAGCGCGGAGGTACGCCGGGACGGGAGGGTGGTCGGCTCGCTGCCCGCGGAGGCCGTCGCCGCCCTCGAGGCGTACGACCCCGACGGGCGGGCGGTCGTGCTCGCCAGCCCCTTCACGACGGTCCGGCACGTCCGCGGGCGTCCGGTCCTCGACGGGCGGCTGCCGGCCTGGGAGGCGTGGGAGGACAAGACGCTCGCCGACCGGCTCTTCGACGACGTCGGCGTCCCGCGGCCTCCGTCGGCGGTCGTGCCGGCGGAGCGGACGGCACTGCTCGCCGCCGCGGCGGCGCTCGACGCCGGGTCCGGCACCGTGTGGTCGGGGGACGCCAGCGGCGGCGTCCACGGGGGTGCCGACCTCGTCCGACGACTGGCGCCCGGTGCCGCCGTGGCGGACGTCGTCGCCGAGCTGGCCGCCGGCTGTCGGCTCGTCCGGGTGGCCCCGTTCGTCGAAGGGATCCCGTGCAGCGTGCACGGCATCGTCACGCCGGACGGGGTGGCGGTGCTCCGCCCGGTGGAGATGGTGATCCTGCGCGGCCCCTCGCCGCACCGCTTCACCTACGTCGGCATGGCGACGTGGTGGGACCCGCCGGAGGCCGATCGCGAGACGATGCGGACCTCTGCCCGCGCCGTCGGGACCGAGCTGGCGGCGCGGGTGGGCTTCCGGGGCGCCTTCAGCCTGGACGGCGTCCTCGGCCACGACGGGTTCGTGGCGACCGAGGTCAACCCCCGTTTCACCGGCGGGCTCGGTCTGCTGGCCTGGTCGGTACCCGACCTCCCGCTGCGCCTCATCCAGGCGGCCCTCGTCAGCGGCGTCGACCTGGGGGTGAGCGCCGGTGACCTGGAAGCTGCGCTCCTCCCCGCCGTCGACGCCCACCGGAGCGCCGCGCTGCACGCCGTCTCCCGGTCGGTCCGCCCCGACGGCACCGTGGCAGCCGTACTCGCCGTCGACGACCGGGGAGGGGTCCGGGTCGCCGAGGACGGCGAGGAACCGGCGGGCCGGCTGGAGCTCGGGCCCGGGCCGGTCGGCGGGCTGGTCCGCCTCCGGCCCGGCGAGGCAATGGTCACCACGGGCCGGAGCGTGGCGCCGGCCGCGGTCGCCGCCCTGGCGGTGGCCGACCGCCTCTGGGGCACTGGCTTCGGCCGGCTCGAGCCCGCCCGGGAGGTGCGCTGACCAGCCGCGTGGCTAGGCTCGCCGCCCGTGGCACGGGTCGTGGTCGTCGGGGCGGGCCTCGGGGGTCTGGCAGCGGCGGCGCGACTGGCCGCGCTGGGACACGCGGTCACCGTGCTGGAGCAGGCGGACACCGTCGGCGGCAAGCTCGGCACGTACTCCCGGGACGGGTGGACCTTCGACACCGGGCCGTCGCTGGTCACGCTCCCGGCGGTCTACCGGGACCTGTTCCGCAAGACCGGCCGCCCGCTGGAGCGCGAGCTCGACCTCGTGCCGGTCGACCCGACCTGCCACTACCGCTTCCCGGACGGGGTGGAGGTCGACGTGCCGAACGCCTCCAGGGCGGGGGTGAGGCGCGCCTTCGACGGTGCGCTGGGATCCGGCACCGGCGACCAGTGGCTGTCCTTCCTCGACCGCGCGGAGCGGATCTGGCGCGCCACCCGTACCCCGTTCCTGGAGTCACCGCTCGGGCCGGGGGACCTGGTGCGGCTGTCCCGGCGGGTGGGCGACCTCCGGGCGGTGGCCCCGTGGCGCAGCTTGCGAGGGCTGGGCGAGCAGTACCTGCGCGACCCCCGGTTGCGCATGTTCCTCGACCGGTACGCCACCTACACCGGCTCCGACCCGCGACGTGCTCCGGCGGCCCTGGCGGTCGTCCCCTACGTGGAGCAGACGTTCGGGGCCTGGTACGTCCCGGGCGGGCTGCGCCGGCTCGGCGAGGCCGTCCGAGCCCGGGCGGAGGCCCGGGGCGCCGTCGTCCGGACCGGGGCAGACGTCGTCGAGATCCTGCGGCCGGGCGGCCGGGCGGCGGGGGTGCGCCTCCTGGACGGGGAGGAGGTCCCGGCGGACCTGGTGGTGGCGAACGCCGACGCGACACACCTCTACCGGGACCTGGTCCCCGGCGCCGTCGGAGCCCGCGCCCTGCGGCGGGTCCGCCGGGCGACGCCGTCGCTGTCGGGGTTCGTCCTGCTGCTCGCCCTGCGCGGGCGGACACCCGGGCTCCGGCACCACACGGTGCTCTTCCCGCAGGACTACGACGACGAGTTCGACTCCGTCTTCGGCCGGGAGGCCCGGCCGGTTCCCGACCCGACCGTGTACGTGTCGGCGCCGGACGACCCCGCACTGCGGCCGTCGGAGGACTCCGAGGCGTGGTTCGTGCTCGTGAACGCACCCCGCCACGGCGTGGACGGCGCTCCTGGCACGGTCGACTGGACGTCCCCCGGGCTCGTCGACAGCTACGCCGACCGGGTGCTCGCGGTCATGGCCGCCCGGGGGCTGGAGGTCCGCGACCGCCTGGTGTGGCGGGAGATCCGGGCACCGCACGACCTGGAGCGTCTCACCCGGTCCCCCGGCGGGGCGATCTACGGGACGTCGTCGAACGGTGCGCGAGCCGCGTTCCTCCGCCCGGCGAACCGCTCCCCCGTCGCGGGCCTGTACCTCGTCGGTGGCTCCTCGCACCCGGGGGGCGGGCTGCCCCTCGTGGGACTGTCGGCGGCGATCGTCGCCGACCTGGTCGGCCGGGCCTGAGCCACCCCCGATGACCTAGCCTCGTCCGGTGTACCGCTTCCTCCTCGCGCCGCGGTGGCTCGCGCTGCACGCGTTCGTGGTCGCGGTGGTGGTGTCGTTCACCTGGCTGGGGGCGTGGCAGTTCTCCTCGTACGAGGAGCAGCGCCGTGAGGGAGACCGCAGGGCGCAGGCGCCCGTCCCCGTCGCCGACCTCGTCCGGCCCGGCGCAGCGGTCAGGTCCGAGGACGTCGACCGCAACGTCACGGCGCGCGGCGCCTACGAGAGACGGTCGCTGCTCGTCCCGGGCCGGATCCTCGACGGGGTCGTCGGAACGTTCGTGGTCACGCCGCTGCGACTCGACACCGGCGGCAGCGTCCTGGTCCTGCGCGGCTGGGTCGCCAGCGCGGACGCCGCAGCCGCTGCGACGCCGCCCGACGGCCAGGTGACGGTCACCGGCGTGCTCCGACCGGACGAGACCGAGGAGGCCGCGGTGCCGCTCGGACGCCCGCTGCGCGTCGCCGAGATCCCGTACGTCTCGAACGAGGCCGCCGTCGAGGCCGGGGGACCCGCCGACCTGCTCGCCGGATGGGTGCTGCTGGCCGAGGAGACGCCCGGAACCGCGTCGGCCCCGGAACCGGTACCGCTGGAGCAGGTCGCCCGCAGGAGCGGGGCGGGCATCTGGCAGAACCTCTCCTACGCCGCGCAGTGGTGGGTCTTCGCGGTCGCGGCGCTGGTCTTCTGGGGGGCCTTCGTCCGCGCCGCCGTCCGGGAACGGCGCGAGCCGGACGGCGAGGCAGCCGCCGACGACGAGGAACCCGTCAGGTCCTGACGCCGGCGGTCTCGATCTCCTCGAGCAGCGGCTCCACCCGGTGGACGACCTTGCGCTCGGCCACGAACGAGGCGAAGGGAACCGTCCCGGCAACCAGCACACCGAGGGTGAAGCCGAGGCTCCACCGCGCCTTGACCGCCAGCCAGAACGCGGTGACGAGGTAGAAGAAGTACAGCCAGCCGTGGACCGGCCCGATGATCTCGACGAGGTGCGGGTCCTGACCCAGTGCCGGCACGTACTTCACCGGCATGGCCACGAGCACCAGCACGACGAGCAGGACGCCGGTGGCATACGCCATCACCCGGTACCGCAGCAGTGCTCCTCGCGTCACCTGTCGAGGGTAACCACCGGTGGGCGGGGCCACCCGTCCGGGCTCGGCAGCGCAGGTCAGCGACGCGGGTCCACCACGGTGATCCCCGGGTGCGCGCTCGCCGGGTTGCCGAGGACCGCCAGCGCCGGCCCAGCGTCGGCCAGGGCGAGTCGCCGGGTGACGAGCAGGTCGGGCCGCAGCCGTCCGGCGGCCACGAGCGCCAGCATGCGCGGGTACGCGTGCGCCGGCATGCCGTGGCTGCCGAGCAGGTCGAGCTCACGGCCCACGACGAGGTCCATCGGCAGCGGCGTCGGGCCGCCGGACGCGGGCAGCAGCCCGACCTGGACGTGGCGCCCGCGCGGGCGCAGGCCGGCCACCGACGCCGCGGCGGTCCCGGGACTCCCGAGGGCGTCCAGCGACACGTGCGCCCCGCCGGCCGTGACCTCGCGGATCGTGGCCGCCACGTCGTGTCCGGCCGCTGCGTCGACGACGGACTCGGCGCCGAGCTCGAGCGCCAGCCGGAGCGCCGCGGGCGCGATGTCCACCGCCACCACCCGCGCCCCTGCGGCGACTGCCACCATCACGGCGGAGAGACCGACGCCGCCGCAGCCGTGCACGGCGACCCACTCCCCGGGGCGGGGGCGACCACGGTCGACGACCGCTCGGAAGGCCGTCGCCACCCGACACCCGAGGCCGGCCGCCGCCTCCGACGTCAGCGCGTCCGGGAGGCCCACCAGGTTGACGTCAGCCGCCCGCACGGAGACCAGCTCGGCGAAGGACCCGGCGTGGGTGAAGCCCGGCTGGGTCTGCTGCCGGCACACCTGCTGATCGCCCGCTCGGCACTCGTCGCAGGTCCCGCAGCCGCAGACGAAGGGCACCGTGACCCGGTCCCCCACGGACCACCGGACGACTCCCGCGCCGACGGCGGCCACCGTCCCGGCGAGCTCGTGCCCGGGGATGTGCGGCAGCCGGATGTCCGGGTCGTGGCCGAGCCAGCCGTGCCAGTCGCTGCGGCAGAGCCCACTCGCCTCCACCCTGACCACGACGCCGTCCGGGGCGGGCTCCGGATCGGCCACCGTGCGCACCTCTGGCGGGGCGCCGAACTGCTCGTACACGACCGCCCTCACCCGGCGCACCGTAGCCACGTCCGGTTTGTCCGACGGACGCAGGGGTACGGGACGGCGGTCACCGTGAACTCGACTGAAGGGCAGGCAGTAACCCATGGCTACGGCCGAGAAGAGCATCGACGTCGCGGTCCCCGTTCCCACGGCCTACAACCAGTGGACCCAGTTCGAGGAGTTCCCCCGGTTCATGGAGGACGTGGAGTCGGTGACCCAGATGGGTGACCGAACCCTGCACTGGGTCGTCAAGATCGCCGGCGTCACGCGCGAGTTCGACGCCGAGGTCACCGAGCAGCACCCGGAGGAGCGGGTCGCGTGGCGATCGGTCGACGGGACCAGTCACGCCGGCGTCGTCACGTTCCACAAGATCGACCCCGGGACCACCCGGGTCATGCTCCAGCTGGACATGGA
The DNA here is from genome assembly GCA_035462845.1 of Jiangellales bacterium. Classification (GTDB taxonomy): domain Bacteria; phylum Actinomycetota; class Actinomycetes; order Jiangellales; family Jiangellaceae; genus DASTQL01. Next base: position 12,592 of record DATHTV010000243.1, read on the forward strand.
GCCCGAGGGCCTCGCCGAGAAGGTGGGCGACAAGCTGGGCTTCGTCTCGCGGGCTGCCGAGCGGGACATGAAGAACTTCAAGGAGTTCATCGAGTCTCGGGGCGTCGAGACCGGCGCGTGGCGCGGCGAGGTGCCGCGGGAGGGGTAGGCGCCACCCCGGTCCCGACACGGGCCGGGTGCCGACGTGGGACATCCCGCGAGGCGCCCGGCCCGTTTGCTGTCCGTTCGTTGGCTGTCCGCTTCGTAGGCTGTCCGCTTCGTAGGCTGTCCGCTTCGTTGGCTGTCCACCCGGGTGCTGTCCCACCCGAGTGCTGTCCGCCGGTGTCCTGTCCGCCGGCTGCTGCGGCTTCGGCAGACTGGTCACGTGCCCGGGTCCCTGCGCATCCGCGACCTCGTGGTCCCCGACCGGGAGCTGGACTGGCGGTTCTCCCGCAGCAGCGGACCCGGTGGCCAGCACGTCAACACGACCGACTCCCGGGTGGAGCTGAGCTGGGACCTCGTCGCGAGCGAGGCCCTGGCCACCCGCCCCCAGTGGCGGGAGCGCGCCCTGCAGAGCCTCGCCGAGCGGCTCGTGGACGGCCGGCTCGTCGTGGTCTCATCCGAGCACCGCTCGCAGCTTCGCAACCGCGAGGCCGCCCTCGCCCGCATGCGGCGGACCGTCGAGGAGGCGGTCAAGCCGCCCGGCCCGCCCCGGCGGCCGACGTCGCCGAGCCGGGCGGCGCGCCGGCGCCGTAGGGACGAGAAGCGGGCGCGGGGGCGGACCAAGGCGCTGCGACGACGTCCCCCGCAGGAGGACTGACTCGAGCCGAGGGCCGGGCTCGACCTGTCAGCGAGAGTGCGAGTCGGCGGCTGTGACCGTCAACGGCGGTGTGAGTGGGTCCGGTCGCGGACCGCGCCGACGAGCGCCTCCAGGGCGTCCTCGAGCATCACGACGCCGCGGGCCTCGCCCTCGGCGTCCACGACCGCGGCGAGGTGGGCACCGACGTCCTGGAGCTGCTGGACGACCTCGTCGAGCGAGGCGTCGGGGGCCACCGTCGGCAGGTCGCGGCGGTGCCGCTCGGGGTACGGCGTGTCGGGCGAGGCGTCGTCGAGGTGCAGCACGTCCTTGGCGTGCACGTAGCCGAGCAGCGTGCCGGCCGCGTCCTCCACCGGGAAGCGCGAGTAGCCCGTCGCCACGACCAGGCGTTCGAGGTCGTCGACGGAGTGACCGTCCGGCAGGGTGCGGAGCTCCTGCCGGGGCAGCAGCACATCAGCGACGTCCTGGTCGGTGAACCGCACCGCCCGCTGCATGAGTCTGGCGTCGCGCGTGTCGAGCAACCCCTCCCGCTCGGACTCCTCGATGAGCCCGGCGACCTCCTCTGCGGTGAACGTCGACGCCACCTCGTCCTGCGGCTGCGCGCCGGCCACCCGGACGAGCAGGTTCGCTGCCGCGTTGAGCGCGGCGATCACGGGTCGCAGCACCCGCACGACGGCGGCCAGCGGCGGGCCGAAGAGCAGGGCGGCGCGCTCCGGGCCGGCGATCGCGAGGTTCTTGGGGACCATCTCACCGAGCACCATGTGCAGGGCGACGACCACGGCCAGGGCGATGGCGAAGGCGGTCGGGTGCAGCAGCCACGACGGCATCCCGAGCAGCTCGAAGAGCCGCTCCAGCTGGTGGGCGACCGCCGGCTCGGCCACCGCTCCCAGACCGAGGGAGCAGACGGTGATGCCCAGCTGCGAGCCCGCCATCATCAGCGAGACCTGCTCCATCGCCCGCAGGGTCGTGCGTGCCCGCCCGTTACCTGCCTCGGCCAGCGGCTCGATCGCGGACCGCCGGGCGGAGACGAGGGCGAACTCCGCACCGACGAAGAAGGCGTTCCCGGCGAGCAGCAGCACCGCCAGGCCGATGGCCACGGCGTCGCTCATTCACCCACCTCCGGCTCCGCGGCGGGAGCGACCAGGATCCGGTCGACCCGGAGGCCGTCACGGCGGCGGACCACGAACCGCCAGCCGCCGTGGACGACCTCGTCGCCGATGTCCGGGACCGCGTCGAGCCGGTCGGCGAGGAAGCCCGCGAGCGTGTCGTACTCGTCCGACTCCGGGACCCGAACGCCGGCGGCGTCGAGCAGCTCGTCCGGCCGGATCAGGCCGGAGACGCTCCAGGTGCCGTCCTCGAGGCGGCGCGCGGGGACGTGCCGCGACCGGTCGTGCTCGTCGTGGACCTCGCCGCCGAGCTCCTCGCCGAGGTCCTCCATGGTGACCACGCCGGCGATGCCGCCGTACTCGTCGACGACGACCGCCAGCCGGTCGACACCACGGCGCAGCTCCGCGAGCAGGTGGTCCAGGTCCATCGCCTCGGGCACGTAGAGCGGCGGAGTCGCCACGGACAGGGCCCGGGTGGTGTCCCGCTGGTCGCGGGGGACGGCGAGGGCGGACTTCACGTGCAGCACCCCGAGCACCTCGTCGGTCCCGCTCTCCATGACCGGGAGCCGCGAGAACCCGGTCCGGCGAGCCAGTCGCAGCGCCTCCGTCACCGACGACGACGGCCGGACGACCACCATCCGTACGCGGGGGGTCATGGCATCGGCCGCGTTGTGTTCGGCGAAGCCGACCGCACGCTGCATGAGCCGCGCGGTGGGGGCGTCGACCGTGCCCCGCTCGGCCGAGCGACGGACCAGCGAGACGAGCTCGTGGGCCGGACGACCGGCGGCCAGCTCCTCCTGGGGCTCGACCCCCATCCACCGCAGCACCCGGTTGGCCGCGCCGTTCAGCACCCGGATGAGCGGACCGGCCACCAGGGTGAACGCGCGCTGGAACGGTGTCACCACCACGGCGGTCCGGTAGGGCCGGGCGATGGCGTAGTTCTTGGGGAACAGCTCACCGACCACCATCTGGATCCCCGAGGCCAGCAGCAGGGCCAGCACGACGGCGACCGGCAGGGCCGCGGCCTCGCCCACGACCGTGCCGACCAACGGCTCGAGCAGCCGGGCGACCGCCGGCTCGGCGAGGTAGCCGACCAGCAAGGAGGTCACGGTGATGCCGAGCTGGGCTCCCGACAACTGCGTCGACAGGCTGCCCAGGGCGCTCTCGACCCCGCCGGCCCCCGTCTCCCCCTCGGCGGACTTGCGGCGGACCAGCGACCGGTCCACGGTCACCAGCGAGAACTCCGCCGCGACGAACAGGGCGTTGGCCGCGATCAGCAGGGCGGCCAGGAGGAGGAGCAGGGTCTCGGTCATCGACCAGGTCCTCCCCTCGGCGGCGACGCAGCACACGCGCGAGGGCTCGACGGTGGCACACGGCACACCCGGGCGGCCAGCCGAGCCGGTCGCGCCCCGGCTCCCGGGTTGGCTACGCGCAGGTGACCGGGGCCGTTGTCAGCCGACCTGGAAGGACCTCTTCGACAAGCCGTACCAGAAGCCGTCGATGACCGAGTGCGGGTCTCCGCCGGAGTCGGCGGTCGCCCCCAGCGTCACGAACAGCGGGGCGAAGTGCTCGGTACGGGGGTGGGCGAGCCGCGCGGCCGGCGCGGCGTGCTCGAAGTCCAGCAGCGCGTCCATGTCCCCGCGAGCCACCGCCTCCATGGCCCACGCGTCGAACTCGGCGGACCAGGTCGGCGGGGTGTGCCCCGGGTCGCGCCGCATGTCGAGCCCGGTGAGGTTGTGCGTGGTGAAGCCCGAGCCGAGGATCAGGACGCCCTGGTCGCGCAACGGGGCGAGCCGCCGGCCGATACCGAACAGCTCCTGCGGGTCGAGGCTCGGCATCGAGATCTGCAGCACCGGTACGTCGGCGTCGGGGTACATCTCGACGAGCGGCACGTAGGCCCCGTGGTCGAGCCCTCGGTCGGGGACGTCGTGGACCGGGTGCTCGGGTGCGGCCAGCAGCGAGCGCACCTCGGCCGCCAGCCTCGGCGCCCCGGGCGCCGGGTAGGTCACCTGGTAGTAGCGCTGCGGGAAGCCCCAGAAGTCGTAGAACAGCGGGACGGTGGTCGTCGCTCCGATCGCCAGCGGCGCCTCCTCCCAGTGGGCGCTCACCACCAGCACGGCCTCGGGGCGCGGTAGGTCGGCCGCCCACCCGGCCAGCTGCCTCGTCCACACCGGGTCGTCGGCGAGCGGAGGCGCACCGTGCGAGAGGTAGAGGACGGGCATCCGCCCGCGGCTCTCGGTGGGGGTCGTCATCGCGCGCCTCCTCGGGACTGTCACTTGAACGCTCAACATCATACGTCCGTGCTGCTTGAGAATTCAAGTAGCGAGTACGATCGGGGGGTGACCCAAGCCACGCCCGCGGAGCCACGGTGGCTCGACGACCACGAGCAGGCGACCTGGCGGGCCTACCTGGCGACCGTCTCCCTGCTGGACGATGCCCTCGACCAGCAGCTCCGGCGGGACGCCGGCATCCCGCACGCCTACTACATGCTGCTCGCGATGCTGTCCGAGGCGCCAGGGCGGTCGCTGCGCATGAGCGAGCTGGCGGCGGTGACCCAGTCCTCCCAGAGCCGGGTCTCGCACGCGGTCTCGCGCCTGGAGGACCTGGGGTGGGTGCGGCGCGACCCTGCGCCCACCGACCGCCGCGGCAGCGTCGCGGTCCTCACCGACGAGGGCTTCACGGTCCTCGCCGAGGCGGCGCCCGGCCACGTCGAGGCCGTGCGCACCGGGCTGTTCGACCCGCTCAGCCGGGAGCAGGTGAGACAGCTGCGGGACATCTGCGAGACCGTGCTCGGCCACCTCGACCCCGGTCGCCTGGCCCCCCTGCGCCGGGACCGCACCCCCGGTCCGGAAGCAGGAGTCCAGGACTAGGGTGCCCGGAATGTACGACTACTCGGCGGCCACCGCCGCGTCCCTCACGCTCGTCGTGGACGAGGCCCTGGAACGCGCGGAACGAGCACTGGCGGACATCGCCGCCGCCGCTTCGACGTTCGACTCCACCGTAGGTGCGCTGGACCGGGTCGTCGCCGACATGGCGACGACCTCGGGGAGATCCGGCTTCCTGGCCCACGTCGGGGCCGAGTCGGACGTTCGCGAGGCGGGCGAGGCGGCCGAGGCGCGCCTGGGCAAGTGGGAGGTCGGCCTGGCCTTCCGCGAGGACCTCGCCGGTGCGCTGGAGGCCTTCGCCGCCACCCCCGAGGCGCTCCGGCTGGACGGCGAGCGGCGCCGTCTGCTGGACCACTGGCTGCGTGACCTCCGCCGAGCGGGGCGCGGTCTGGCCCCCGACGTCCGGGCAGACCTCGCCGCGGCGCAGGACCGCCTCGTCGAGATCGGCGTCGAGTTCCAGCGCAACCTCGCCCGGTGGGAGGACGGCCTCGACCTGACCCGCGACCAGCTGGCTGGGCTGTCCGAGGACTACGTCGCGCGGCTGCGGCCGGGCGCCCACGAAGGGACCTACCGGGTCAGCCTCGACTACCCGGAGATGCAGCCGTTCCTGGAACAGGCCCGCGACCGCTCCCTGCGCGAGGCCCTGCTGCGCAAGCACTGGAGCCGCGCGGTCGACGCCAACCGCCCGTTGCTCGAGGAGGCCCTCGGCCTGCGCCGACGGATCGCCGCGGCGCTCGGTTACCCCACCTGGGCGCACTACGCCATCGAGGTGCGCATGGCAGCGACCCCCGAGCGGGTGCAGGACCTGTACGAGCGTCTGCTCCCCGCGGTCCAGGCGGCGGCCCGGCGGGAGCACGAGGAGCTGCGCCGCGTGGCCGGCGTCGACGACCTCCAGGTGTGGGACGTGCCCTACGCCGACGCCACCCTGCAGCGCGAGCGCTACGGCGTGGACCAGGACCGGCTCGCGGAGCACCTCCCCCTCGAGGCCGTGCTGGACGGGCTGTTCGAGGTGACCGGTGCCGTCCTGGGCCTGCGGTACGTCGAGGCTCCCGACGCCCGGGGGTGGCATCCCTCCGTGCGGCTCTTCGAGGTCCACGACGCCAGCTCCGATGAGCGCCTCGCCTCGTTCTACCTCGATCTCTTCCCGCGTGAGGGCAAGTACGGGCACGCGGCCGCGTGGCCACTCGTGCCGGGGCACCGCAGGGCGGACGGCTCGTACCAGCCACCCGTGAGCGCCATGGTCGCCAACTTCACCGCCCCGTCGGGCGGGCGGCCGAGCCTGCTGCGGCATCGCGAGCTCGAGACGCTCTTCCACGAGTTCGGCCACGTGCTGCACATGAGCCTGGGCCGCACCGAGCACGCGCGCTTCAGCGGTGCCTCGACGGAGTGGGACTTCGTCGAGGCACCGAGCCAGATCATGGAGCACTGGACCTGGAGCCCGGAGGTGCTGGCGGGCTTCGCCCGGCACCACGAGACCGGGAAGCCGCTCCCGGCGGAGCTGGCCGACCAGCTCGTGGCGGCGCGTTACGTGGGGATCGGGTGGTCGACCGCCCGGCAGGCGTTCCTCGGCCGGCTCGACCTGGCTCTGCACACGACGCCGGAGCTCGTCGACCTCGACGACGCGATGCGGGCGGCGCACGAGGTGACCGGTCTCCCCTACCCCGAGCAGACCTGCTTCCTCGCCGGCTTCGCCCACATCATCGGCGGCTACGACGCCGGCTACTACGGCTACCTGTGGGCATCGGTGATCGGCGACGACCTGTTCAGCCGCTTCGTCGAGTCGGGCGTCCGCTCGGCCGAGGTGGGTGCCGACTACCGGCGCTCGGTGCTGGAGCCGGGCGGCTCGCAGGACGCCGACGACCTGGTGCGCGGCTTCCTCGGACGTGACCCGTCGCCGGACACCTGGCTGCGGCTGCGAGGGATGTCGGCGCCGGGAGAATTCCCCGCCCCTCGGGCGCCGGGCTGACTGAACCCGTGCCCGTCCGGCGAGTCGCGGAGGCCGCAGGCTCAGGGGGCGAGGAACGACCGGATGTCGGCGACGATGCGGTCGAGGTCTCCCGCGTCGGGTAGGTGGTATCCCCCGTCGAGCGCGACGAACCGAGCTGCGGGCAGCCCTGCTGCGAGCTGCTGCCCGCCGTGGAACGGGATCACGCGGTCGTTCCGGTAGTGGACGACCAGGGCGGGCGCCGACACCCGCGGGAGCATGTCCGCGACGGAGGTCTCGTAGATGGCTTCCAGGTAGTCCGCGGCCACGTCCGGGTCTGCGCTGTCCCGGAGCACTCTGGCCATGTGCCTTGCCGCCTCGGCCGACATCCGGGGCCGGTAGAGCTCGGCCAGGACGCTGGAGCCCATGCCCCAGTGCGCCCGGATCAGTGAGACCAGCGTGGTCCGGAGCGCCTCGTCCTGGAAGACGGATGGCCCGTCGGCGTAGGTGCCGAACAGCACCAGCCGGTCGACGAGCTCGGGCCGCTCGGCCGCCAGCGCCACGGCGACCGGCCCCGCCTGCGACATCGCGAGGAGCGACACCGGCGCGCCGATCCGGTCGACGACGGCGACGAGCTCCGCCGTGCTCGCCGCGAGCCCGTGGTCGCGGACGACCCCTCGACTCAAGCCGGTACCGGCCCGGTCGTACAGCACCACCGTGAACTCATCCGTGAGCCGGTGTAGCAACGAGGAGCGCGGATCGCGGCCGGCCGCGATGACGTCGATGCTCGACACCCAGCCGGGGATCGCGACGAGTCTCGGACCGGACCCGGTGCTGCCGTACGCGATCGGCCCCCCTTGCGGTCCGGTCAGGTAACGCACGTGCACGGCATCGAGTCCGGTGCGGGCTGCCGGACCGGTCGCGGGGCGCTGGGCGCGCGTCGGCCCGGTGGCGTTCGCTCGCGTGAACGCTGGGCCCATCTCATGCCGGAGGATGTCCTGCTCGAGTCGCTGCATGGCGGTCCCGGGTTCCAGGCCCAGCTCGTCGGCGAGCTGGAGCCGGTACTGCTGGTAGCTCGCCAGCGCGTCCGCATGGCGGCCGAGGGCGTACAGCCCTCGGAGCAGGCTCGCCCGAGCGCCTTCCCTCAGCGGGTGCTCCGCGACGAACGCCTCCAGCTCCGGGACGGCCTCCGCCGCCGCCCCGGCGGCGACCAGCGCTTCTCCTCGTAGCTCGGCCGCCAGGACGCGGGCTTCCTCGAGCCGGATGACGTCGAGCTGGATGGCTTCACCCGGCTCGACCCCCGCGTAGGCGGGGCCGCGCCACAGGCCGAGCGCCCGGTCCAGCACCGCGACCGCCTCGACCGGGTCATCACTGATGAGCCGCCTCGCACGCTCCGTCAACTCGAGGAACAGCCGTGCGTCGACCTCGTCCGCCGGCACGACGAGCGCGTAGCCCGGCGGACGGGTGCGCAGCTCCCCCGCGTCGGTGCCCCCGGCGAGGAGGGCACGGCGGAGCCGGTGCACCTGACTCTGCAGAGCGGCCGTGGGACGACGCGGTGGTTCGTCACCCCACAACAGGTGCACGAGCGCCTCGGCCGGGACGACGTCACCCGCCCTGGCGAGCAGCGCACCCAGCAGGGCACGCTGGCGCGCCCCGCTGAGGTTCAGCGGCGTACCGTCCGCGGCCCAGGCCGTCACGGGGCCGAGGACACCGAAGCGCACATCTGCCTCCTCGACCTGCCGGTTGCTCCGATCGTGGCAGCACCCACCGTCGGTCTCACCACGATCTCAGGCGTGAAAGCAGCGTGGAAGTGCGACGCGATCGGCACGGCGCACGGTGTGGCTGCCCCGACATCCCTGAGGAGCCGACACCATGAGCACGCTCGCTCCCGCGCGTCACGAGCACAGCCACCGAAGCCCGCTGACCACGCTGTCCGTGCGGCCGCTCGCCGCTGGCGAGTCCGGTCCGCTGCGGACGGTGTTCGACCGCATGTCCCACAGGTCGCGGTACTTCCGCTACTTGACTGGCACGCCGCGGCTGACACCCAGCATGCTGCGGGTCCTGACCGACGTGGGGCATGCCCGGCACCTCGCCTGGGCGGCCGAGGTCGACGGGGTCCCCGTCGGCATCGCTCGGCTGATCCGCCCCGACGTCGAGGGGAGCGAGGCAGAGGTGGCCCTCGAGGTCGCCGACGAGCACCACGGCCGCGGGATCGGCACCGCGCTGCTGGCCGTCGTGCGCCAGGCCGCTGCGGCGAGCGGGGTGTCCACCCTGGTCTGGACCGCGAGCGCCGAGAACGATGCGGTGCGACGGCTCCTCGCCGGCTCGGGCAGCACCGTCCGGTGGGCCGACGGAGTCCTCGAGGGCCGCATGCCCGTGGCGCCGGCCGGCAGCTGAGCAGCTACTCCGACGTCCCCACAGGCTCCGTCCACACGCTCCGTCGATCGCGCGGCCTGGCGCGCCGGATCGCCAAGCCGGGCGCGCACAGGGCACCGCCCCGGTCCCCTTCTCGGGGACCGGGGCGGGGGCCTGGTGGGTCAGCTGCAGCCGCTGGTGCTGCCGCAGCCCTCGCACACGTAGCAGGAACCGGCGGGGCGCATCTTGGTGCCGCACGTGAAGCACAGCGGCGCGTCGGTGCTCGTGCCCTGCATCGCCTCGAGCAGCTCGGCGGAGGTGTGCGCGCCGGACAGGTCCGGCTTGGCCACCGAGGCGGACGTGGTCGGTGCCGCCGGTGCCGCCGGTGCCGTTGCGGTCGACGCCGGCGCGGAGGTCTGGGCCGCCGCCATCGGCTCGGACGCCTCGCTCACCGGGGCCGACTGCCGCAGCGTCTCCACCTCCGCCTCGTCGACGGGCTCGTACACTCCGGTCTCGAGCTGCCGCGCCCGCTCCTTGGCGGTGTGGATCCCGAGGGCCGAACGCGAGTCGAACGGGAGGTAGTCCAGCGCCAACCGGCGGAAGATGTAGTCGACCACGCTCGCCGCGATCCGCACGTCCGGGTCGTCGGTCATGCCGGACGGCTCGAAGCGCATGTTCGTGAACTTGGCGACGTAGGTCTCCAGCGGGACGCCGTACTGCAGCCCGATCGACACGGCGATGGAGAAGGCGTCCATCATCCCGGCCAGGGTGGAGCCCTGCTTGCTCATCTTGAGGAAGAGCTCACCGAGGCCGTCGTCCGGGTACGAGCCGGCGGTCATGTACCCCTCGGCGCCGCCGACGGTGAAGGACACCGTCTGGCTCGGACGCTTCTTCGGCAGCCGCTTGCGGGTGGGCCGGTACTCGATGACGACCTCGGGCTCCGCGGCCGCGGGCGCCTCGGCCTTCGAGGCCTTGCCGTCGGACAACGGCTGGCCGACCTTGCAGTTGTCCCGGTAGACCGCGAGCGCCTTGAGGCCGAGCTTCCAGCCCTGCAAGTAGACGTCCTCGATGTCCTCGACAGTGGCCTCTTCTGGGAGGTTGACGGTCTTGGAGATCGCCCCGGAGAGGAACGGCTGCGCTGCCGCCATCATGCGCACGTGGCCCATCGGCTTGATGGACCGCGCGCCCATCGCGCAGTCGAAGACCTCGTAGTGGTCGGGTCGCAGGCCCGGCGCGTCGACGACGTGCCCGTGCTCGGCGATGTACTCGACGATCGCCTCGACCTGCTCCTCCTGGTAGCCAAGCTTGCGAAGCGCCCGCGGGACCGTCTGGTTCACGATCTGCATCGAGCCGCCACCGACGAGCTTCTTGAACTTCACCAGCGAGAAGTCCGGCTCGATTCCCGTGGTGTCGCAATCCATCATGAAGCCGATGGTCCCGGTGGGGGCGAGCACGCTGGCCTGGGCATTGCGGTAGCCCTGGCTCCCCCCGGTCTCGATGGCGGCCTGCCACGCGTGCGTGGCAGCTGCGTGAACGGCTCGGTCCATCTCGCCGAGGGTGCGCACCTCGTCGTTGGCGGCCGCGTGCTTGCGGATGACCCGCTGGTGAGCCTCCGCGTTGCGGGCGTACCCGTCGTACGGGCCGACCACCGCGGCGAGCTCTGCCGAGCGCTTGTAGGACGCCCCGGTCATCAGCGAGGTGATGGACGCGGCGAGCGAGCGTCCGCCCTCGGAGTCGTACCCGTGGCCGGTGGCCATGAGGAGCGCCCCGAGGTTGGCGTAGCCGATGCCGAGCTGCCGGAAGGCGCGGGTCGTCTCCGCGATCGCCTCGGTCGGGAAGTCGGCGAAGCAGATCGAGATGTCCATCGCCGTGATGATCAGCTCGACGGCCTTCTCGAAGGTCTCCACGTCGAAGGTGCCGTCGTCGCGCAGGAACTTCAGCAGGTTGAGGCTGGCGAGGTTGCAGCTGGAGTTGTCCAGGTGCATGTACTCCGAGCACGGGTTCGACGCCGTGATGCGACCCGACTCCGGGGACGTGTGCCAGTCGTTGATCGTGTCGTCGTACTGGATGCCGGGGTCGGCACACTCCCACGCGGCGGTGGCGATCTTGCGGAACAGGTCCTTGGCGTCGACGGTGTCGATCACCTCGCCGGTCAGCCGGCCACGGAGGCCGAACTGCGACCCGTCCTCCACCGCGCGCATGAACTCGTCGCTGACCCGGACCGAGTTGTTGGCGTTCTGGTACTGGACGCTTGTGATGTCCTTGCCGCCGAGGTCCATGTCGTAGCCGGCGTCGCGGAGGACGCGGATCTTGTCCTCCTCCCGCGCCTTGGTCTCGACGAACTCCTCGATGTCCGGGTGGTCGACGTCGAGCACGACCATCTTCGCGGCGCGGCGCGTGGCACCGCCGGACTTGATCGTCCCCGCGGAGGCGTCAGCGCCGCGCATGAAGGACACCGGCCCGGAGGCCGTACCGCCGGAGGACAGGAGCTCCTTGGACGAGCGGATGCGGGACAGGTTGAGCCCGGCACCGGAACCGCCCTTGAAGATCCGTCCCTCCTCCCGGTACCAGTTGAGGATCGAGTCCATCGTGTCCTCGACACTGAGGATGAAGCACGCCGACACCTGCTGCGGGGACGGTGTGCCGACGTTGAACCACACCGGGGAGTTGAAGCTGAACACCTGGTGGACGAGCATCCAGGTCAGCTCGTGCTCGAAGACCTCGGCGTCGTCCGGTGTGGCGAAGTACCCGTGCTCCTCGCCGGCCCGCCGGTACGTGGTGACCACGCGGTCGACGATCTGGCGCAGGCTCCACTCGCGCTGGTCGCTGCCGACGGCGCCGCGGAAGTACTTGCTGGTCACGATGGTCGAGGCGTTGACCGACCAGAAGTCCGGGAACTCCACGCCACGCTGCTCGAAGACGGTCTCGCCGGTCCGCCAGTTGGTCTGGACGACGTCACGGCGCTCCCAGGTCACCTGGTCGTACGGGTGCACACCGGGCGTGGTGAAGATGCGTTCGATCGTGAGGCCCTTCGGCGCCTCCGCCCGCTTGCGGCTCGATGCCCCACGGCCCGAGTCGCTGACCGTCTCCGTCATGTGCTTCTCCTCGTCCCCCACCCGGGCGGGCCCCGGTGGGTGCGTACGGCTGGTGCCCTGCTGGTCCGTCGTGGTCGTGCTGGAAGCGCTCGTTCTGGTGGGTACCGCCCCGTGGTCGACCGGTCAGCGTTCGGGGACCCTGCGGGGCGGCTCCGGCGTGGTCTCGCCCTTCTCCGCCCGCAGCAGGGTGATCTCGGTCTCGAAGTCGGCCAGGTTCTCGAAGCTCCGGTAGACGCTGGCGAAGCGCAGGTACGCGACCTCGTCGAGGTCACGCAGCGGGCCGAGGATGGCCATCCCCACCTCGTGGCTCGGGAGCTCCGCCTGACCCGATGCACGGACCTGCTCCTCCACCTGCTGGGCCAGTCGCGCCAGGTCGTCCTCACCGACCGGTCGACCCTGGCACGCTTTCCGCACGCCGGCGATGACCTTGTCCCGGGTGAACGGCTCCGTCGCGCCGGACCGCTTGACCACCGCGACGGTCACCTGCTCGACCGTGCTGAACCTGCGCTCACAGCTCGGGCACTGGCGTCGACGGCGGATGGCCGCCCCGTCGTCGGCGGTGCGGCTGTCCACGACGCGGCTGTCCGGGTGGCGGCAGAACGGGCAGTGCATGCCTTCGCCCCTTCCCGGCCGAGGAGGTGGCCGCGGCTGCCGCTCTCCCGGTGTCTGGGGAGATCGTGTGGACTCCCTGGGGAGAACCTGTGGGCCTTGGACCACAACCTGTGGATGACTTACACGCTTGTAACTACTAGATGTAGGGGTACCGTACGTCGCCGCGCCCACCCATGCAACAGATTCGTCGAGGTTGTGCCTGGCTGCTGCATCGGTGCAGGTCAGCGGACTGGAGCCGCGCCGGGAACCGGCGTGTCACTTCGACCGGGAGACCTCACCGGAGGGCACGACCAGGAGGTCTCCCGGGTGGATGTCCCCCGCCGAGTCGAGATCGTTGAGCTCCACGATGCTGGCCACCGTGGAGCGCCGGTCGACGTTCGGCGCCGCCTGGCCGGCCAGCTCCCAG
>DATHTV010000244.1:0-4708 GCA_035462845.1 Jiangellales bacterium
CCTCGGTGGCCGCGAGCGCTGCCGCGACGGTGTCCGCCGCGATCGCCCGCGCGAGGTCGGCCCGGTGCGTCCCCGCCAGCGCCCGCAGCCTCGTCTTGGCGAGCTCCGGCCGCTTGACCGGAACGACGACGGACCAGGCGACGGTGGGCTCCACGGGGGAGATGCTCCCAGCCGTCGCCTGCGTACGGCACGATGCGGGTGGCGTACGGAGCGAGCCCGGGCTGGACCCGGCCAGAAGGAGGCTGCGGGTGGCGAGGTTCGAGGGCGTGCGGATGGGCTTCTGGTACCACGTCGCCGAGGCGATCCTGCGCCCGTTGCTGACCCTCGTCGCGAAGCGGGACTGGCGCGGTCGCGCTCACCTGCCCCGGCGGGGCGGCATCGTGGTCGTCACCAACCACCTCTCGCACCTGGACCCCCTGACCCTCGCCCACTACCTGTTCGACTCCGGACGGCTGCCGCGGTTCCTCGGCAAGGAGTCCGTCTTCCGGGTCCCCGTGGTCGGCTACATCATCGACAAGTGCGGCCAGATCCGGGTGTACCGCGAGAGCTCGGACGCGGGCCGGGCGATGCAGGACGCGCTCGCCGCGGTGCGCGCGGGGGAGTGCGTCGTCATCTACCCCGAGGGCACCATCACCCGGGACCCCGACCTGTGGCCGATGAGCGGCAAGACCGGTGCGGCCCGGGTCGCACTCGCGACCGGCTGCCCGGTCGTCCCCGTCGCCCAGTGGGGGGTGCAGGAGGTCCTGGCCCCGTACGGGCGCCGGCTGCACGTCTTCCCGAGGCGGACGGTGCGGCTGCAGGCGGGGCCGCCGGTCGATCTCGACGACCTGCGGGGCGCGGAGGTCGACGCCGACGTGCTCGCTGTCGCGACCGAGCGGATCATGGCCGCCGTCACCACCGAGCTGGTGGCCCTGCGCGGGGGGACGCCGCCCGCGAAGCGCTTCGACGCGCGGGCCGCGGGGGTGCCGGTGATCGGCAACCCGAGGAAGGCGGCCAGGAGCCGGCGGCAGGCGTCCGGTGACCCGCACGGGCCGTCCGGAGAACCGGACGGCCGACTCGGACAGGTGGAGGCCTGATGCGCGCAGCGGTGTTCGGTACCGGCTCGTGGGGCACCGCGTTCGCGCAGGTCCTCGTCGACGCGGGCACCGAGGTGGTGATGTGGGGCCGGCGCCCGGAGCTGACCCGGGCCATCACCGAGACCCACGAGAACCCCGACTACCTGCCGGGCACGCGGCTCGCCGACGCGCTACGGGCCACGAGCGACCCGGCGGAGGCGGCGGACGGCGCCGAGATCGTCGTGCTCGCCGTGCCGTCGCAGACCCTGCGCGGCAACCTCAGCGGCTGGTTGCCCGTGCTGCCGCGCGAGGCGCTGCTCGTCAGCCTGATGAAGGGCATCGAGGTCGGTACGGCCAAGCGGATGAGCGAGGTGATCCGCGAGGTCGTCGGAGTCGCGGAGGACCGGGTCGCCGTCGTCTCCGGCCCGAACCTGGCCCGCGAGATCGCCGAGCGTCAGCCGGCCGCGAGCGTCGTGGCCGCCACCTCGCTGGACGTGGCCGAACAGCTGCAGGCCGCCTGCCACAACCCGTACTTCCGCCCGTACACGAACACCGACGTGGTCGGGACGGAGCTGGGCGGCGCGGTCAAGAACGTCATCGCGCTGGCAGTGGGGATGGCGGCAGGGCTGGGCTTCGGCGACAACTCGCGCGCCACCGTGATCACCCGCGGCCTCGCCGAGGCGGCGCGTCTCGGCGCCGCGCTCGGCGCGGACCCGTACACCTTCTCCGGCCTCGCCGGGCTCGGTGACCTGGTCGGCACGTGCTCGTCACCGCTGTCGCGGAACCGGACCTTCGGTGAGAAGCTCGGGCAGGGTCTCAGCGTCGAGGAGATCGCCGCCTCCACCCGGCAGGTGGCCGAGGGCGTGAAGTCCTGCGAGTCGATCCTCGACCTGGCCCGCCGGGCCGGCGTGGACATGCCGATCGTCGAGCACGTCACCTACGTCGTGCAGCGGGAGATGACGCCCACGGAGATGCTGGCGAGCCTGGTCTCCCGCTCGGCCAAGCCGGAGCGGCACGGCCACTGACCGCCCGGCCGCCGCCGGTGGCCCGATCATGCGACGTTGGCGGCCTCACGGGACCGGTGACGTCGGTCGGTCGCAGGTGGGCTCAGCGGGGGAGGGCGGCCAGCGATCTCGCCAGGTCGGCCCACAGGTCCTCCGCGGCCTCGATGCCGACGGAGAGCCGGACGAGCGACTCGGGGACCGTCGGGGACTCGGCGGCCCAGGCCCGGCGTCGCTCGAGCGACGACTCCACGCCGCCGAGGCTCGTGGCGTGCACCCAGAGCCGGCAGCCGGCGACCAGCGCGTCGGCCGCGGCCGCGCCGCCGGCCAGCTCGATCGACAGCATCGCTCCGGGACCGCGGAGCTGGGCGGATCCCCCGGCGCTGCCGGGTCGTCCCGCCCAGGACGACTCGAGACCGGGGTAACGGACGCGGCTGACCGCCGGGTGAGCGGCCAGCCGCTCGGCGAGGACCCCTGCGGTGGCCTCGGCGCGGTCCAGCCGCAGGTGCAGCGTCCGCATGCCGCGCAGCGCGAGGTAGGCGTCGAACGCGCCGGGGATCGCGCCGCCGCTCTGCCGCCGGCGGCGCAGCACGGCCTCGCGCGGGTCGCCGGGCGCCACGACCACCGCGCCCATGAGCAGGTCGGAGTGGCCGCCGAGGTACTTCGTCACGCTGTGGACGACCAGGTCGGCTCCGAGGGCGAGCGGGTTCTGCCGCAGCGGAGTGGCGAAGGTGTTGTCCACCACCACCTGCGCCCCGACCGCGCGCGCAGCCTCCGCGCAGGCGACGACGTCGGCGATCTCGATCATCGGGTTGGTCGGCGACTCCAGCCAGAGCAGGGCGGCTCCGGGCAGTGCCGTGACGACCGCATCCGTGTCCGTCACGTCGACCTGCCGGAGGGCGACTCTCCCCTGGTCCTGCCGCTCCCGGAGGGTGACCAGCGTCTCGCCGTACGCGTGCAGCGGAGCGACCACGGTGGCCCCGAGCGGCAGCGTGTCCAGCACCGCCGACACCGCACCCATCCCGGAGGCGAACGCGATGGCCCGGCCTCCCTCCAGGGTCCCCAGCACCTCCTCGAACGCCTCCCAGGTCGGGTTCCCGTACCGCCCGTACGACGTCTGGCCGCCCGCCCGGTAGGTCGAGGCGAGGGTGATCGGGACGGACAGCGGTGCGTCCGGGGCGGGGGAGGGCCGGCCGGCGACGACAAGCACGGTGGCGGGGTCGAGCGGCTGGGCCGCGCCGGGTCCGCCGTCGGGGGTCGGTGGCATGGCGGCATCGTCGCAGAGGCCCCCGGCTGCCCTCGGCGCGGCGGGTAGGGTTCGCGCCGATGGACGAGTCCGAGACCCCCCTGCCGACCGCCCGTCCCCGCGTCGCCGTCGTCTTCGGCGGTCGCAGCTCCGAGCACGCGATCTCCTGCGTCACCGCGGGCAGCGTGCTGCGGGCGGTCGACCGGGACCGCTACGACGTGGTCCCGGGCGGCAGCGCGCGAGACGGCCGCTGGGTGCTCGTGCCCGACGACCCGGACCGGCTCGCCATCGCCGACGGGCACCTCCCGTCCGTGGACGGCGGCGGCGCCTCGGTCGTGCTGGCCGCCGACCCCACCTTGCGGGAGCTGGTCGTCACCGACCCGGGTCAGGTGCCGCGCGCGCTCGGCCAGGTCGACGTCGTGCTGCCACTGCTGCACGGCCCGTACGGCGAGGACGGCACCATCCAGGGCCTGCTGGAGCTCGCGGGGGTCCGCTACGTCGGCTCCGGCGTGCTCTCGAGTGCCGTCGCCATGGACAAGCACTACATGAAGGTCGTGCTGGCGGGGCACGGCCTGCCGGTCGGCCGCCACGTCGTCGTCCGGCCGCAGGAGTGGACCCAGGACCCCGCAGCCGTACGGGAGTCGGTCGCGGCCATCGGCTGGCCGGTCTTCGTCAAGCCGGCCCGGGGTGGCTCCAGCATCGGCATCAGCAAGGTGGACGGCCCCGCGGAGCTGGACGCCGCGATCGAGGCGGCCCGCCGGCACGACCCCAAGGTGGTCGTCGAGGCGGCGGTCCCCGGCCGGGAGATCGAGGTGGGGGTGGTCGAGGACGAGGCCGGTGGCGCCCCGCTGGCCAGCGTGCCCGGCGAGATCCGCGTCGTGTCGGGCCACGCCTTCTACGACTTCGAGGCCAAGTACCTCGAGGAGGGCACCGTCGCGCTCGACGTGCCGGCCGACGTCCCCGAGGACGTCGCAGCGCGGGCCGGCGAGCTCGCGGTGGCGGCCTTCCGGGCCCTCGGCTGCGAGGGCCTGGCCCGGGTCGACCTCTTCCTGCTGCCGACCGGGGAGCTGGTCGTCAACGAGGTGAACACCATGCCGGGCTTCACGCCGACCTCGATGTTCCCGCGGCTGTGGGCCGCCTCGGGGCTGGACTACCCGGCTCTGCTCGACCGCCTGCTCGGCGCCGCGCTCAACCGGCCGACGGGTCTTCGCTGAGCGGCACGGCCGCCTTCACCGCCGGTGCGACGTCGACGAGCAGGTCCGCCTCCGGCTCGTAGCCGTCCGGCACCGCGAGCTCGACCCGCGCGGTCCGCTCCAGGGCGGTGAAGAAGGTCCCGCCCTCACCCGGAACGGGGAGCCACGCGACGCCGTCGACCACGAGGAGCTGAGCGTCCGGGCGGTACTCCG
>DATHTV010000245.1:0-8912 GCA_035462845.1 Jiangellales bacterium
GCACGGGCCACCGCACGCTTGCGCCGGCTCTCGGTGACTGCCGCCTCGCGCGACACGGACAGGGCCACGGCCATCAGCACGGTCGCGTGCCAGGTGCGGAAGTCCTTCGCCGTCACCTCCGCACCGAAGAGCTCACGCAGGTGCTCGTTGACGTCGTCACTGCGAACGTCACGCCACTCCCGGCCCACCTTGTACGCGAGGAGCTCGGGTGACGGGTCACGGCGCCGCTTCAGGCCCGCCACGACCGCCCGCACGTCGTCGTCGACGATCGACTGCTCCCGCTGCTTGCCGCTCTTGGCCGGGTAGTCGAAGACAACGGCCTTACGGGTCACGGTGACGTGGTCCCGGCGGATCGTGGCCAGCCCGTAGGAGCCGTGGTCCTCGGCGTACTGCTCGCCGCCGACCCGGAAGAAGCCGAGGTCGAGCAGCGCGAAGGCTGCGGCGAGGACCCGCTCGCGCGAGTAGCCCGTGCCGGCCAGGCGTTCGCGGACCACCTCCCGTACCGCAGCGAGCCGCTCGGCGAAGTCGAGCACCCGGTCGTGCTTCGCCGCGTCGCGCTGAGCACGCCACGCGTCGTGATACCGGTACTGGCGACGCCCCGCCACGTCCGTGCCGGTGGCCTGGATGTGCCCGTTGGCGTACGGGCAGATCCAGACGTCCGTCCACGCGGGCGGCAGCACCAGCCCCCGGATGCGCTCGAGTACCTCGGCGTCGTCGACCGGGGTGCCGTCGCCCCACGCGTAGGAGAACCCCCGCCCCCGGCGCCGGCGCTGGATCCCGGGGCCGGCGCAGTCGACCCGGCGCAGTCTCGGCACGGGCCGTGTCCTACCCCGCCGGGTGCCCGGTCTCACCTCCGGCGGGTGCCGGCCCGTGCGGGACCTCGCCCCGATCCTGGTAATCTCTCCGCTCGTGTCCGGCCCCAGGGCCGGCCCTTCCCGCGTAGCTCAATTGGCAGAGCGTTCGGCTGTTAACCGATAGGTTGCTGGTTCGAGTCCAGCCGCGGGAGCCAGCCTCGAAGCCCCCGGCTCTCCCGGGGGCTTCGTGCGTCGGGGCGGTAGCTCAGCCGGTTAGAGCAGGGGACTCATAATCCCTGGGTCGTGGGTTCGAGTCCCACCCGCCCCACCAATCTGACCTGGCACGACGCGGAAGATCCTTGGGCGTGCCCGCGTCCCGGACTCTCGCCAGCGGGGCGCCCTGTCCGACGGTGATTCCGCAGAGCACACGCCACCCCGCAGGAGTCAGACTCGGTACCGTGATGCCGGACGAGACCATCGAGGTCCACCCCATCGGGCGAGTGGAGTCCCCGCTCATCGATCCGGGCAGTGCCCCCAAGCAGGGGGACGAGGGCGCACCGGACGCATGGCTGGTCTTCGACCCCACGGTGCGCGAGGGCTTGCGCGGCCTCGGAGTCGGCGCCGAGGTCCTGCTCCTGACCTGGCTCGACCGGGCGCGCCGCGACGTGCTGGTCGTGCACCCTCGTGGGGATCCGGGCCGGCCGGAGACCGGCGTCTTCACCACCCGGTCCCCGGACCGGCCGAACCCGATCGGCCTGCATCGCGTGACGATCAAGGCCGTCGACGGTCTGAGGCTGCAGGTCGGTGGGCTGGAGGCAGTGGACGCCACCCCGATCGTGGACGTCAAGCCGGTGCTCGGCCCGGTGACGGACCGCTGACCGCGGTGCCTCCCGGGCACGATGAGGTCCCGCGTCACGGCTCGCCGAGCAGCGCATGGTAGTTGCTGCGGAAGATCCGCTGCCCCCCGATCCGGAGCGCCGCATCACGGACCACGGTGGGTAGGCCGCGCGTGCGATCGCGTCGATGGGTCTGGGTCTGGACGAACCTCACGCGGGATCGGCGCCGGGCCTCGTAGTCGTGGAGCGGTCGGCCGGCGGCCACCGTCTGGGCCAGGACGAGGGCGTCCTCCAGAGCCATCCCGACACCCTGCGCCATGTTGGGCGACATCGCGTGGGCAGCGTCGCCGACCAGCACGACGCGGCCAGTCACCCACGGCTCCTGGGTGACCTCCTGGATCGCGGAGAAGTGGGGCGAGTTCCCGGCGGCGAGGAGCTCGTCCACGATGGTGGGGACCGGCTCGGCGAAGTCACGGTAGAGCTCGCCCAGCGTGACCGGATCGCCGGCGGTTGGGTCGACCGCAGCAGGGGATGTGACGTCGGCGTAGCAGTAGATGCGGCCGCGACCCAGCGGGATCATGAGAAAGGCCGTCGTGCGGCCGAGATGCACCGTCCACGCCGAGGTCTGCCCGATGTCGTCGGCGAGGAAGCGCCAGCTGGCCTGTGCCAGGGGCCGCGGGGGGGCGCCCCCGAAGACGACGGTACGGACACAGGAGCGGACGCCGTCCGCACCCACCACGAGGTCGTAGTCGCTGCTCGAACCGTCGTCGAAGACCACATGGACCCGTGGCCCCTCTTCCTCGAGAGCGGTCACGGTCGTGCCCCGACGGACGGGAATCCCCTCGCGCAGCAGCTCATGCAGGCCCCTGTGTTCGATGGCCGCGCATGGCCCGGTCGCGCCCCAGACGGCGTGCAGGTCCACCTCCACCAGCACGCGACCGCGGTGATCAAGGAACCGCTGCTGTGTGATGGGGCAGGCACGGTCGAGGAAGCTGCTCCCGAGCCCGAGGGCACCCAGAGCCCGGACCGCGTTGGCCGGCAGGTAGACCCCGGCACCCGGATGCCGCCAGGAGTCGGAGCGTTCGACCACGTCGGTCTGGATGCCCTGGCCGAGCAGCGCCCGGGCGGTGGCCAGGCCCGCGATCCCCGCGCCCACCACCAGCACCCGCCGCGGATCGCTCACGTCACAGCTCGGTACCCGCGAGTCGGAAGGGACCGAGCGAAGTCCTCGATCAACGCCGCCACGCGTTCCGGGTTGCCGAGCTGTGGCACGTGGCCGGCGGGCAGCACCTCGAGGCGGGCGTCGGGTATCAGGCCCGCTGCGGCCCGCGCGGCACCCACCGACATCACCGGGTCGTGGTCGCCCCAGATCATCAGGGTGGGAACGGCCAGTCTGCGCAGGTCTTCGGGGCGGAGACGAGCCGCGGGTCTTGTACCGAACGGCGACAGGAGTGCCTGGAACTCGGCCACGTTGGCTCGGGCGGCGACCGGGTCGTGCGCCGCGTCGATGAGCGAGTCGAGCAGGCCGGGGTGCCTCAGGATCGTGTCGCCCTCACCCACCGACGCCATCAGGCGGAGCAGCATCGCTCGCCCCGGCTTCGCGGTACGGGCGAGGACGTTCCCCAGCACCGGCGTCGCCATGAGTCGGATGCCCCGAGGGATGCGGGCGCCGGGCAGCACCGGGACCGCCCCGAGCAGGACCAGACCGCGCACGCGCTCGGGACGGCCCAGCGCGTACCAGACCGCCCAGGTCCCGCCCCCCGAGGCGCCGGCGAGGACGGCCGACTCCAGGTGCAGCTCGTCGAGGATGCGGTCGACAGACTGCATCGCACGGGTCCGAAAGCCGTGACGACGGCCGTCACCGGGATCGCTGAGCCCGCGCCCCGGTCGGTCGACGAGGTAGGAACGCACTCCGGTCATGTGCCCCAGCAGCATCAGGTGCGAAAGCGACGACGTGTTGTCGCCGTGCAGATGAACGACCGGTGGGCCGTCACCGGACTCGGTCACATGGATACGGCGCGATGGCCTCCCGATGAACCGCCCCTCGACACCGGCCGCGCTGAGCATCCGCTCGTACCCTTCGCGGACCGGGGCCGGGTGCTCCGGTGCGTACGGCCTGCGCTGCTGTGTCGACATCGTTCCCGCCAGTTGATGCTGTGCTCGACACGATCCGCCGGGGCCGGCGACGACGGCCAGTTCGAACTTCGAACCGCGCGGATGCCGCGCCACGGTGGGACACTTCGCGCGTGGGCTCGAGCGAGCTCCCGGGATACTGCTCGTTCACCAAGGCCATCGAGCACCTCGGTGACCGGTGGAGTCTGCTCATCGTGCGCGAGCTGGGGACGTTCGGGCCGCAGGGGTTCAACGACCTCGTCATCGCACTGCCCGGCCGGATCTCGCGTTCGGTGCTTGCCGACCGGCTGCGCCGGCTGGAGACGCTGGGGCTGGTCTCACGCCGCGAGGGCAACGACTCGCACCCGGCGTACCGTCTGACCGCGGTCGGGCAGGGCCTGATGGCGACGCTCGGCTCGCTGCGCGACTGGGCTGACACGTGGCTCCCGGACGACCCCGCCATGCTGGAGCGGGACCCTGACATCGTGCTCGGTTGGCTGGCACAGCGGGCGAACCCCGACCACCTGCCCGTGCGCCCCGTCGTCCTGGAGCTGAGGCTGCACCACCGGTACGACCGGCGCTACTGGCTCGTGCTCCAGCGCGGTGTCGAGGCGTACGGGTGTCTCACGGACCCTCTGCTGGACGCGAGTCGCTACGTCTACCTCGAGGTATCGATGCCCGCCGTCCTGGCGCTCGCCAAGGGCAGGTGCGACTGGTCGGAGAGCGTCGAGGACGGCTCAGTCACGGCCGCTGGCGACCCCGCACTGCTCGGCCTGGTGGCCACGTGGTTCCGGCCCGCGTCCGACCACGTGCACCCGTCGCCGGCACGGTGATCCTCGAGGACAGTCGTGCGTGTCAACTGGAGCAGGCCTCACCAGCTGTGCGCACGTGTGCCGCTCAGGCCTTCGGCTCGTGCCGCCGTACGCGGCGCGCGTTCATGCGCAGCTGGGTGACTCGGGTGACGCCGGCCACCCCCACCAACAGCCCGCCCGCGACGGCGGCGATGAACAACGCCATGCCCAGCGGGAGGGTGCCAGTGAAGCCCAGGTAGTGGACCTCGACGCTGGTCGGATTCTGCAGGATGAAGACGATCAGCATCGTCAGCAGGAGCAGCGCGGCGGCCGTCGCGACCCAGGCGGCACCGGCTCGGGTGAGCCGTGGCTTCCTGGCCGGGGGCATAGCGGTCGTGGGCTCAGCCGGGGGCGTTGCGGTCGTGGGCTGAGCCGGGGGCTCCTGCTCGGTCGGTGCCGGTGGTGCCGTCGGGTCCGTGCTCATGGCGTCCACCTCCTGTGACGGCTCCAGCGTGCGTGGTCCACGCCCTTGCCGCCAGGGCCGGAGGTCATGGGACGTGGCGGACGCCCTGGCTGCCTAGGATGCGGCTCCGTGCCCAGCGCCCCCACCCTGCGTACGCAACGGCTGGTCCTGCGCGCCTGGCGCGAGGAGGACCGTGCTCCCCTCGCCGAAATGAGCGCCCACGCCGTCGTGATGGAGCACTACCCGGAGACGTGGGGCCGGTGCCGCAGCGACGCCTTCGTCGACCGGATCGCCGCCGTCTGGGCGGAGCACGGGTACGGCCTGTGGGCGCTCGAGCGCCAGGACACCGGCGATTTCATCGGGTACACCGGGCTGTGGCCGGCCGAGTTCGAGGCGCCGTTCACTCCGGCGGTCGAGGTCGGGTGGCGGCTCGCGGCCGCCCACTGGGGGCAGGGGTTCGCCACCGAGGCCGCCCGCGCCGCCCGCTCGTACGGCTTCGACGTGGTGGGCCTCGCCGAGATCGTGTCGTTCACGGCCGAGCGGAACGTCCGCTCGTGGCGGGTGATGGAGCGGCTCGGCATGCAGCGCGAGGCCACCGGCGACTTCGACCACCCGCGCGTGCCGGTCGGGCACCCGACGCGGCGGCACCGCCTCTACCGGCTGCACCGTCCCCCTGGCGACGCTCCGGAGGGGTGACGCGAGCGCCGGTGGGGCAGGCTGCCGCGCATGAAGGCGATCGCGATCCAGCAGTACGGCGGCCCCGACGTCCTCGAGCTCACCGAGGTCCCCGACCCGCCGGTCGGCCCGGACATGGTCCTGGTCCGGGTGCGGGCCGCGGGGGTCAACCCGGTCGACGCCAAGGTGCGGCAGGGCTACCTCGACGGCGCGTGGCCGGCCCACTTCCCGCTCGTCCCGGGCTGGGACGTCGCCGGCACCGTCGAGGCGGTCGGTCCCGGCGTGTGGGAGTACGCGCCGGGCGACGAGGTCATGGGCTACGTCCGCAAGGACCACGTGCAGGGCGGGACGTACGCGGCGCTCGTCGTCTCCCCGGTCCGGTGCCTGGCGACCAAGCCGGCCTCGATGTCCTGGGCCGAGGCGGCCGGGCTGCCGCTCGTGGGGCTCACCGCCCATCAAGCATTCAAGGCCGCGCAGGCCAACGGCGACGACACCGTGCTCGTGCACGCCGCCGTGGGCGGGGTCGGCCACGTCGCGGTCCAGCTCGCGGTTGCCCTCGGCGCTCGAGTGATCGGCACGGCCAGCGAACGCAACCACGACCTGCTGCGCGATCTGGGCGCCGAGCCCGTGGCGTACGGCGAGGGACTGGTCGGGCGTGTCCGCGAGCTGGCGCCGGCCGGCGTGGACGTCGTGCTCGACACCGTGGGCGGCGACGCGCTGGAGGCATCCGCGGAACTCGTCCGCGACACAGAGCGGCTGGTGTCCATCACCGACGCAGCCCGGGTGGCCGAGCTCGGCGGCCGGTACGTCTTCGTCCGCCCCGACCGGGACGACCTCGCCGCCCTGGGGGCGCAGGTCGAGACCGGCCGGCTCCGGGTCGTCGTCCAGCAGACCTTCCCGCTGGCCGACGCCGCCGAGGCCCAGGCCCTGGTGGGGGAGGGACACGTCGCGGGCAAGATCGTGCTCGAGGTGTGACCGCTAGGTCGACGTGCGGGGGGACGGAACCGGGTCGAACCCGGGCAGCCACCGCCGGAGCTCCGTCCGTACGGGGACGGTGGCCCCGAGCTGGCAGAGGACGCCCACGACGCCCAGCCACACCCGGTGGGTGAACAGGTGCTCGGCCGGCAGGTCGAGACGCAGCGCGACGGCGAAGTCCGGGTCGCGCGGGTCGCCCAGCCGGCCGAACTGGCCGCGCAGCCACTCCCGCGAGTAGGTGAACACCTCGTGCCGGGCGGGCTCGCTGAACGGCGCGAGGTAGTCGACCAGCTTGCGCGCGTCGACCGTCACGCCCGGCCGGACGAAGCCCTCCTCCCGCAGGCCGCGCTCCACGTGAGCCGGGTCGCCGCTGAGCAGGACCGTGATCAGCCGGCCGAAGGTCGGCGGCATCCCTCCCGGCAGCCGCAGCGCAGAGCCGAAGTCGAGCACGCCCAACGCCCCGTGCGGGGTGAGCCGGAAGTTGCCGGGGTGCGGATCGGTGTGCAGCAGCCCTGCTCGCTCCGGACCGGACAGCAGGAATCGCTGGTAGAGCAGGCCGACCCGGTCCCGGGTCGCCGGCTCGGCGTCGCCCAGGCGCGCTATCGGCACCCCGTCCAGCCAGCTGCTCACCAGGACCCGCGACGTCGCCTCCAGCACCTGCGGCACCTCGACGTCGGGGTCGTCGGCGTACGCGGCGGCGAACGCTGCCTGGGTGGCGCCCTCCCGGCGGTAATCGAGCTCCTCCACCAGCCGGGTGCGCAGCTCGGCCACGAGCGGGGGCAGGGTCATGCCGCGCGCGACCAGGGCGGCCAGCCGGGTGGCGACCGACACCGCCCGCAGGTCGGCGGCCAGCGCTTCGCGCACCCCGGGGTACTGCACCTTGACCGCGACGGCTCGCCCGTCGGCCCACACCCCCCGGTGCACCTGCCCCAGCGACGCCGCGGCAGCTGCCACCTCGTCGAGCGCGCGGAACCGCCGGCGCCAGCCCGGGCCGAGCTCGGCGGCGAGCACGGGCTCCACCTCGGCGAAGGGCAGCCCTCGGTTGCCCTCCTGCAACGACACCAGCGCCTCCCGCCAGGACGCCTCCGGGTCGGCCGGGAAGAGCATCTCCACGGTCGAGAGCAGCTGGCCCGCCTTGAGCGCCCCGCCCTTGAGCTCGCCCAGGACGCGGCGGGCGTGCGCCGCGTTGGCCCGGCGGACCTCCTGCCGGACGACCTCCGGGTCGGCACCGGCCAGCCGGCGCGCCGCCCCGGCGGCCGAGCGCCCCGCGGCTGCGGCGGGCAGCACCGCCAGCCGGACGGTGCGGGCCAGACCTCCGGTGGTGAGGCCGTCGCTCATCCGCCCGCGAGCGCCGCCCCGACGACGTCCTGCGCCTCCTCCTGGATCCGGGCGAGGTGCTCGGGGCCGCGGAAGCTCTCCGCGTACACCTTGTAGACGTCCTCGGTGCCGGACGGGCGGGCGGCGAACCACCCCGACTCGGTGGTGACCTTGAGCCCGCCGAGAGCGGCTCCGTTGCCCGGGGCGGCGGTGAGCCGGTCGGTGATCGGCTCGCCGGCGAGCGCGGTGGCCGTCACCGCCTCGGGCGAGAGCTTCCCGAGCACCGCCTTCTGCTCGCGGGTGGCGGCCACGTCGGTCCGCGCGTACGCGGGCTCGCCGAAGCGCGCCGTGAGGTCGCGGTAGTGCTCGCTGGGGGTGCGGCCGGTGACCGCGGTGATCTCCGAGGCGAGCAGCGCGAGCAGGATGCCGTCCTTGTCGGTGGTCCAGGTCGACCCGTCCCGCCGCAGGAACGAGGCGCCCGCGCTCTCCTCGCCGCCGAACCCGACGCTGCCGTCGAGCAGACCCGGCACGAACCACTTGAAGCCGACGGGCACCTCGACCAGCCGCCGCCCCAGGTCCTGAGCGACCCGATCGATCATCGACGAGCTCACCAGCGTCTTGCCGACGGCGGCGTCCGCGGGCCAGCCGTCGCGGTGCGCGTACAGGTAGGAGATCGCGACGGCCAGGAAGTGGTTGGGGTTCATCAGGCCCGCGTCGGGGGTGACGACGCCGTGCCGGTCGGCGTCCGCGTCGTTGCCGGTGGCGACCTGGTACGACTCGCGCTGGGCGACCAGCGACGCCATCGCGTACGGGGAGGAGCAGGCCATCCGGATCTTGCCGTCCCAGTCCAGGGTCATGAACCGGACCGTGCCGTCCACGAGCGGGTTGACCACCGTGAGGTCGAGGCCGTGCCGGTCGGCGATGGCGGCCCAGTAGTCGACGCTGGCAC
>DATHTV010000246.1:0-26004 GCA_035462845.1 Jiangellales bacterium
TGTGGACGGTGCGCCGCGCCTGGCCGGCCGACGACCGGATCGACCTCGAGCTGGCCGGGCCGGGTGGGCGGCTGCTCGCCGCCGTCGCCTCCGGCGGGCGGCTCGACCCGGTGGGTCTCGACGACCGCAGGCTGCCCGCCCTGTCCGGCTGGGCGGCCGTCCCGGGCGCCCGCCTGGTCGTCCACCGGCCCCGCCGCAGGGCCGTGGTGGAGGTGCCGCGAGGTGCGGGTCCGGTCGCGGGGGTCGCAGCCTCCTCGACCGCCGGGCGGCCGTCGTACGTCAAGGTCGCCAGGCCCCCCTCCGCCGAGCGGGCCCTGCGGGCGCACCGCACCCTCGCCTCGCTGCTGGCGGACGCCCCCGGCGCCCCGGCACTCCCGCAGGTGGACGCGGCGGACCCGGCCGCGGGCTGGGTGCGGACCGCGTCCCTCCCGGGCCGGTCCCTGTTGGACGTGCTGGCCGACCCGCGGTCCGACGCCGCCGCCCTGGACGTCGCCGGGACCGCGGCCGGGAACGCGCTCGGGGTTCTGGCCCGGACCACGCCCGCCGGCCTGCCCGAGCACGCCAGCCCGGACGAGGCGGCGGTCCTGAGCACGTGGGTGGACCGCCTGGCCAGGTACGCACCGCTCGGCGGCGACGTGGTCGCGCGGGTCCGAGACCTGGCCCACCACGCCCTGGCCGAGCTGACCGCACTGCCGACCGCGCCGGCCGTCACCGCCCACCGTGACCTGCACGACCAGCAGGTCCTCGTGCACCGGGGACGGGCCGCGCTCCTGGACCTGGACACCGCCGCGGCGGCGGACCCGGGGCTGGACGAGGGGAACCTGCTCGCTCACCTCGACCTGCGGGTCTGGCAGGGGCTGGCGACGGCCGCTCGGGCCCGCCGGCTCGCCCGGGCGGTCGTCGCCGCCCGCTCTGCGGTCGCCCCCGTGGACGCTGCCCGGGTGGCCGCCCACCACCGCGCGACGCGTGCCCGGCTGGCCGCCCTCTACGCCTTCCGGCCAGGGGCCCGCACGGTCGTGCCGCGCCTGCTCGACAGCCCGTCGGTCGTGCTGCCCGACGTGCCCGCACCGGTCTGAGTGGGAGCCGTCACGACCCCCGGGTTGTCCGGCTCCGGGAAATTGGCGACACTGGTGTTGTGAAAAACCCGCGCGCGCTCGCCGAGGCCACCGCGGACGGTCCGGAGCCGTCCGGGGTGACCGCCGACGCCGTCCACGCCGGCACCCGCGAGCGGGTGGCCAGGGCGATCCTGGAGGGCGGTCCGTCGACCGCGGCGGCCCTGGCGCAGCAGCTCGGCCTGACCCCGGCCGCGGTGCGCCGGCACCTGGACGCGCTGGTCACCGAGGGGATGATCGAGCCCCGGGTCCCGCGGGTCTCCGCGCCGCGCGGGCGAGGCCGACCGGCCAAGGTCTTCGTGCTCACCGACGCGGGTCGCGACGCCTTCTTCCAGGCCTACGACGACCTGGCGGCCAGCGCCATGCGCTTCCTGGCCGACCGGGGCGGTGAGGAGCTCGTCGCCGAGTTCGCCCGCCGGCGGGTCGCGGAGCTCGAGGACCGCTACCGCCCGATCGTCGAGGCGGCCGGACCCCAGGGTGCCGCGCAGGCCCTGGCCGAGGCGCTGACCGCCGACGGCTACGCTGCCTCGGCGCAGGCGTCACCCACCTCCCTCGGCGAGCAGGTCTGCCAGCACCACTGCCCCGTCGCGCACGTGGCCGAGCAGTTCCCCCAGCTGTGCGAGGCCGAGACCGAGGTGTTCGCGCGCCTGCTGGGCACCCACGTGCAGCGGCTGGCCACGATCGCCCACGGTGACGGCGTCTGCACCACGCACGTCCCCCGCACCCCTGCCACCACCACCCGTACGACAGCGACCGCCACGTCCGGCCCCCACCGGGAGAGGACCCCACGATGACCACGTCCGACATCGAAGCCAGGAACCCCGAGCTCGAGGGGATCGGCCGGTACGAGTACGGCTGGGCCGACACCGACACCTTCGGGGCGGGGGCGCGCCGCGGGTTGTCCGAGGACGTCGTGCGCGAGATCTCCGCGCTCAAGGACGAGTCGGAGTGGATGCGCAACATCCGGCTCAAGGCGCTGCGGCTCTTCGGCAAGAAGCCGATGCCCACCTGGGGCTCGGACCTGTCGGGCATCGACTTCGACAACATCAAGTACTTCGTCCGGACGACCGAGAAGCAGGCGACCTCGTGGGAGGACCTGCCCGAGGACATCAGGAACACCTACGACCGGCTCGGGATCCCCGAGGCCGAGAAGCAGCGCCTCGTGGCCGGCGTGGCCGCGCAGTACGAGTCGGAGGTCGTCTACCACCAGATCCGCGAGGACCTGGAGGCCAAGGGCGTGATCTTCCTGGACACCGACACGGGGCTCAAGGAGCACCCGGAGCTGTTCAAGGAGTACTTCGGCAGCGTCATCCCTCCCGGCGACAACAAGTTCGCCGCGCTCAACACCGCGGTGTGGTCGGGCGGCTCGTTCATCTACGTGCCGCCCGGCGTGCAGGTCGACATCCCGCTCCAGGCCTACTTCCGGATCAACACCGAGAACATGGGCCAGTTCGAGCGGACGCTGATCATCGTCGACGAGGGTGCGTACGTGCACTACGTCGAGGGCTGCACGGCGCCGATCTACTCGTCGGACTCCCTGCACTCCGCGGTGGTCGAGATCATCGTGAAGAAGGGCGCCCGCTGCCGCTACACGACCATCCAGAACTGGTCGAACAACGTCTACAACCTGGTCACCAAGCGGGCCGTGGCGCACGAGGGCGCGACCATGGAGTGGATCGACGGCAACATCGGCTCCAAGGTGACCATGAAGTACCCCGCGGTCTACCTGGTGGGCGAGCACGCGAAGGGCGAGACGCTGTCCATCGCGTTCGCCGGCGAGGGCCAGCACCAGGACGCCGGGTCGAAGATGGTCCACCAGGCGCCGCACACGTCCTCGACGATCATCTCCAAGTCGGTGGCCCGGGGCGGCGGGCGGACCTCCTACCGCGGCCTGGTGCAGGTGCTCGAGGGTGCCCACCACAGTGCCAGCACGGTGAAGTGCGACGCGCTGCTCGTCGACACCGTGTCGCGCTCGGACACCTACCCGTACGTCGACGTCCGCGAGGACGACGTCCGCATGGGCCACGAGGCCACGGTGTCCAAGGTCAGCGACGACCAGCTCTTCTACCTGATGAGCCGGGGGCTCACCGAGGACGAGGCCATGGCCATGATCGTCCGCGGCTTCGTGGAGCCGATCGCCCGGGAGCTGCCGATGGAGTACGCGCTGGAGCTCAACCGGCTGATCGAGCTGCAGATGGAGGGCGCGGTCGGCTGACGCCGCCCGGACCCCCGCCCCCGACGACGACAGACCCTGGGACCGAGACAGAAGCGAGGACGACCATCAGCACCATCGAGGCCCCCCTCCAGGTCGCGCCGCACAGCCACGGCGGCGGCGCGCACGGCGGCAGCGCCCTGCACCGCACCGCGTCCTACGAGGTGGCCGACCACCCGGTCCCGACCGGCCGGGAGGAGGACTGGCGGTTCACCCCGCTCCCGCGCCTGCGCGGGCTGCTGGACGACACCGGCTCCGCCGCGCACCTGAGCTGGACCACCGTCGTCCCGGCCCCGGCCGACCTGACCGAGATCAGCAGCGAGGAGGCTCTCTCCCTGGGCCTGCCCGCCCCAGGTGACCGGGTGGCCGCGCTCGCGGCCCGGCACTCGGGCGGCGCGGTCCGGCTCCGGGTGCCGGCCGGCGCCGAGCTCGACGAGCCGGTGCTCCTCCAGCTGCGAGGCACCGGCGGCGACGAGCCCGTGCACGGCCACCTGGTCATCGACGTGGGCCCGCACGCGAAGGCCACCGTGGTGCTGGAGCACAGCGGCTCTGCGCGTTACGCCGAGCTGGTGTCGGTCCGCGTGGGCGACGGCGCCAGCCTCGACCTCGTCGGGCTCTCCCTCTGGGACGACGACGCCGTGCACGCCGGGCAGACGGCGGTCCAGGTCGGGCGGGACGCCCGGGTGCGCGCGTTCCAGGTCAGCCTGGGCGGCGACCTCGTGCGGCTGCTGCAGACCGTGTCGTACACCGGCCCCGGCGGGGACGCCGAGCTCCTCGGGCTCTACTTCGCCGACGCCGGGCAGCACCTGGAGCACCGGCTGTTCGTCGACCACTCGACGCCGCACTGCCGCAGCAACGTCCTCTACAAGGGCGCCCTGCAGGGCGAGTCCGCCCACACGGTCTGGATCGGCGACGTGCTGATCCGCCCCGAGGCGGTGGGGACGGACACCTTCGAGCTCAACCGAAACCTCGTCCTCACCGACGGAGCCCGGGCCGACTCGGTGCCGAACCTCGAGATCGAGACCGGCGAGGTCGAGAGCGCCGGGCACGCCAGCGCCACCGGCCGCTTCGACGACGAGCAGCTGTTCTACCTCCAGGCCCGGGGCATCCCGGCCGAGGAGGCGCGGCGTCTGGTCGTCCGCGGCTTCTTCGCCGAGCTGCTCGGCCGGATCGGCGTCCCGGAGGTCCGCGACCGGCTGATGGCCGAGGTGGACCGCGAGCTCGCGGAGTCGCTGCCGTGACCGACTTCCGGCGGGCC
Organism: Jiangellales bacterium; assembly: GCA_035462845.1. Classification (GTDB taxonomy): domain Bacteria; phylum Actinomycetota; class Actinomycetes; order Jiangellales; family Jiangellaceae; genus DASTQL01. Next base: position 4,583 of record DATHTV010000246.1, read on the forward strand.
TGCACGCTCGCGGACCTGCCCGAGCAGGGCGCGGTCCGGGTGACCGTCGACGGCGAGGTCCTGGCCGTCGTGCGCGACGACGGCGACGTCCACGTCATCAGCGACACCTGCACCCACCAGGACGTGTCCCTGGCCGAGGGGGAGGTCGAGGACGGCGAGATCGAGTGCTGGCTGCACGGCTCGCGCTTCGATCTCGCGACCGGCCGGCCCACCTGCCTGCCCGCGACCCGTCCGGTCGCGGTCTACCCCGTCACCATCGACGGCGAGGACGTCCTCGTCGACATCGACCACCCCCTGAACCAGGAGAAGTCCGCCTGATGGCCACGCTCGAGATCCGCGACCTGCACGTCTCCGTCCAGGCGGAGGCCGGCGCCAAGGAGATCCTCCGCGGCGTCGACCTCACCGTCCGGCCAGGGGAGACCCACGCGATCATGGGGCCCAACGGCTCCGGCAAGTCCACGCTGGCCTACTCCGTGGCCGGCCACCCCAAGTACGAGATCACCAGCGGCTCCGTGACTCTCGAGGGCGCCGACGTGCTCGCGATGTCGGTCGACGAGCGGGCCCGCGCGGGGCTGTTCCTCGCGATGCAGTACCCGGTCGAGGTGCCGGGGGTCTCGGTGAGCAACTTCCTGCGCACCGCCAAGACCGCGGTCGACGGGGAGGCGCCCAAGCTGCGTACCTGGGTCAAGGATGTCAAGGCGGCCATGGGCCACCTGGCGATGGACCCGGCCTTCGCGGAGCGCGACGTCAACGCGGGCTTCTCCGGCGGCGAGAAGAAGCGGCACGAGATCCTCCAGCTGGAGCTGCTGGACCCGCAGGTGGCGATCCTGGACGAGACCGACTCCGGCCTCGACATCGACGCCCTGCGCGTCGTCTCCGAGGGCGTCAACCGGTTCCGCGCCAAGGGCGACCGCGGCGTCCTGCTGATCACGCACTACACCCGCATCCTGCGCTACATCCAGCCCGACTTCGTGCACGTCTTCATCGACGGCCGGATCGCCGAGGAGGGCGGCGCGGAGCTCGCCGAGAAGCTCGAGGCCGAGGGCTACGAGTCCTACCTCGCGAAGGCCTGACGACCGTGACCACGACCGCCCCCGCCCACGGTCTGCTCGACCCCGTCGAGCTGGACCGGGTCCGCGCGGACTTCCCGATCCTGTCGCGCACCGTGCGCGGCGGGCGGCGGCTGGTCTACCTCGACTCCGGGGCGACCTCCCAGAAGCCCGGGTGCGTCCTCGACGCCGAGCGGGAGTTCTACGAGCAGCACAACGCGGCGGTCCACCGTGGCGCGCACCAGCTGGCCGAGGAGGCCACCGACGCCTACGAGGGGGCTCGGGCGACCGTGGCCGCCTTCGTGGGCGCGGACCCCGCGGAGGTCGTGTTCACCAAGAACGCGACCGAGGCCATCAACCTCGTCGCCTACTCGATGAGCAACGCCGCGTACGCAGGCGAGGAGGCGGCCCGGTACCGGCTCGGGCCCGGCGACGAGGTCGTGGTCACGGAGATGGAGCACCACGCCAACCTCGTCCCGTGGCAGGAGCTGTGCCGGCGCACCGGCGCCACGCTCCGCTGGCTGGGGGTCACCCCCGACGGCCGGCTCGACCTGGGCGATCTCGACGCGGTCGTGACCGGGCGGACCCGGCTGGTCGCGTTCGTCCACCAGAGCAACGTGCTGGGCACGGTCAACCCGGTGGAGCCCCTGGTGCGGCGCGCCCGCGAGGTGGGGGCCCTCGTGGTCCTCGACGCCTGCCAGTCCGTCCCTCACCTGCCGGTCGACGTGGCCGCGCTGGGTGCCGACTTCGTCGCGTTCAGCGGGCACAAGATGCTGGGGCCGTCCGGCATCGGCGCGCTGTGGGGCCGCCGCGAGCTGCTCGCGACGATGCCGCCGTTCCTCACCGGCGGGTCGATGATCGAGGTCGTCCGGATGGAGGGCTCGACCTACGCCGCGCCGCCGCAGCGCTTCGAGGCGGGTGTGCCGATGGCGGCGCAGGCCGTCGGTCTGGCCTCGGCCGTCGGCTACCTGACCGCGCTCGGGATGCCCGCTGTCGCCGCTCACGAGCACGCGCTCGCCGCGTACGCCCTCGACGCCCTCGGTGCCGTGCCGGGGCTGCGCGTCGTGGGACCGACCGACGTGGTGGACCGGGGTGCGACGGTGGCCTTCACCGTGGACGGCATCCACCCGCACGACCTGGGGCAGCTGCTCGACGACCGCGGCGTCGAGGTGCGGGTGGGGCACCACTGCGCGTGGCCACTGCACCGGGCGCTCGACGTGCCCGCGACGACTCGCGCCTCGTTCTACCTCTACAACGGCGCCGACGACGTCGACGCCCTGGTCGACGCGATCCACCACGCCCGCCGGTTCTTCGGGGTCGCGTGATGGCCGCCCTGGAGTCGATGTACCAGGAGATCATCCTGGACCACGCGAAGCGGCCGCACGGCCGCGGGCTGCGCGAGCCCGGCGTTCCGGCGCCCGGGACCGCCGAGGCCCACCCCGTCAACCCGACCTGCGGCGACGAGGTCACCATGCGGGTGCACGTCGACGGCCACCGGCTGGCCGACGTCTCCTGGGAGGGGCACGGCTGCTCGATCAGCCAGGCCGCCGCCTCGGTGATGACCGACCTGGTGTCCGGGCGGACCGTCGGCGACGCGCTGGGCCGGTACGAGGCCTTCAAGGAGCTGGTGACCGGCCGGGGCACCGTCGAGCCCGACGAGGCTCTCCTCGAGGACGCCGTCGCCTTCGCCGGCGTCGCCCGCTACCCCGTACGCGTCAAGTGCGCGCTGCTGCCCTGGACCGCTCTCAAGGACGCCACCGCGCGGGCGCTCACCGCGCCCGAGGAGGAGACCCGATGACCGACCGCACGAGCACCGACCTCGGCGAGACCGACGTGACGGGCACCGGCCCGGCAGGCACCGGCCCGGCCGGCTCCCGGGCGACCGACGTCGAGGACCTCACCGAGGCGATGCGCGACGTCGTGGACCCCGAGCTCGGCATCAACGTCGTCGACCTCGGCCTGGTGTACGGGATCGACGTCGACGACGCCAACGTCGCGACCATCGACATGACCCTCACCAGCGCGGCCTGCCCGCTCACCGACGTCATCGAGGACCAGACCCGGATGGCCCTGGACGGCCTCGTCCAGGACTTCCGGATCAACTGGGTCTGGATGCCGCCGTGGGGCCCGGACAAGATCACCGACGAGGGCCGCGAGCAGCTGCGCTCTCTCGGCTTCAACGTCTGACCTCCGCCACCACCTGGCACCGCGACCGGATGCCCGTCGTGCAGCACGGGTTGCCTGCTCGGGACCGCCTTCGGCGTGTTGGTGGGTGGCGCCGAGGGCGGGTCCGGGCAGTGAAGCTCAGGCTGAGGGCGGGTTCGTGCAGTGAAGCCGTCGGTGGGGGCGCCCCACTCACCCGGAGACTCGCCCATCGTCGATGACTGCAGGTCGATGCCGGCACCGGGGCTCGCACCGGGGCCGCCCGGTACGAGCCTCTCGGCACCCTCGGCCGGGGGTCGGCCCTACTTCTCGACCTGCGCGAACTCGCCGCTGTCCACCTTGGCCCGGTATCCGGTCAGCTCCTTCTTGAGCGTCCGCGCCAGGATGTAGAGCCCGATCACGTTCGGGATCGCCATCAGGAAGATCATCGAGTCGGAGAGGCCGATCACCGGCTCGAGGGCCAGCGCGGCGCCGATGACCGTGAAGACGACGAACACGAACTTGAAGACCAGCTCGGCCTTCGCGCTGTCGTTGAAGATGTACCCGGTGGCCTTCATCCCGTAGTAGCTCCACGAGATCATCGTCGAGAAGGCGAAGAGCACGACGGCCACGGCCAGCACGTTCGGGAACCACGGGATCACGGACTCGAACGCGTTCGACGTGAGAGCCACGCCCCCGAGCTCGGCAGCCTCCGGGTCCAGGTAGGCGCCGGTGATCACGATGATCAGTGCCGTCATCGTGCAGATGACGATGGTGTCGATGAACGGCTCGAGCAGGGCGACGTACCCCTCCGTGGACGGGTGCTTGGTCCGGACGGCGGAGTGCGCGATGGAGGCCGAGCCGATCCCCGCCTCGTTGGAGAATGCGGCCCGCTGGAAGCCGACGATCAGGACGCCGACGAAGCCCCCGGCGACGCCCTGCGGGTTGAAGGCCCCGCTGATGATGTCGCCGATGGCCCCCGGGACGGCCTCCAGGTTGAACGCGATGACGACGACACCGGCGGTCAGGTAGAGCACCGCCATGAAGGGCACGAGCTTCTCGGTCACCCGGGCGATCGACTTGATCCCGCCGATGATGACCAGCCCGACCGCGATGGCGAAGGCCAGGCCGACCAGCCAGTTGAGACCGGCAAGCGGGCTGTCCTCGCCACCGGTGACCGCCTGGATCTGTGCCGTCGCCTGGTTGGCCTGGAACATGTTGCCGCCGCCCAGCGCCCCACCGATGCAGAAGATCGCGAACAGGATCGCCAGGGTCTTGCCGAACCCGCGGCTCCCGGTCACCGCGCCGACGCCGCGCTCCAGGTAGTACATGGGCCCGCCGGACACCGTGCCGTCAGCGTGCTCGTTGCGGTACTTCACACCGAGCGTGCACTCCGCGAGCTTGGTGGACATCCCGAGGAAGCCGGCCACGATCATCCAGAACGTGGCGCCCGGCCCGCCGAGCGAGATGGCGACCGCCACGCCGGCGATGTTCCCGAGCCCGACCGTGCCGGAGACCGCCGTGGCGAGGGCCTGGAAGTGCGAGACCTCTCCCGCGTCGTTCGGGTCGGAGTACTTGCCGCGGACCAGGTCGATCGAGTGCCTGAAGCCGCGGACGTTGAGGAAGCCGAGGTAGACGGTGAAGAACGCCCCCGCGACGACCAGCCAGACCACGATGAGCGGCAGCTCGGCCCCGCCGATGCTCACGGAGTAGAAGACGGTGGAGACCACCCGGTCGGCGATCGGACCGACCACCTCGCCGACGCGTTCGTCGACCGACTGGGCGCGGATCTCGTCCTGCATCGCTGCTCCTGCGGGGGTCACGGGACGACCGTCACGGGGACGTCGGCGATCTGGATCAGCTGGGACGGCACGCTGCCGAAGAGCATGGAGCGCAGCCGGCTCTCCCCGGTGCGGCCCACGACGACGTGCATCGCGTCGTGCTCGCGGGCGAGGCTGCTCAACGTCTCGGCGGGGTGGCCGTGGCGGGCCTCGGAGGTGCACTCCACCCCGTCCCCCACCAGGGCGCACGCGGGTCCCAGGACCTGCTCGCGGGCGGCGGCCAGCTCCGCCTCCCGGCGCACGTGCCGGGTCTCGTTCTCCTCCGGAGTCGTGAACGAGTACGGCGACCAGGGGATGACGTGCGCGATGAGCAGGGCCGCCCCCACCTCCCTGGCGCGGTCACGGGCGAACTCGACCGCCCGTCGGCTGCCGTCGCTCTGGTCGACGCCGACGAGGATGACAGCGGGCATCCCGGCACTCCCTCCCGTCCCTGCCCGCCTGCTCGACGGGGTGGACGTCGTCATGGCATGAACACGGTCGGTGAGGCTGCGGGGACCCTAACGGCTTCTCGGCGGTCGGACCAGTACCCGGCCCCGGTCGGGTCCACTCGTAGACTGGGGACCCGCGCAGCAGCCCCGCGCGTGACGCCCCGACCTGTTGGAGGACCGCCCCGTGGCGATCCAGCCCATCCGCCTGTTCGGCGACCCCGTCCTGCGTACGCCGGCGGACCCGGTCGTGGACTTCGACAAGGAGCTGCGCCGGCTGGTCCAGGACCTCACCGACACGATGGTGGACGCCCCCGGCGCCGGGCTCGCGGCACCCCAGCTGGGGGTCTCCCTGCGGGTGTTCACGTACCACGTCGACGGTGTGCTGGGGCACCTGGTCAACCCGGACCTGACCCTGTCCGCGGAGGAGCAGGTCGGCCCCGAGGGCTGCCTGTCTCTGCCCGGCCTCGAGTACGACTGCCGACGTGCCATGCGGGTCGTGGCCCGCGGCTTCGACCAGTGGGGCGAGCCGGTCACCGTCGAGGGGAGCGACCTGCTCGCGCGTGCGGTCCAGCACGAGACCGACCACCTGGACGGGGTCCTGTTCATCGACCGGCTCGACCGCGAGTCGCGCAAGGCGGCCCTCAAGGCGATCCGGGAGGCGGAGTGGGCCGGGGCGCCGGCACCGACCGTCAAGGTGTCCCCGCACGCCACCTTCGGCCGGGCCCTGTAGCGGGCATGCGCGTCCTCTTCGCCGGGACCCCCGAGGTGGCGGTCCCCTCCCTCCGGGCGCTCCTGGACTCGCGACACGAGGTGGTCGCCGTCCTCAGCCGGCCCGACGCACCGGCCGGCCGAGGGCGTCGGCTCACGCCGTCGCCCGTCGCCGAGCTGGCCCTCGCCGCAGGCGTGGAGGTGCTGCGACCCCAGCGGCCCCGCGACCCGGCCTTCCTCGCCAGGCTGGCCGAGATCGCTCCCGACTGCTGCCCCGTCGTCGCCTACGGCGGCCTCGTGCCGCCGGAGGCGCTCGCCGTACCCGCCCACGGCTGGGTCAACCTGCACTTCTCGCTGCTGCCGGCATGGCGAGGTGCCGCCCCGGTGCAGCACGCCGTGCTGGCCGGCGACGAGGTCACGGGCGCCTGCACCTTCCGGCTCGAGGAGGGTCTGGACACCGGGCCCGTGTACGGGGTGCTCACCGAGGCGGTGCGCCCCCACGACACCAGCGGGGACCTGCTCGGCCGCCTCGCCTTCTCCGGGGCCGGGCTGCTCGTGGCGACGCTCGACGGCATCGAGGACGGCACCCTGCAGCCCCGCCCGCAGCCCGCCGAGGGCGTCTCGCACGCACCCAAGCTGACCGTCGAGGACGCCCGGGTCGACTGGACCGCGCCGGCGCTGCGGGTCGACCGGCTGGTGCGCGCGTGCACGCCGGCACCCGGGGCCTGGACCCGCTTCCGGGGCGAGCGGCTCAAGCTCGGGCCGCTGACCACGGAGCCCGGTCCCGGTGGCGCCGCTGCCGACACGCCGCTGGCGCCGGGGGAGCTCGCGGCCGGCCGGGCCGGGGTCCGGGTCGGTACCGGCACCACCGCGGTCCTGCTCGGCCAGGTCCAGCCGCAGGGCAAGCGGGCCATGCCCGCGGCGGACTGGGCGCGCGGCGTGCGCCCGGAGCCCGGCGAGCGGCTGGACTGACGGTGGCCCGGCCGCGCACCTGGGACCCGAAGGGCTCGCGCCGGCCGCAGCGCCGCCCCCGGGACGCGGCCAGGGCCACCGCCCTCGAGGCGCTCCGGGCGGTGACGGGGCAGGACGCCTACGCCAACCTCGTGCTGCCCGGGCTGCTGCGCGAGCGGGGAGTGACCGGCCGTGACGCCGCTCTCGCCACGGAGCTCGTCTACGGCACCCTGCGTGGCCTCGGGACGTACGACGCGGTGCTGGAGCGCTGCGCGGACCGGCCGCTGGAGGCGCTGGACCCGGCGGTGCTCGACGTGCTCCGGCTCGGGACGCACCAGCTGCTCGGCACCCGGGTCCCGGCCCACGCGGCGGTCGCCAGCTCCGTCGACCTCGTGCGCGAGCAGGTGGGCCCCCGGCCCACAGGCCTGGTCAACGCGGTGCTGCGGCGGGTCGCCTCGCGCGACCTGGACGCGTGGGTGCGCGAGATCGCGCCGCCGTCCGGGAGTGACCCCGTCGGACGCCTCGCGGTCCGGGAGGCCCACCCGCGCTGGGTCGCCGACGCGCTGCTGGCGGCGGTCGGCGGCGACGTCAGCGAGCTCGAGGCGCTGCTGCGGGCGGACAACGCGCGTCCCGAGGTGACGCTGGTGGCCCGTCCCGGGCGGGCCGGCCTCGACGAGCTGCTCGGCAGCGGGGCGACGCCCGGGCGCTGGTCGCCGGTGGCGGCGCGGTGGCCGGCGGGCGACCCGCTGGACGTGCCCGCGGTGGCCGAGGGGCGCGCCGGGGTGCAGGACGAGGGCTCGCAGCTGGTGACGCTCGCGCTGGCCGGTGCTCCCTTGACCGGACGGGACGATCGGTGGCTCGACCTGTGCGCCGGCCCGGGCGGCAAGGCGGCGCTGCTGTCCGCGCTGGCCGGCGAGCGTGGAGCGTCGGTCCTCGCCGTCGAGCGGCAGCCGCACCGGGCCCGCCTCGTCGCCCGCGCGCTCCAGGGACTCCCGCGCGGGACCGTCGTGGTGGCCGACGGTCGAGCCCCCGCCTGGCCGGACGGCTCCTTCGACCGGGTGCTCGTCGACGTCCCCTGCAGCGGGCTCGGTGCGCTGCGCCGGCGACCGGAGTCCCGCTGGCGGCGGACCCCGGCCGACGTCGCCGCGCTGCACCCCCTGCAGATCGCGCTGCTCGGCTCCGCCCTGGCTGCGGCCCGGCCGGGAGGGGTGGTCGCCTACGTCACCTGCTCGCCGCACTTGGACGAGACCCGCACGGTCGTGGACGAGGTGCTGCGCGGCCGCCACGGCGTGGAGCGACTCGACGCCCGGCCACTGCTGCCGGGAGTCCCCGACCTCGGCGACGGGCCGGACGTGCAGCTGTGGCCGCACCGGCACGGTACGGACGCCATGTACCTGTCCCTGCTCCGTACGGGCGGTCGACGCTAGGGTCCGCAGGCGTGGGCATCCAGATCTCGCCGAGCATCCTGTCCGCGGACTTCGCCAACCTGGAACGCGAGCTGGCCCGCATCGCCGGCGCCGACTGGGTGCACGTCGACGTCATGGACAACCACTTCGTGCCCAACCTGACGCTCGGGCTGCCGGTCGTGGAGGCCCTCCTGGCGCGGACCGGGCTGCCGGTGGACTGCCACCTCATGATCGAGGACCCGGACCGGTGGGCGCCGGCGTACGCGGAGGCCGGGGCGCGCTCGGTCACGTTCCACGTCGAGGCCGCCGCCGCACCCGTGCGGCTCGCCCGCGAGCTCCGCGCAGCCGGGGCGCGGGCCGGGCTGGGGCTCAAGCCGGCCACGCCGGTGGAGCCGTACGAGGACCTGCTGCCGGAGCTGGACATGATCCTGGTCATGACCGTCGAGCCGGGCTTCGGCGGACAGTCGTTCCTCGACGTCTGCCTCCCGAAGGTCCGGCGGGCCCGCGAGATGGTGCGGCGCAGCGGCCTGGACGTCTGGGTCCAGGTGGACGGCGGGGTGTCGGCCGAGACGATCGAGCGGGCCGCGGAGGCCGGCGCCGACGTCTTCGTCGCCGGCTCGGCCGTCTACTCCGCCGAGGACGCCGCTGCCGAGGTCGAGCACCTGCGGTCGCTGGCCGCCGGTGCCGCGGCGGGCTGACGCCGCCCGTCACCGCCCGCGGGGCGCTCGGGGGGACCGGCGCGTGCCAGACTGGTGCGCGAACGACAGCAGCACGCGTGCTCCGGGGTCGGTGCAATTCCGAACCGGCGGTGACAGTCCGCGACCCGACCGCAGCCGGCGGTCGGCTGACCCGGTGGAACTCCGGGACCGACGGTGAGAGTCCGGATGGGAGGACGCACGCGCGGCCGCGACGTCGCCCCGCCCAGGACGGGCGGGTGACGCCCGGCCGTCGACCCCGGGGACCGCGTCACGAGACCGGACCTGGAGACGTCGTGGCGAGCCCGAGCGAGGTGGCGGCGATGCGCCGCGCGCTGGAGCTCGCCCGGACGCCGGGGGTGCCGCCGACGCCGAACCCGCGCGTCGGCTGCGTGCTGCTGTCCGCCGACGGTGCCGTGGTCGGGGAGGGCTTCGGCCGTGGCGCGGGCCACCGGCACGCCGAGGTCGACGCCCTGCTCGACGCCGGCGAGCGGGCCCGTGGCGCGACCGCCGTCGTGACGCTCGAGCCCTGCAACCACACCGGCCGGACCGGGCCGTGCAGCGGCGCCCTCGTGGCCGCGGGGGTCGCCCGCGTGGTGTTCGCCCAGGCGGACCTCAACTCCGCGGCGAGCGGCGGCGCGCAGGCGATGCGCGAGGCCGGTGTCGACGTCGAGGGCGGGGTGCTCGCCGACGAGGCGCGCGCGGTCAACCCCGAGTTCAGCCTCAGCCTCGAGCTGCACCGCCCGTACGTGACCTGGAAGCTCGCCGCCACGCTGGACGGCCGGACCGCCGCGGCCGACGGCACCAGCCGGTGGATCACCGGGCCGCAGGCCCGGCGCGACGTGCACCGGCTGCGGGCGCTGCACGACGTGGTCCTCGTCGGGACGGGAACGGTCCGCGCCGACGACCCGGCGCTGACCGTCCGCGACGAGGAGGATCGGCCGGTGCCGCGCCGGTTCCAGCCGTTGCGCGCGGTGATGGGCCTGGCCGACCCGCCGCCACGGGCTCGCGTGCTGGACGACACCGCGCCGACGCTGTTCCTGCGCACCCGCGACCCCGCGGAGGCGCTCCGCCGGGTCTTCGCCGCGAACCGCCAGTTCGTCTGGCTGGAGGGCGGCGCGACGCTCGCCGCGGCCTTCGTGTCGGCCGGGCTGGTCGACCGCGTCGTGGCGTACGTGGCGCCGGCCCTGCTGGGGGAGGGGGCCGCCGCCGTCGCCCCGATCGGGATCGCGACGATCACCGACGCCGTCCGCCTCGACCTCGCCGACGTCGCCCGGGTCGGCGACGACGTCCGCATCACCGCCACCGTACGCAGGAAGGGCTGAGCCCATGTTCACCGGCATCGTCGAGGAGCTCGGCGAGGTGGTCGAGGTCGTGGACCTCGGCGACTCGTCCCGGCTGACCGTGCGCGGGGAGGTCGTCACCTCCGACGCCCGGCACGGTGACTCGATCGCGGTCAACGGCGTCTGCCTCACCGTGACCGAACACCGCGCGGGGACCTTCACCGCGGACGTGATGGCCGAGACGCTGCGGCGCTCGAGCCTGGCCCGGCTCGCTCCCGGGCGCCGGGTGAACCTGGAGCGTCCGGTGCGGCTGTCCGACCGGCTGGGCGGCCACCTCGTCCAGGGCCACGTCGACGGCGTGGCGGAGCTGCTGTCCCGGACGCCGGGTAAGCACTGGGAGGTGATCCGCCTCTCGCTGCCCCCGCAGCTGGCCAGGTACGTGGTCGAGAAGGGCTCGGTGGCCGTCGACGGCGTGTCGCTCACGGTCAGCGCGCTGGGGGAGGGCTGGTTCGAGGTCAGCCTGATCCCGACGACCCTGGCGGCCACGACACTGGGCCGGACGGAGCCCGGGGATCCGGTCAACCTCGAGGTCGACGTGGTCGCGAAGTACGTCGAGCGGCTGCTCGGCGTGGACGGAGGGCAGGCATGACGACGGTCCGGCTGGACACGGTCGAGCGGGCGATCGCCGAGATCGCGGCCGGGCGGCCGGTCGTGGTCGTCGACGACGAGGACCGCGAGAACGAGGGCGACGTCATCTTCGCGGCGAGCAAGGCCACCGCCGAGCTGATGGCATTCACCATCCGCTGGACCAGCGGGTTCGTCTGCGTGGCGATGGAGGGCAGCACGCTGGACCGGCTGCACCTGCCGCTGATGACGCCGCACAACCGCGAGCGGATGCGCACCGCGTACACGATCTCGGTGGATGCCCGCGACGGCGTCACCACGGGCATCTCGGCCGCCGACCGGGCGCGGACCGTCCGCGTCCTGGTCGACTCGGCCACCGAGCCGTACGAGATCGTCCAGCCGGGTCACGTGCTGCCCCTCCGCTACCGCGAGGGCGGCGTCCTCGTCCGGCCCGGCCACACGGAGGCGGCCGTCGACCTGGCCCGCCTCGCCGGGCTGACGCCCGCGGGGGTGCTGTGCGAGATCGTCAACGACGACGGGTCGATGGCCCGCGGGCCGCAGCTGCGGGCCTTCGCCGACCGGCACGGCCTCGCCATGATCTCGATCGCCGACCTCATCGCGTACCGGCGGCGGCACGAGACGCTGGTGACCCTCGTGGCCGAGACCCGGCTGCCGACCGAGCACGGCCTGTTCACGGCCTACGCCTACCGCGACCACGTGGACGGCGTCGAGCACGTGGCGGTCGTGGCCGGCGAGGTCGGCGACGGCGAGGACGTGCTGGTGCGCGTGCACTCCGAGTGCCTGACGGGCGACGTCCTCGGGTCGCTGCGGTGCGACTGCGGGCCGCAGCTGGACGCGGCGCTCGGCCGCGTCGCCGAGGAGGGTCGCGGCATCGTCCTCTACATGCGTGGCCACGAGGGGCGCGGGATCGGCCTGGCCCACAAGCTGCGCGCCTACCAGCTGCAGGACGCCGGCCACGACACGGTGGACGCCAACCTGGAGCTCGGCCTGCCCGCCGACGCTCGCGACTACGGCACCGGGGCCCAGATCCTCGCGGACCTCGGCGTACGGTCCATGCGGCTGCTCACGAACAACCCGGCCAAGCGCGCCGGGCTCGAGGGGTACGGGCTGACGATCAGCGAGCGGCTGCCGCTGCCGATCCGCCCGACGATCGAGAACATCAGGTACCTGCGCACCAAGCGGGACCGGATGGGCCACGACCTGCCCGACCTGCCCGAGCTGGACGGGGACCTGGGCACCGACCTGGAGGGGAGTCCCACGTGAGCGGAGCCGGAGCGCCGGAGCTGGTCCTGGAGGGAGCGAGCGACCTCCGGGTGGCCGTCGTGGCGGCCCGGTGGCACGCCCAGGTCATGGACGGCCTGCTGGCGGGCTGCCGGCGCGCCCTGGACGACGCGGGGGTCATCGACCCGCTGGTGCTGCGTGTACCGGGTTCCTTCGAGCTGCCCGTGGCGGCGTCCCGGGCGGCGCGCGCAGGTTACGACGCCGTCGTCGCGCTCGGGGTCGTCGTCCGCGGCGGCACGCCGCACTTCGAGTACGTCTGCCAGGCGGCGACCGAGGGCCTGGTCCGCGTCACGGTCGAGACCGGGGTGCCCGTCGGCTTCGGCGTGCTCACCTGCGACACCGACGAGCAGGCGCTCGACCGCGCCGGCCTGCCCGGGTCGCGGGAGGACAAGGGCCACGAGGCGGCCCAGGCGGCCATGGCCACGGTGCTGGCGCTGCGGTCCTCGTCCGTGTGAGTGTCCCGCTCGCGGCCGCCGCCGGGGCCGTCCGTACGCTTGGCCCGTGAAGAGCTTCGACGACCTGTGGGCCGAGCTGTCCGCCAAGGTCGCGGCCGGCGCCGAGGGGTCGCAGACCGTCGAGGCCGTCGCGCGTGGCGTGCACGACGTCGGCAAGAAGGTCGTCGAGGAGGCCGCCGAGTCCTGGATGGCCGCCGAGCACGAGTCGCCCGAGCGGGCCGCGGAGGAGATCTCCCAGCTGCTGTACCAGGTGCAGGTCCTGATGCTGGCCCGCGGGCTCGAGCTCGACGACGTCTACGCGCACCTCTGACCCCTGGAAGGCCGCTCACATGACCTCCCCGACCCCGCTCCGGGTCGCCGTGCCCAACAAGGGCTCGCTCGCCGAGCCCGCCTCCGACATCCTCCGCGAGGCCGGGTACCGCCAGCGCGCCGACGGGCGCGAGCTCGTCCTGCTCGACCCGGTCAACAACACGGAGTTCTTCTTCCTCCGGCCGCGGGACATCGCGGTGTACGTGGGGTCGGGCACCCTCGACATCGGCGTGACCGGGCGCGACCTCCTCCTCGACTCCGGGGCGCCGGCGGAGGAGGTGCTCCCGCTGGGCTTCGGCGCGTCGACCTTCCGCTACGCCACCCGGCCGGGCACCGCCACCGACGTGTCGGGCTTCTCCGGGCTGCGGGTCGCGACCTCGTACGAGGGGATCGTGCGCGACCACCTCGGGCAGGCGGGCGTCGAGGCCGAGGTGATCCGGCTGGACGGGGCAGTCGAGACGGCCGTCCGGCTCGGCGTGGCCGACGTGATCGCCGACGTCGTCTCGACCGGCAGCACCCTGCGCCAGGCCGGGCTCGAGGTCGTCGGCGAGCCGATCCTCGAGTCCGAGGCCGTGCTCGTCCGGCGGAGCGGCGCCGAGCCGTCGGCCGCCGTCGACCTGCTGCTGCGTCGGCTGCAGGGCGTCCTCGTCGCCCGCCGCTACGTGATGATGGACTACGACATCCGGGCCGAGCGCGTGGAGCAGGCCGCGGCGATCACGCCGGGCATCGAGTCGCCGACGGTCTCCCCGCTGCGCCGCGAGGGCTGGGTCGCCGTGCGCGCGATGGTCCCGCGGTCCGACGCCCAGCGGATCATGGACGACCTCTGGGACCTCGGTGCCCGCGGGATCCTCGTCACCGACATCCACGCCTGCCGCCTGTAGCGCGTGTGCGGCGGGCGGCTCGGGGCCGCCACGCTGGGCATTGGAGGGGGGCCACCCTGCTACAAGGGCTCATTGGAGGGGGGCCACCCTGCTACAAGGGGATTGGAGGAGGGCCACCCTCCTACCATGGCGCGTTGGAGGAGGGTCACACTCCTCCAACGTGGGCGCGGCGCGGTGTCGCGGCCCTCGGTCGCGATGACAGCGGAGTTCGGGGTTTCGCAGGTCCACCGGGCTCCGAGACATGCGGAACCCCGAACTGTGCCCGGCCAGGAACGTGGGACCGGGCCAGCGGGTCGCCGCCGTGAGCCAGTCCGCGTTATCTGCCCCACCCGACGGCGTCGCCGCGTCGTACGGTGTGCGGGTGGCGACGCCCGAGGTCACGGCCGCGACGGCTGCCGGAGGGGACATGCCCACCGACCCGGCGGAGCTGGCCGCGCGTCTGGACGCGGCGGGCTACCTGGCGGACGAGGGCCTGGCCACCGCGGCGTTCCTCGCCCTGCGCATGGGGCGCCCGCTCTTCCTCGAGGGCGAGGCCGGAGTGGGCAAGACGTTCCTCGGGACCAGCCTCGCCGAAGCCCTCGGCGCTCCACTGGTCCGGCTGCAGTGCTACGAGGGGCTGGACGCCGCGCAGGCGCTCTACGACTGGGACTTCCCGCGGCAGCTGCTGCACCTGCGCGCGGCCGAGGCGGTGGGCGTCCGCGACGCCGAGCGTCTGGAGCACGAGCTGTACGACCGGCGGTTCCTGCTGGCCCGCCCGCTCCTCCAGGCGCTCGAGGCCAGCACCGCGGCCCGCCCGGTGGTCCTGCTCGTCGACGAGGTGGACCGGGCCGACGACGAGTTCGAGGCGTTTCTCCTGGAGGTGCTCGGTGACGCCAGCATCACCATCCCCGAGCTGGGGACGGTTCGGGCCGAGCGGCCACCGCTGGTGGTGCTGACGAGCAACCGCACCCGCGAGGTTCACGACGCACTCAAGCGTCGCTGCCTCTACCACTGGCTGGAGCTGCCGGGCTTCGACCGCGAGGTACAGGTCATCCGCCGGCGGCTTCCGGGGGTGGACGAGCGACTCGCGGGTGACGTGGCCCGTGCGGCCCAGACGCTGCGCGGCCTCGACCTCCTCAAGCCCCCCGGTCTCGCCGAGTCCGTCGACTGGGCGGCTGCGCTCGACACCCTCGGCGCTCGCGGCCTGGACGCCGACGTCGCCGCCCGCACCCTCGGCGCGGTGCTCAAGCACCGCGAGGACCAGGAACGGGCCGCCGCGTACGGGCTGGCGGCACTCGCCGGGGGCGGCCCGTGACCGGCCCGGGGGTCCCGGCCCTGGTGGCCTTCGTCCGTACGCTCCGGGCGGCCGGCCTGGAGGCGGGACCCGGACGGGTCCACGCGATGCTCGACGCGCTCGCGTGGCTGGACCCGGCGCGGACGGCCGACGTCTACTGGAGCGGCCGGCTCACCCTGTGCGCGTCGCCCGCGGACGTCCGGACGTACGACACGGCGTTCGGCGCCTACTTCGGGGAGGAGGGGCTCCCGCAGGCGACCCGCCGCCCACCTGTCCGCGTCCTGGCTCCCGTGGCCACACCGCACGCCGGCGCCGATCCGGACGCCGGTGCCGACGTCGGCGACGCCGCTCGCGCCGCCACGGCAAGTCGGCTCGAGGTGCTGCGGCACCGCGACCTCGCCGCGCTCGACCCGCGGGAACGGGCGGACGTGGACCGGCTGCTGGCGCTGCTGGGCGGGCCGGGCCCGCTGCGCAGGTCTCGGCGCCGCGAGCCAGCGCCACGGGGGAGGCTCGACGTCCACCGGACCGTGCGCGCCACCCTGCGCGACGGCGGCGAGACGGCCCGGCTGCGCCGCCGCGGGCGCGTGGACCGACCCCGCCGCACGGTGTTCCTCGTCGACGTCAGCGGGTCCATGGGTCCGTACGCGGACGCCGTCCTCCGGCTCGCCCACGCCAGCTGTCGCCGCCGGCCTGCCACGGAGGTCTTCACGATGGGCACCCGGCTGACCCGGGTGACGCGCGAGCTCAGGCACCCCGACCCCGACACGGCGCTCGCGGCGCTCGGCGCCGCCGTCCCGGACTGGGGCGGCGGCACCCGGCTCGGTGAGCAGATCGCCGCGTTCCTCGACCGCTGGGGGCGGCGCGGCACCGCCCGCGGCGCCGTCGTCGTCGTCGCCAGTGACGGTTGGGAGCGTGGTGACACCTCCCTCCTGGAGGAGCAGATGGCCCGGCTGGCCCGGCTCGCCCGCGCCGTCGTCTGGGTGAGCCCGCACGCCGGCCGCGACGGCTTCGCCCCGCTCGTGGGCGGCCTGCGCGCGGCTCTGCCGGCTGTCGACGCCCTGGTCGCCGGGCACGACCTGGCCGCCATGGAGCAGCTCGTGGCGACCGTGGGGGCGGTGGGCCGACGTGCGTGAGGTCCTGCCGGCGGTCACGGGCTGGGTGGAGTCGGGCGGCCGGGTCGCGCTCGCGACGGTGGTGTCCACGTGGCGGTCGGCCCCGCGTGCCCCCGGAGCCGCCATGGCGGTCGGGCCCGGGGGCGAGGTGGTCGGCAGCGTGTCCGGCGGGTGCGTCGAGGGGGCGGTGTACGAGCTGGCGCTGGAGGTGCTCGCCGGCGACCGGCGTCCGGCCCTGCAGCGGTACGGCGTGAGTGACGACGACGCGTTGGCGGTGGGGCTCACGTGCGGGGGGGTGCTCGACCTGTTCGTGGAGGCGGTCGACGCCGCCGGCTTCCCGGCGCTCTCCGAGCTCTCCCGGAGCGTGGCCGCCGGTGAGCCCGTGGCCCTCGCCACGGTGGTCTCCGGACCTGCGGCTGGCGGGCACCTCGTGGTGTGGCCGGGCCGGCGAGCCGGGACTCTCGGGCCGGACCGCCTGGACGACGCGGTCGCCGACGACGCCGCCGGGATGCTGGACGCGGGGCGGACCGGCCTGCTCCACCACGGCGCCCAGGGGGAACGGCGCGGGGACGAGCTCGCCGTCTTCGTGCAGTCGTTCGCGCCGCCCCCGAGGATGCTCGTGTTCGGTGCGATCGACTTCGCGGCCGCCGTGGTCCGGGTCGGTGCCCTGCTGGGCTACCGGGTCACCGTCTGCGACGCGCGGCCCGTCTTCGCCACCGAGGCCCGGTTCCCCGACGCCGACGAGGTGGTGGTCGCCTGGCCGCACGAGTACCTCGCCGCTACCGTCGTCGACGAGCGGACCGTCATCTGCGTGCTCACGCACGACCCGAAGTTCGACGTGCCGCTCCTGGAGGTCGCCCTGCGGACTCCTGCGGCGTACGTGGGCGCCATGGGGTCCCGGCGTACCCACGACCAGCGGCTCGAGCAGCTGCGCGGTCGCGGCCTGGGGGAGCAGGAGCTCGCCCGCCTGTCGTCGCCGATCGGCCTCGACCTCGGGGCCCGGACCCCCGAGGAGACCGCCGTGAGCATCGCGGCGGAGATCGTCGCGGTCCGGCACGGCGGCAGCGGGCTGCGCCTCACGGCCACCTCCGGCCCGATCCACCACGAGGAGGACTCCCGGTGAGGCAGGTCGCGGGGCTCGTCCTCGCGGCCGGCGCGGGCCGGCGCTTCGGCGGGCCCAAGGCCCTCGTCGAGGTGGCGGGCGAGCGGCTGGTGGACCGGGCGGTCCGGGTGCTCCGCGAGGGTGGCTGCGCACCGGTGGTGGTCGTCTCGGGCGCGGCGTCGCTCGACGTCGCCGGGGCCGAGGTGGTCGCGCACCCCGGCTGGGAACAGGGGATGGGGTCCTCCTTTCGGGCCGGCCTGGCGGCGTGTCCGCGTGAGGCGGCAGCAGTCGTCGTCGTGCTCGTCGACACCCCGTGGCTGTCGCCGGAGGCCGTTCGCCGGGTGGTCGGGGTGGGAGCGACCGACGGTGTGCTCGCGGTCGCGACGTACGAGGGGCGGCGCGGGCACCCGGTCCTGCTCGGCCTCCGGCACTGGGCCGGCGCCGCCGCGGCGGCGAGCGGCGACCGCGGGGCCCGCGACTACCTCGCCGCCCGCGGGGCCGAGGTCCTCGAGATCGCCTGCGACGGCCTCGGTGACCCGCGCGACGTCGACCTGCCCGCCGACCTGCGGCCCCCGGGCCGCCGCTGAGCCCCGTCACTGCCCGACCCCGCCCTCGGCGCGTCGCGGGCACCCGCCGAAGGCGGTTCCGGGCCAGCAAGCAGGGCCACCACGACCTGACCCGGGCGAGCACACGACCGTGCCCGCTAGGCCTCCGCCCGGCTCCGGGCGGCCCCGGCCAAGCCGGCGAGGGCCGCGGTGAAGCACTCGGCCGGGGGGGTGACCAGGCCGGCGCCGACCTGGCCGGTCCCGGCGACCCGTCCGGCCATGCCGGTGTTGATCTGCGGCAGGATCCCGGTGCGCACCACGCGGGTGACGTCGATGCCGGTCGGTGCGCCGCGGAAGTCCAGGACGGGCAGGGCGAACGCAGGGTTCTCGCCCAGCGTGATCTCGTACATCAGCCGCGTGGTCCGCAGCGCGTCGGACACCGTCCCGCCGACGAACCGCACGATCGCCGGTGCCCCGGCCATCGCGAAGCCACCGATGCCCATGGTCTCGGTGACGCTCGAGTCGCCGATGTCGGGGTTGGCGTCGTCCGGTCCGTACGACCCGAGGAACAGGCCGTGCGGCGTGAGGGCCGGCGCGGTGAACCACCGGTCGCCGGTTCCGGACACCTGGATGCCGAAGTCGGTGCCGTTGCGGGCCATGGTGGTGACGACCGTGCTGCCGGGGACTCGGGCGGCGGCCGAGGTGACCAGCTTGCCGGCGGGCATGACCAGGTTGAGGAAGAAGTGGTCGTTGCCGGCGACGAACCGGGCGACGCGGGCGACGTCCGACGACGCGGCGCCGCTCTCGACGAGGTCCGGGAGCAGGTCCCGCAGCAGCATCAGGGTGCCGGCCCGGTTGCGGTTGTGGCCCTCGTCGCCCATCTGGACCATCTGGGCGATGACCGAACGGACGTCGACCGGGCCGTGCCGTCGCACGGCCACCTGCAGCAGCGGCCCCAGGACGTCGCCCATCCAGCGCAGCCGCTCGATGACGTCCGGCCCGTACGCGCCGTACCGCAGCACGGTGCCGAGTCCCTCGTTGAGCGAGCACCACGCGGTCCGCCCGTGCACCTCGTCGCGCAGCTCGAAGACCCACATCGAGGGGGAGACCACACCGGCCATCGGGCCGACGCCGCCTCGGGAGTGGCACGGGGCCAGCTCGATGCCGGTCCCGGCCTCGAGCCGGCGCTCGGCCTCGTCCGGGTCGGTGGCCAGCCCCTCCAGCAGCAGGGCGCCCACGAGCGCTCCACGCATCGGGCCGGAGGCCCGGGACCACTCCAGCGGGGGTCCGGCGTGCAGGAACTGACCCGGCAGCAGCCCCAGGACCTCCCGCGCCGGGCGCACGTCCACGAGCTCGGCCCGCGCCGCCAGCATCCGGGCCACCGCGGCGGCGTTGGCCGCCGGTCTGCCCGGGTCGGCCAGGACCGCGGCCAGGTCGTCCTCGCTGCCCGGCGACGGTGGGCGCCAGTCCACATCGGTGACCGGGACGGCCTGGGCGCGCAGGGCCTCCGCGAGCAGACCGGCACCGGCCGTGACGACCGCGGGTGCTCCGGCGAGCAGAGCGGCCGCACCCTCGCCCGCGGTCATCGCACGTCCGCGCAGAGCTCGGCCGCCTCGCGGGCGGCGGCGGCGTTGGACAGGTGCACCGAGGCCCCGGCCGCGACCAGCGCGCCGGCCTGCCGCTCCAGCCCCTGCGGGTCCCCGGCCGTGCCGACGAGGGAGACCACCACGGCGACCTCGCGCCCGTCCCGCGCCGCGCGCTCCCGCGCGGCGACGACGGCGGGAGCCAGCTCGGCCGCCGGGTCCGGGTGGGCGGCGTGTCCCAGCACGACGTCCAGCAGGAGCACCCCGGCCGTCGGGTCGGCCGCCTCGCGCAGCAGCCGTTCCGCGCGCAGGCGCTGGTCGATCATGGGATGCGGCCGGCCGCGGGTGAGCCGGTCGTCGCCGAAGTCCACCATCGCGTGGCCGCCGCGGGCGTCGAGGCTGTCGTCGAGGGCGAGCGCGGGGTCGGGGGACAGGTTCGAGCGCAGCGGGCCGTGCAGCATCGGCCCCGCCACCAGCAGCGCCTCCTGGCACAGGGTGCCCCCGGCGAAGAGCCCCCGCACCGTGGGGTAGCGCCCCGTCCGCTCGGCCGGGGCGGGCCACCAGCGTGGCTCGTGCCAGTCGGCACCGAGCGTCTCGACCGTCCGTCTGGCCGACGCCGTGAGGTCGGGGGCGCCCGGCCCCAGGAGCGCGAGCAGGACGGGCTTGCCGAGGCGACGAGCGTGCCGGCCGACCTCCTCGGCCACGGCGGGGGCGGGAGGCTTGGACACGACGACCACGACCTCCGTCGCCGGGTCGTCGGCGAGCAGGTCGAGGGCGGCGTGCGTCGAGAGCCCACCCACCGCGCCGGACAGGTCACGCCCGCCGACGCCGAGGCAGTGGCTGACGCCGACCCCGGCGCCGTCCAGCAGCGACATCAGGTGCTGCGCCCCGGTGCCCGAGGCGGCGACCAGCCCGACGGGGCCGGGGCGCACCACGTTGGCGAAGCCCAGGCCCAGACCCGAAACGACTGCGGTGCCGCAGTCCGGGCCCATGACGAGCAGGCCCCGGCGGGCGGCCTCCCGCTTCAGCCAGACCTCCTGCTCCACCGGCACGTTGTCGCTGAAGAGCATCACCGACAGGCCGGCGTCGAGGGCGTCGACGGCGTCGGCGAAGGCGACCGGACCGGGCGTGGAGACGAGGGCGAGCCTGGCACCCGGCGACCGCCCCGCCGCGGTCGCCAGGGTCCGCGGGGCCGGCACGTCCCCGTCACCTCCGGCGTCACCGACGACGCGCTCGGCCAGCGCCTCCTCGGCTCCTCGCAGGGCGTCGGCGACGCCGGAGTCGTCGCCGGCCTCCACGGCCAGCACGAGGTCGTTGGGCGTGGCCCCGGGCGGGGGAGTGAAGCCCATGTCGGCGAGCAGCGCCAGGTTGAGGTCGGTGGCCATCGCCACGAGCGCCTGCCTCACCCCCGGCCGGTCGGCGACGGCGCGGCTGACCTGCATCAGGCTCACCGAGTCCCGGTACGTGCCCGGGCGCAGCTCGACGTAGCGGGTCACCGGCGCTCCCCGGCCGGGCGGGCTGCCCGGAGCGCGATCAGGCTCCCGCGCGCGAGGGCGGTACCGGAGCTGTGCCCGATTCCGAGCAGCTGCCGCAGCGCCCGCCGTGCGGCCACGTCGGTGCCGCGGTCCAGGGCGGTCAGCAGGTCGGCCAGCTCGGGGATGCACCGACCGTGCGCCGCGTCGCGGAGCAGGGCCGCCGAGACCTCGGTGGTCGACCGCCTCGCAGTCCCCCCT
>DATHTV010000247.1:0-11974 GCA_035462845.1 Jiangellales bacterium
GGCGAGGCCGCTGACGGCCTCCAAGCCGTCGCCGCAGCCGAGGTACTCGATCCCGACGTGGTGCTGATGGACGTCCAGATGCCCGTGATGGACGGGATCACCGCCACACGCGAACTCGCCATCAGAGGCGACCGGCCGCGCGTTCTCGTGCTGACCACCTTCGACCTCGACGAGTACGTCTTCGAGGCTCTGTGTGCCGGAGCGAGCGGTTTCCTGCTCAAGGACTCCACGCCTGCCCGGCTCGTCACCGCGATAGAGGCTGTTGCTGCTGGCGACTCGCTGTTCGCGCCGTCGGTGACCCGCCGGCTCGTCGAAAGGTACGCCGCGACACCGAGAATGCCTCAGGCCGGTGGGCCGCTGGGGGACCTCACCGACCGCGAGCGAGAGGTCTTGGCGCTCCTCGCGAAAGGCCTATCGAACGCGGAGATCAGCGAACGACTCGTGGTCTCGCTGCCCACCGTCAAGACGCACGTCGGCCGGGTCCTGCTCAAGCTCGGTCTGCGGGACCGTGTACAGGCGGTCGTCTTCGCGTACGAAGCCGGTGTCGTCCGCGCTGGCGAGGGACCTTAGCCGATTCAGACCGACGCCCCGCACATACCTGTCTGCGCACACCCGGTCTCTAGAGCGCCGCGCCTCGGGCAGTGCTGCTCTCTCCGGACGACCTGGAACGGCTCGAGGAGACCATCGCCGTCCTGTCCGACCACGACCTGATGACACAGCTGGCCGCCGCCGAAGCCGACCTGGCCACCGGACGGATCGAGACCCGAGAAGACCTGGACTCGGCGATGCGACGCCGCCGGACCCAGGCGTGACGGGGCAGCCGTACACCCTCCGAATCGTCTCGGCAGCTCGGCGGCACCTCTCCGAAGACCTACCGTCCGCCGTCGCGTTCGCCGCCCACAAGTTCATCAACGGGCCACTACCGGTGAACCCGCACCGCGTCGGCAGACAGCTGATGCCTCCCCTGGACGACCGGTACAGCGCCCGGCGCGGCACCTACCGCACCCTCTACCGCATCGACGAGGAGACACGAACGGTCACCGTTCTCGCGGTCGGCGCCCGAGGTGAGATCTACCGGCCTGGCTAGCGGCTGCGCTCGCCGTCTCTGCGGCGATCCCTGGGCAGGCCGACGAGAGAACCTCCCGGAAGTTGGTGGCGCCGGACCGGCGCTCACCCCCCGGTCCGACCGCGTCAACCACGCCGGCGACGCCCGACCCGAGCGTCCTGTGCGCGCCCGTACCGGTCGTGGTCACCCGCCCTCACTCCCATCCCGCGGATCAACGACCTGTCGCACGGGCTCCCGGCCGTAACCCTGCCCCTGGCAGCGGGTGGTCGATCGACAGCTTCCAGAGGAACCATGGACCGTTGACCTCCGGCGGAGCGGGCTCGACGTCCCAGCTCAGCATGACGAAGCCGATCGGCTCGTCATCGAGGTAGACGGCCCGGTACCACGGCTTCGCCTGCGGGAACCCGTCGGCCTCCGCGAGCGAGTCGGCCACCGAGGTGACGAAGCGTTCCTGGACGGCGCAACGCGTACCTCGGCGACGGACTGGACGTTGTCGTCGGTGATCTCCACGAGAGCGATCGGCACGGCAGGACCGTACGACGGACGACCACGAGCGCGACCGGCCGAGTCACCCACCGGTGTGGCTCAACGGGCCCGATAACGCGCGTAGATCAGTCCGCTGTCGAACGGACGCTCCTCGACCAGTTCGAGGTCGAGGCGCACGCCGTCGGGGAAGAACCGCTTGCCGCCGCCGACCACGCTCGTGGTGATGAACAGGTGGTACTCGTCCACGAGCCCGGCTGCGATCGCCTGGGCCGCGAGGGTTGGGCCGTCGACGGTCAGGTCGTGATCCGACTCGGCCTTGAGCCGGCGCACCGCGTCGGGGTCGAAGGTCCGCTCGATCCTCGTCCTCACGCTCGACACCGACTCCAGCGTCGTGGAGTACACGACCTTCTCCGCAGCCTGCCAGCTGCGCGCGAACTGCTCGATGTGCGGCGGCGTATCGGGCAGGGTGTGCGCGGTCTCCCAGAAGACCATCGTCTCGTACATCCGTCGGCCGTAGAGGTACGTGCCGACGCCGCGGAAGACGTCGTCGATGAAGGTGTGGACCTCCACGTCCTCCGCAGCCCCGAAGCCGAGGTCGCCCTCCGCCGCCTCGGTGTAGCCGTCGAGCGAAGTGATCATCGAGTAGATGAGCTTGGCCATGCGTCTCCTCACGGGTACGAGCGCGTCGAGCGCCGGCAGTCCCCGCCGCTGGGACCCCCGCACGACCCGGAACTCATCGCCGCGCCGGTGACATCTGGGTAGGAGCCCGCCCTCATGTGGGCACCCGTGCCCGATGGGCGTCCCACCTGCCGTCCCTAACGTCCCGGAGGACGCCGGAAACGCGCAGGAGGAGACATGCCCACCGTCGAGACGGTCGTCGTCGGAGCCGGACAGGCCGGCCTCGCGCTGAGCCGCCACCTCACCGACCTCGGCCGGGAGCACGTGCTCCTCGAGCGCGGACGCGTCGGGGAGCGCTGGCGTAGCGAGCGGTGGGACTCCTTCCGGCTGCTCTCCCCGAACCGGCACAACCTGCTGCCCGGCCAGACGCTGGCCGGCCTCGACCCGGACGGCTTCCTCGACGGGCGCCAGGTGGTCGACCGCTTCGACTCGTACGCGCGGGGCTTCGCCGCCCCCGTGCGCACCGGGGTCGCCGTCCGACGCGTCGAGCCGGGTCCACGCGGGTGGCGGGTGCGCGCGGACGGGTCGGGGACCTGGGACGCGGCGGGCGTGGTCGTCGCGACCGGGCACTACGACCGGCCGTACGTCCCGCCGCTGCGACACCACCTGCCGGGCGCGCTGGCTCATCTGCACACCTCGTCGTACCGGCGGCCGGCGCAGCTGCCGGACGGCGCGGTCCTCGTCGTGGGGTCCGGCCCGTCCGGGCAGCAGGTGGCCCTCGAGCTCGCCCGCGCCGGCCGGCGGGTGCACCTCGCCGCGAGCCGGCACCGTGCCCTGCCGCGCCGTTATCGCGGGCGGGACGCCTACGACTGGATGGACCGCCTCGGGATCCTCGACCGCACGGTCGACAGCCTCCCGCACGGCGTGCGGCCGAACCCGCCCAGCGTGGTGCTGGCGGGAGGCGCCCGTGACCTGGACCTGCGGGTGCTCGCCGAGGCTGGTGTCGTGCTGCACGGACGCCTGGTGGGGGTCAGCGACGGGGTGGCGGCCTTCGCCGCCGACCTGCCGGACCGCCTGGCCGAGGCGGACGCGAACGCCGCCCGCTTCCGGGCGCTGGTGGACCTGTACGCCGCCGCCTACGGCCACCGGTCGCCACGCGGCGACCGGGGGGCCGGCACGGCACCGGCGTCGTGGTCGCAACGGGCGCCGCGCTCGCTCGACCTCCGCCGGGCCGGCGTCACGAGCGTGGTCTGGGCGACGGGGTTCCGGCGCGACTTCTCGTGGGTGAAGGCACCCGTCCTCGACGATCACGGGGAGGTCGTGCACCGCCGCGGGGTGACTGTCGCGCCCGGGCTGTCGTTCCTGGGCCTGCGGTGGCAGTGGCGTCGCAGCTCGAGCTTCATCGGCGGCGTGGGGCAGGACGCCTCCTACCTCGCGGAGGTCATCGACGCCCGGTCCCGGGGGCGGGAGCTGGTGACTGCTCGACGCGGCGCCTGATGCCGCGCAGCATGCCGGTCGCCATGATGTGATCGGCTGGCACCAGCACGCCCACGTACCCGGCCGTGAGCCACCACGGGTAGGTGCGCCCGCGGGTACGCAGCTGGAGCCGCGTCCGGCCACCCGGCAGCTCGTCGAGGACGAAGGTCCACACCCAGTCGATGGACGCACCCCAGCGCTCCCGCCACTCCACCGGCACGTGCGTCGTCGAGTGCAGGACGAGGACGTGTGGCGCGTCCACCTGATCGACGACCAGCTCGGCCGTGCCCGGCTTGCCGTCGGGGAACACGTCGCCGACGCGCAGGTCCCGGACGAGCTCCGGCTCCAGCCGGTCGGCGCTGGCCCAGTTGTCGGGGAAGAGCAGCCGGTCGACCCAGCGCGGGGTGTACCAGCCACCGCGGTGCCAGCCCATCTGCGTCAGCCAGGGCCAGACGGCCGCAGGCGGCGCGTCGATCGTCACCGCGTGGTTCGTCACCATGGTCGGATCGGCCACCAGGTCGTCACCCGGCAGGGTCCGCCGGCGCTCGGCCCGGGTGCTCCCGGACGTGCGCCCCAGGACCTGCAGCGTGGCGTACGCGGTCAGCTTCGCGACGGCGACGGCACCGAGCACTCGAGAGGTCCTCACGCCGCCGACGCTGCACCGCCGGACGCCTCGGCGCCAGAGCCGAACGGCCGCCCGATGCTCCCGTACGGGATGGGCAGCGGCCGGAGCGGACATGGGCAGCCGTCACCGATGGTCCGGCTGCCCGGCGGGACGACGCTGCAGGCACCTGGTCAACCCACCCGAAGGAGTCACCCGACATGACCACGGCAACCACCGAGGCCCCGCAGAGCCGCCACGGCGTCGACGTCGCCACCCTGTTCGCGACGCTCGACGCGGTGAAGGGGCAGCGCGAGCTCGCGCAGTTCCAGTTCCGCGCCCGCAACCGCTGGATCAGCGGCAACCACAGCCAGTCGACGATCCGCGACTTCCACGGCGCCGGGCAGGAGCACGAGCACAAGCGCACGTACGTCTTCGACGCCGACCACCCGGCCGTCCTGGTCGGCAGCGACGAGGGCCCCACGCCCGTCGAGTACCTGCTGCACGCGCTCGCCGCCTGCATCACCGCCGGGCTGGGCAACATCGCCGCCGCCCGCGGGTTCACCCTGACCCGCGTCGAGTCGACCGTCGTCGGCGACATCGACCTGCAGGGGATCTTCGGGATGTCCGACGAGGTGCGCAACGGCTACCAGCAGATCCGGGTCGACTTCCAGGTCGAGGGCACCGGGACGCCGGAGCAGATGCGCGAGCTCGTCGAGCAGTCCCGGGCGCGCTCGGCCGTCTACGACGTGCTGACCAACGGCGTCCCGGTCGAGGTCACCGTCAACGCCTGACCACGCGTCCCGCTCGGTCACGGAGATCCGGCGGTGCCGGGGGGCACCGCCGGACCTTCGTGGTCATGGGGAGAGCGGGATCGCGCGCGCCCGGAGGTGGGCGGCCAGCCGGTCGGCGGCCTCGGGGACGAAGGTCAGGAAGAGCGACGGCTCGGTGAGCTCGAGCTCGAGCAGCACCGGCGCGCCGTCCGGCCCCGGCAGCAGGTCGACTCGTGCGTACGCGAGGGTGCCCGGGTCGAAGGGCAGCGCGGCCAGCGTCGCGGCGGCCACCGCCTGCTCTGCCGCCGAGGGCTCCCGCACACTCATGTCCTCCTCGAGGAACAGCCCACCCACCAGGTCGGCGCCGGCGTCGGTGAGCAGCGGGCCCTTGCGCATCGCGTGGCTCGGCCGGCCCCCGACGTGGACGAGAGCGGTCTCACCGTGGTGGTCAACGGCGTCGAGGTAGGGCTGGACCATGATGGTCCGGCCCGCATCGAGCAGCCGCCGCGCGTGCGCCCGGGCCTCGGTCGCACGGCCGTCGTGGTAGCGGGCCGTGTCGCGCGATCCGGCGGACACCGCGGGCTTGACCACCACCGGCCCGGCCAGCTCGGGCACCGGGTCGCCGGGGTCGGCGAAGGTCGTGGGCACCACCGGCACGCCGGCCGCGGAGAGGTCGCGCAGGTAGGCCTTGTCGGTGTTCCAGCGCAGCACCGCCGCCGGGTTGGCGAGCCGGGCCGTGGCCTCCACGGCCTCGGCCCAGGCCACGAACTCGTCCCGCCGCTCGTGGTAGTCCCACGTCGACCGCACGACGACCACGTCGTAGGACGGCCAGTCCGCGGCCGAGTCCCGCCAGTCGACGGTCTCGGCCGCCAGCCCCTGCCGTGCCAGGGCGGCCAGCAGCAGCGGTTCGTCCTCGTCGAGCCCTCTGGCGTGGGCGCAGGTGGCGACCGCGACGCGTGCGTCGCTCACGACCCCGTCGTGACGACCTCGAGGTCGCCCTCGGCGTGTCGCTTGCGGATGGCCTTCTTGTCGAACTTGCCGACGCTGGTCTTCGGTACCTCGTCGACGAAGGCCCACCGCTCGGGCACCTGCCACTTCGCGACCCGGCCCGCGAGGAACTGCTGGAGCTCCTCGGGGGTCGCCTCGGCGCCCTCGGCCAGGACGACGGTGGCGAGCGGTCGCTCCCCCCACCGCTCGTCCGGCACCGCGACGACGCTCGCCTCGACGACGGCGTCGTGGGCCATCAAGTGGTTCTCCAGCTCGACCGACGAGATCCACTCGCCGCCGGACTTGATGACGTCCTTCATCCGGTCGGTCAGCGTGAGGAAGCCGTCCGGCGTGATCGACCCGACGTCGCCCGTGCGCAGCCAGCCGTCGTCGAACTTTGCCGGGTCGTCGTCGCGGTAGTAGGTGCCGGTCACCCAGGGCCCGCGCACCTCGAGCTCACCCACGCTCTCACCGTCCCAGGCCACCGTCTCGCCCTCGACCCCGACGAGCCGTGCCTCCACCGGTCCGACGAAGCGTCCCTGGGCCAGCCGGTAGCGACGCACCGCCTCCGGGTCGGTCACCCCCACCGGCGGGCGGGCCAGGCAGCCCAGCGGACTCGTCTCGGTCATCCCCCACGCGTGTACGAGCCGGATCCCGATCGCGTCGTAGCCGTCCATCAGCGACGGCGGGCAGGCGGCGCCGCCCACGACCGCCTCCTGGAGCGAGGAGATGTCGGCCGCCGGGTTCGCCCCCACGTACTGGAGGAGGCCGGCCCACACCGTCGGCACGCCGGCGCCCTTGGTGGGGCGGGCGGCGGCGACGAAGGCGGCCAGCGGCTCGGGGACCAGGTACCGGTCCGGCATCGCCATCGTGGCGCCGGTGAGGAAGGCGGCGTACGGGAGACCCCAGGCGAGCACGTGGAACTGCGGCACGATCACCAGCACGCTGTCGGCCGCGGACAGGTCGAAGACGTCCGGCAGCGAGATGCCCATGGAGTGCAGGTAGACCGAGCGGTGGCTGTAGACGACGCCCTTCGGGTCGCCCGTGGTGCCGGAGGAGTAGCACATCGCCGCCGCCGACCGCTCGTCGACGTCGGGCCAGTCGTACGTGTCGGAGCGGCCCTCGAGCAGCGCCCGGTACTCGTGCACCTGCGGCCCCAGGCCCTCGAGCGCGGACAGGTCCGCCGCGCCGCCGGGGCTGTTCACGACCACGTGGCGGACGGAGGTCATGCGGGGCAGCAGCTTCGCGACGACCGGCACGAGGGTGTCGTCGACGATCAGCACCTGGTCCTCGGCGTGCTCGGCGATCCAGACGACCTGCTCGGGGAACAGCCGGATGTTGAGCGGATGGAGGACGGCGCCCATGCACGGGACGCCGAAGTAGGCCTCCACGTGCTCCTGGTTGTTCCACATGAACGTGGCGACGCGGTCGCCCTCGCCGACCCCCAGCTCGGTCAGCGCATGGGCCAGCCGGGCAGCGTTGCGGGCCACCTCCGCGAAGGAGGCCCGGCGCGGACCCTCCGCCGTCATCGTGACGACCTCGCTGCCCGCGTGCACGGTGCCACCGTGCTCGAGCAGCCGGCGGACCTGGAGCTGGACGTCCTGCATGGTGCTCTGCACGGTCGACCTCCGGTGTGTACGTGGGTTGGTGTGCGGGTCAGGTGCGGCCACCGCCGTCGACGTACAGCGTCTGGCCGGAGACGTAGGAGGCCTCGTCGCTGGCGAGGAAGGCGATGGCGGCGGCGACGTCCTCGGGGGTGCCGACCCGGCGGACCGCGACCGACGCCGCGATCGCCGCCTGGAAGTCGTGGAAGCTCACGCCGAGGCGGGCCGCGGTCTCCTCGGTCATCGCGGACGCGACGAACCCGGGGGCCACCGCGTTGACGGTGATGCCGAACGGTCCGAGCTCCAGGGCGAGCGTACGGGTGAGGCCCTTGATCCCGGCCTTCGCGGCCGAGTAGTTGGCCTGCCCGCGGTTGCCGTCGGCCGAGATCGACGACAGCGAGACGATCCGCCCGTACCGCTGCGGGACCATGACCCGCTGGGCGGCCCTGGCGCAGAGGAAGGCGCCGCGCAGGTGGACCTGGAGCACGGTGTCCCAGTCGTCGTCGGACATCTTGTGCAGCAGGTTGTCCCGCAGGACTCCGGCGTTGTTGACCAGGACGTGCAGGGCGCCGAGCTCGTCGACGACGTGGGTGACCGCGTTCTCGACCTGCGCGGAGTCGCTGGCGTCGGCACCGAGGGCGACCGCCCGGCCCCCCGTCACGGTGATCGCCTCGACGGTCTGCAGTCACGCGTCGGCCTCGAGGTCGAGCACCGCGACGGCCGCGCCCTCGGCTGCGAGGCGCTGCGCCGTCGCCGCCCCGATCCCCCGGGCGGCGCCGGTCACCAGGGCGACCCGGCCCTCGAAACGACCCATGGCGGGCACGCTACCTCCGGCGTCCGGCGCGTGATCAGAGGCTCTCGCCCGTTGCACCGGGGCGATCGGCGAGACTGGACGCGTGCGCGTCTCCCTGGTCCAGATGGCCGCCGGGCTCGACCCGGCCGAGAACCTGGCCACGATCGGGCGGCTCCTGGCCGACGCGGCCGCGGCCGGACCCGACCTCGTGGTGCTGCCCGAGGCGGTGATGCACGACTTCGGGTCGCCGGACACCCCGCTGGGGCCGGCTGCCGAGCCGCTGGACGGGCGTTTCGTGTCCACGCTGTCCGCCCTCGCGCGGGAGCGCGGGGTCACCGTCGTGGCGGGGATGTTCGAGCGCTCCACGGACGCCGCGCGCCCGTACAACACGCTGGTGGGCCTGGGACCCGACGGGTCCCTGCTGGCGACCTACCGCAAGACGCACCTGTACGACTCGTTCGGCTACCGCGAGTCCGACCGGTTGCTGGCCGGTCCCCCCGAGGCCGTCGTGCTCCAGGTCGCCGGCACCCAGGTCGGCCTCATGACGTGCTACGACCTGCGCTTCCCCGAGCAGGCGCGCGCGCTCGTCGACGCGGGTGCCGACCTGCTGGTCGTGCCCGCCGCCTGGGTGGCCGGTCCGCTCAAGGAGGACCACTGGTCGACCCTGCTGCGCGCCCGGGCGATCGAGAACACCGCGTACGTGGCCGCGGCGGCGCAGTGCGGCCGTGCCTACTGCGGGTGCAGCATGCTCGTCGACCCGATGGGAGTGGCCGTCGCGGCGCTCGGCGAGGCCGAGGGGGTCGTGACCGGCACCGTGGACCCGCTGCGGCTCAGCGGGGCCAGGGACCGCAACCAGGCCCTGCGGCACCGCCGCTACCGGGTCGTGCCGCGCTGACCGAGCGCCGCCGCCGCCCGTACGCGGGCCGCCGCGTCCACTAGCGTGGCCGGGTGCTCAAGGAATGGGTTCAGGAGCTGGCCGAGGCGCTCGGGCTCGACCCGGCGGAAGTCGACGCGCAGGCGGTGCTCGACCTCGCCCGCGACGCCGCCCACGGGGTCGCCCGGCCCGCAGCACCGGTCACCACGTTCCTCGTCGGCCTGGCGGCCGGCCGGGCCGGCGGCGACGCCGAGGCCGTCGCGGCCGCGAGCCGCACCGCCGCGGAGCTCGTGCGCCGCCGCGCGGAGGCCCAGGACGCCGGGGACGCCGGGATCGCCAAGGGCGCCGTGGACGGTGGTCAGGACTCGAGCCGGTAGCCCATCCCGCGCACCGTGCAGATCCGGTCGGAGCCCAGCTTGCGCCGGAGGTAGCGCACGTAGACGTCGACGATGTTGGACGCCGGGTCGAAGTCGTAGCCCCAGACGTGGCTCAGCAGCTGCTCGCGTGACAGCACCTGGCCGGGGTTGCGCAGGAAGGTCTCGGCGAGGGCGAACTCCCTGGCGGAGAGGTTGACCGTCCGGCCTCCGACGGCCGCGCGCCGGGTGCGCAGGTCGAGCGAGAAGTCGCCCTGCCTGAGCACGGTGACCTCGGGGCCGCGCTCGGTCCGCACCCGCAGCCGGATCCGCGCGAGGAGCTCTTCGAACCGGAACGGCTTGGCCACGTAGTCGTCCGCCCCGCCCTCCAGCCCGGCCACGGTGTCCGACACCGAGTCCCTGGCGGTGAGGATCACGACCGGCATGGCGTTGTGGGCCTGGCGGAGCCGGCGCAAGACCGTGAAGCCGTCCATGAGCGGCAGCCCGATGTCCAGGACCATGAGGTCGAACTCGCCGGTCACGGCACGCGAGTAGGCGCTCTGCCCGTCCTGGACGACGGTCGTGGTGAACCCGTTGGACCGGAGGCCCTTGTCGACGAAGGCGGAGATCCGCTCCTCGTCTTCGGCGATCAGGATTCGGCTCACGCCCGGACCTCCAGTCGTCGGGTGGCGGCGGGAACGGTGCGGACGCTGACGAGAGGGAGCTCGAGGGTGAACGTGGCCCCCGCGCCGGGGGCCGAGACCACGACGACCCGGCCGCCGTGGGCCTCGGCGATCGCCTGGACGATCGCCAGGCCCAGGCCGGAGCCCTCGGCGCGGTCGTGGCCGTCACCCCGGTGGAACCGCTCGAAGATCCGGGGCAGCTCGTCTGCGGGGATCCCGGTCCCCGTGTCCCGGACCCAGAAACGCAGCACCCTGCCGTCGACCGACGACCCCAGCCCGATCTGAGAGCCGGGCTCGCTGTGGGCGACCGCGTTGGCGGCGAGCTGGACGAGGGCCTGGGTGAGCCGCTGTGGGTCGGCCCGGACCAGCGCCTCGCCCCGGCCGTCGAGGGTCCAGTCCCGCTCGCCGAGCCCGCGCACCTTGTCGAGCACGTCGTCGGTGAGCGAGCCGACCTCGACCTCGTCGAGGTGGAGGAAGTCCGGGCGCTCCGACTTGGCCAGCGTCGACAGGTCGTCCACGAGGCGGGCCATCCGGTCCAGCTCGTCGATGACCAGGGCCCTCGTCTCCCGGACGTCGCCGGGGTCCTCCTCGTCCATCAGCTCCAGGTGGCCGCGGACGATGGTCACGGGCGTGCGCAGCTCGTGCCCCGCGTCGTCGAGGAAGCGCCGCTGGGCGGCGAAGGCGTCCTGCAGGCGGTCGAGCATCGCGTTGTACGTGCGGGCGAGCTCGGTCAGGTCGTCGTCGCCCTCGCCGACGGGGATGCGCTGGGAGAGGTCGTTCTCGCCGATCCGCTGGGAGGCCTCCCGCAGCAGGCTGATCGGCCGCAGCAGGCGCCCCGCCGCGACCCACCCGACCGCGGCCACCAGCAGCAGCGTGACGGCGGCCGCGAAGGCGTACGTCCGGAGCAGCGCCACCAGCTCGGCGCGCTCCCGGTCGGCCAGGTAGGCGGCCACGAACACGCCGCGCGCGTCGTCACCGGCCACCCGGACGGGGACTGCGGCGTACCGGACCCGCTCCCCGTCGCTGGTGAGCTCGCCGTATCCCGCGGCGAGGGTCCCGGCGAGCTCCTCGACCGCCGCCGGGTCCCGCTCGAGCGCGATGGGCCGGGGATCAGGCGGGACGAAGGCGACCCGCCCGTCGACGAGGGCCAGCAGGGTCTCGTTGGTGTCCGGCACCTGCCGCCGGAGGCTCTCGAGCATCAGCTCGCGCAGGCTGGTCCACGACTCACCGGTCGAGGGGTCCTCGCCTTCGGCCAGCTCGCGGAACTCCGCCACCTCCTGCGCCAGGTTCGCGTCGACCCGCTCGTCGACCTGGGCCGACTGCAGGGCGTAGGCGGAGACCCCGGCGACGACCAGGCCGGCCACCGTCAGCAGCAGCGCCCAGCCCAGCACCCGTGCCCGGACCGAGCGCAGCGCCTCCGCGACGCCGGCCCGCAGCCCGGGGCCACCTCCCGCGGTGCTCAGGGGGACCTCCGCTCAGTCGTCGTCGCCGTCATCGTCGTCGCCGTCATCGTCGTCGTCATCGTCGTCCCCGCCACCGGTGGGCGGAGCGCCGCCGCCGGAGCCGCCTGGCGGCGCCGGAGCCGGTGCCGGCGCCTGGGGTGCGGGCGGCCGAACCACCTGCGGTGCCGGCGCGGGCGCCGGAGCCGGCTGCACGGCCG
>DATHTV010000248.1:0-11512 GCA_035462845.1 Jiangellales bacterium
AGGAGGAGGCGCTCCTGGCCCACGAGCGGACCGCGGAGCGAGCGGACCTGGTGGTCGACGCGGCGCCGCAGGTCCCGTACGACCCGGCGACCGAGGTCGTGATCAGCCGGGGCTGACTGGGCGCGCCGGGCCTCCGGCCCCGCCGGATGTTCACGACACGCCGCGGCGAGCGGGCTCGCCGGCGGCGTGTCGTGAACATCCGCGTGTCACAGGAGCCACACGGACACGCCGTGGATCACCACCCCGACGAGGGCGCCGACCAGCGTCCCGTTGACCCGGATGAACTGGAGGTCCCGCCCCACCTGCAACTCGATCTTGCGAGTCGTCTCGTCGACGTCCCAGCGGCGCACCGTGTCGGAGATGACGGCGGTGAGCTCGTCACGGTAGTTGGTGGCCACGTGCACGACCGCCTGCTCCAGCCAGCCGTCGACCTTGCGGCGGAGCTCGTCGTCCTCGACGACCCGGCGACCGAGGGTCTGCAGGCCCAGCACCGCTCGCCGGCGCAGGTCGCTGCCCGGGTCGCCGACCGCGTCGACGAGGACACGGCGGACGCTGGCCCACACCCTCCGGGTGGCCTCGCGCACGTCGTCGCGCTCGAGCAGGCGGTCCTTGAGCTCGTCCGCACGGCGCATGGTGTCCACGTCGTGCTGGAGGTCCAGGGCGACCTGCCCGAGGAACCGGTCGACGGCACGCCGGAACGAGTGGTCTGGGTCGCGGCCGACCTCCTCGACGAAGCGCAGCAGCTCGGCGTGCACGCGCCCGGCCACGACGTCGTCGAGCAGGCGCGGCGACCAGGCCGGAGCCTGGGCGGCCACCACGTTGACGACCACCGAGCGGTTCACCACCAGCCAGCGCCGCAGCTCGTCCACCGAGAGGTCCACGAGGCCGTGGTGGGAGCCGTCCTCGACCACGCGGCCGAGCAGCTGGCCCAGGGGCGGGCCGACGGGCGCCTCGGCCAGCGGGCGCAGCAGGGTGCGCTCCAGCAGCTCCTGGACGTCCTCGTCGCGGAGCACCTCCAGCGCACCCCGAACCGTGACGGCCGCCTCGGCCACGACCCGCTCGGCGTGCGGCTCGACGGCGACCCACGCCCCGACCCGGCCCGCGACGCCGGCCTGGCGAACCCGGGCGCGGACCACGTCCTCGGCGAGGAAGTTGCCGCCCACGAAGTCCCCCAGCGACGCGCCGAGGGCGTCCTTGCGGGCGGGGATCAGGGCCGTGTGCGGGATGGGGAGCCCCAGCGGCCGGCGGAAGAGCGCGGTCACGGCGAACCAGTCGGCCAGGCCGCCGATCATGCCGGCCTCGGCGGCGGCCCGGACGAAGCCCACCCAGCCCGGCGCCCCGGCGTCCTCGGCCCGTCGGGCCACGACGTAGACCACGGCGGCCAGCACGAGCAGCCCGCCCGACACCGACTTCATCCGGCGTAGCCCGCGGCGGCGCTCCTCGTCGCCGGGGAGGCCCGGCGCAGCCGGCTGCGGTGCCAGGGGTACGACGGTGGACATCCGGCGATCGTGCCACCTCGGGCGGCACGACGGCGTCCGCCCCGAGGGTCGCGGGGCGCCGGGTCAGAGCCAGTCGACGTCCGCGGAGGTGGCCCCGCCGGACAGCCGTGAGTACCCCGGCCCGCGGTCGAAGAACGGCGCCGGCTCGGTACGTGAGGCGCGCCGGCGAGCGCGGAGCGCGTCGGAGGCGGCGACGTCCACCACCGGCGCGTCAGGGCTGCCGTCGGCGACCACGCCGTAGTCGGCGCGAGCGCCGTCGAGGGAGACCTTGCCCCACCGGACGTCGCAGGCCACCTCGTCGTACGGCCGGTCCAGTGGGTCGCCCCAGCCGCCGCCTCCCGTCGTGCGGATCCGGATGACCTCCCCCGCCCGGACGGGCTCGGCGTCCGCGAGCGCGTCGACCTCCCGCTCGGCCGGGCCGCCCGGGTCGACCGTGACCTGGAAGGGACGGCCGGCTCGGCCGCCGCGGACCCCCCAGCAGGACAGGATCGACCGGTCCGCGATGGACATGAAGCTCGCGTCGCGCAGCATCCGGATGTGCTTCTCGTAGCCGAGGCCACCCCGGAACCGGCCCGGCCCACCGCTGTCCACCGCCAGTCCCAGCCGTTCGACGACGAGCGGGAACCGCGACTCGGTGAACTCCGTCGGCAGGTTGCGCGAGTCCGGGACCACGTGGACGGTGTCCTCGCCGTCGGCGTAGGGCCGGCCGCCCGACCCGCCGCCGAGCACCTCGCGCATGAGGTACGGCCGGCCCTCGGGGTCCTCGCCGTACACCCCGGTGTAGCGGATGGTCTCCTGGTCCGCCGGCATCCGGCCGTCGACCGCCTTGGCCAGGACGCCCGCGAGCACGCCCAGCAGCCGCAGGATCACGAAGGTGCGGGCGTTCGTCGGTGCCGGGAAGACCGGTGTCAGCAGCGTCCCGGGCGGGGGGAAACGCATCTCGACGAGCGGTACCACGCCCTCGTTGACGTCGAGCTCGGCCATCCGCTCCGGGCTGTCCGCGAGGTTGCGCAGGATGGGGGCCAGCCACTTCTTGAGGAACGCCCCCTCGGCCCGGTCGCCGCTGTGGTTGATCGGGCCGCGCGCCTGCGGACCCGTCCCCGTGAAGTCGACGACCAGCCGGGCGTCCGCACCGCCGGCGTCGGAGGAGGTCTTGGTGAGCGTGATGCGCTGGCGGTGCAGCCGCGGCGGGTCGACGCCGTCGTGCTCGGCGTAGTCCTCCCAGACGTACTCGCCGTCGGGGATGCGCCCGAGCAGCTCGTGCCGGAAGGTCTCGGTGGTCCGGTCCAGGATCGCGTCGAAGCAGGCCTCGACCCGGTCGGCGCCGTACCGGTCGAAGATCTCGGCCAGCCGGCGGGCCCCCATCGTGCACGCGGCGCACTCGGCGTCGAGGTCCGCCGCGAGGGACTCCGGCATCCGGGAGTTGCGGGTCATGATGGTCAGGGCAGCGGCGTTGGGCACACCCTGCTCCCACAGCCGGATCGGCGGCACCATCAGGCCCTCCTCGAACACGCTGGTGGCGTGCGAGGGCATCGACCCCGGCACCGAGCCGCCGATGTCGTCGTGGTGCCCGAAGGCCTGGACGAACGCCACCACCCGCGGCCCGTCGCCGCCGTCGTGGAAGACCGGTGCGGTCACGCAGAGGTCGGGCAGGTGCCCGATGCCGCCCTCGGAGAGGTAGACGTCGTTGTGGAAGAACACGTCGCCAGGCCGCATCGTCTCGACCGGGTGGTCGCGCACGACCGGGTGGACGAGCGCGCTGTAGGACCGGCCGGTGAGCTTGCGCAGGTGCCGGTCGTGGATGCCCGCCCGGTAGTCGTGGGCGTCCCGGATCATCGGCGACCGGCTCGTCCGGCCGATCGCCGTCTCGACCTCCGCCTCCACGGAGGTCAGGTAGCCGGCCACCACCTCGACGAGCACGGGGTCGGCCCGGGTGCCCGGCGGGGTGAGTCGGTACGGCCGCGCCACCCAGTCGACCGCCGGGTCCCCCTGGCCACCGGGCCGGGCGCCGGTCACCTGGCCCCACCCCCGACCGCCCCGACCGGCGTGACCGGTGTGACCGCTGCGAATGGCGTGACCGCCAGGTTGCCGTACGGGTCGACCTGGGCCCGGAACCCGGGGTGGACCGGGACGGTGGAGCCGTACTCCTCGAGGACGGCGGGCCCGGTGACCACGTCACCGGCCCCCAGCCGGGCCCGGTCGTACGTCGCCGCCCCGACCCAGTCCTCGAAGCAGACCCGCCGGGTCCCCGTCCGGGCCTGCTCGGCGCCGTGCCCGCGAGGGACCTCGCGGACCTGCGGAGTGGGGATCGGTCCCACGCCCGTCACCCGGAGGTTCACCCACTCCACCTCCTGCCGCGCGTCGCCGCGGAAGTCGTAGCCGTACAGCGACCGGTGGGCGTCGTGGAAGACCTCCGCGACACCGTCGACGAGGGCGCCGGTGACCGGCCCGGCGGGCACGTCGACCCGGACCTCGTAGGCCTGGCCGAGGTAGCGCAGGTCGGCGCTGCGGGCGAATCGTCGCCGGTCGGGGGCGAACCCCTCCCGGGCCAGGGCAGCGTCGGCCTCCGTCTGCAGTCCCTCCAGCAGGGACTGCACCCGCGCCGGGTCGAGGTCGGAGTGACGGCTGACCGCCGTGCGCACGTAGTCGATGCGGACGTCCACGGTGAGCAGTCCGTACGCGGACAGGTTGCCCGGGTCCGGCGGCACCAGGACGCCCTGCATCCCGAGGACGTCGACCAGGCGGCACGCCAGCAGCGAGCCGGAGCCGCCGAAGGTCACCATCGTGAAGTCGCGGACGTCGAGGCCCCGGCGGACCGTGACCTGCCGCAGGGCGTTGGCCTGGTTCCAGGCGGAGATCTCGAGGACGCCGAGGGCGCAGGAGCGCAGGTCGAGGCCGAGCCGCCCGGCGAGTCCGGCCAGCCCGCGACGCGATGCCTCGACGTCGAGCAGGATCTCGCCACCGAGCAGGTGCGCCGGGATGCGCCCGAGGACGAGGTGCGCGTCGGTCACGGTCGGCTCCGTCCCCCCGGTGCCGTAGCACAGCGGCCCCGGATCGGCCCCCGCGGAGCGCGGCCCGACCTTGAGGGTGCCGTCCGGCGCGGTCCACGCCACCGACCCCCCGCCGGCCCCCACGGTGACCACGTCGATCATCGGGATCTTGCTCGGGTACGCACCGACGCTGCCCTCGGTGGTGAGGGCCGGGCGGCCGCCCTGCACCACGGCGACGTCGGTGGACGTGCCGCCGCCGTCGAGCGTGAGGACGTCCGCGTGGCCCGCGTGGCGGGCGACCACCGCGGCGCCGAGCGCCCCCGCGGCCGGGCCGGACAGGACGGTGGTGACCGGCTGGTGCACCACCTCCTCGGCCGACAGCACCCCCCCGTTGGACTTCATCACGTAGAAGGGCAGCCGCCGCGGCCCGCCCGGCTCACCGGCGACGTGGGAGGAGAGACGGCCCGCGATCGTCTCCACGTACCGGCGGATCCGCGGCTTGACCGCAGCGTCCACGAGCGTGGTGACGGCACGCTCGTACTCGCGGTACTCGCGGAGGACGTCGCTGGAGATCGAGACGACCGCCTCGGGGTGCTCGCGCTCCAGCACCTCGCGCATCAGCCGCTCGTGCCGGGGGTCGGCGTAGGAGTGAAGGAAGCACACGCCGACCGCGCCGACCCCGCGGTCCCGGAGGAACCGCGCCGCGGCCACGGCGTCCGCCTCGTCGAGGGCGCGGATCTCGCTGCCGTCGGCGGCCAGCCTCCCGCGCACCGTCCGTACGAGGTGGGCGGGGACGATCCGCGGCGGCTTGACCCAGAAGTAGCTGTTCCCGTAGCCGTCCGGCACCGACTGGCGGGCGATCTCCAGCAGGTGGCGGTAGCCCTCGGTCGTGACGAACCCCAGGTCGCCGACGTCGCCCTGCAGGAGGGCGTTGGTCGCCACGGTCGTGCCGTGGCTGACGGCGCTGACTGCGTCGGGTGCGAGCCCGAGCAGGTCGAGGACCTTGCGCAGGCCGGTCATGAACCCCTCGGCCGGGTCCGCCGGCGTCGACGGCGTCTTGGTCGTGACGACCTGCCCGGTCTGCTCGTCGACGGCGACCACGTCGGTGAAGGTCCCGCCGGTGTCGATGCCTACGCGGATGCGGGGCGGCGGCATGCGCGCAGTCAACCGGCGGGGTGGAGTGGCCACGTCGGCGAGTGTTGCCGACGGCTCGGCTCCTGCTTCGTACGACGGCGCCGGGCGGTGCCGGTGCGAGCGGTCAGGCGGGCGGCACCGCCGCCCGGGCCAGCTCCGGGCCGGGGTGTGCCCGCAGCATGCCGGCGAGCGCCTGCGCGGCGAGGCGGCCGTCACCGGTGAGCACGCGACCGACCGCCCCGCGGAGCTCGGCGGGGCCGGCGGCG
This sequence comes from Jiangellales bacterium, assembly GCA_035462845.1. Taxonomy (GTDB): domain Bacteria; phylum Actinomycetota; class Actinomycetes; order Jiangellales; family Jiangellaceae; genus DASTQL01. Next base: position 5,890 of record DATHTV010000248.1, read on the forward strand.
TTGGGGTCGAGGGCCTCCCCCAGCCCGGACCGCTCCACGGCGGCCGCCCCGGCGAACTGGTCGGTGGAGAACGGCAGGAGGACCATCGGGACACCGCAGGCCAGCGCCTCGGTGACGCTGTTGTTGCCCCCGTGGGTGACCGCCACGGCGGCGCGCCGAAGGACCGCCACCTGCGGCAGGTGCTCGCGCAGCAGCCACGTCGGCGGCACGTCGCCGAGGGACCCCGGGTCCGTGGAGCCGGCGGCCAGTGCGACGCGCACCGGCAACGGCCGCAGCGCCTCGACCAGGCGGGCGAGGACGTCACCCCGGGCGGACAGGAAGCTGCCGAGGCTGACGTACACCACCGGGTCCCGGCTGTCGACGTCGAGCCAGCGGCGCACGTCCGCAGGGGCCTTCTCGTCCCGCACCGCGGAGCCCAGGAAGGTGTGCCCGAACGGCAGCATCGCGGTCCGGGCCGGGTCGTGCAGCAAGGCCGGGTAGTTGAGCAGCACGGCGTCGCCGTGGGCGGCGAAGGCGTCGGGGACCGTCTCGGCCGACCCGAGAGCGGCGGCCGCCGCGTTCCACCGGTCGGTGAACTCGTCCCGGACCGCCCGGCAGCGCTCGTGCAGCGCGGCGAGGGCGTCCGGTTCCGGTCGGAAGGCCGCCGGCCACGAGACCGGGTAGCCGTAGACCTCCGCCCCCACCGGCAGCGCCGTCGGGTGCCCGAGCACCACGTCGCCGTGGGGCACGCCGGCGGTGGTCAGCCCGAGCCGGGCGCTGAAGGCCAGGTGGTCGACCAGCACGTGGTCGGGGCGCACCCGGTCGACGATGCGCAGCACCTCGCCCGCCCTGGCCACCGGCTCCCAGAGCAGGTCGCTCCCGCGTGCGTCGGCCTGGTAGCGCAGCGTCTCGACCATCCCCCGCCGGGTGGCCTCGAAGAACCCACGGAGCGCCTCGTCCTCCCCCGGCTGCTGCTGCTCCACCCGGATCACCCCCGGGTTCGACCCGCGCCCGAGGCTCAGGTCGCACCGCTCGTAGCCGAAGGCGGTCACGACGGAGTGCGTGGCGGGACCGGTCGCGAAGACCACCCGGTCACCGGCCCGCCGCCACGCGGTCGCCAGGGTGGCCAGCGGCAGGACGTGCGAGGCGTAGTCCGGACTGATCACCAGCAGGGTCATCGGTGCGGCCGGTCAGCCGGCTGCCGGGACGGTGAGACCCGCGTACACGCCCATCAGCGTGCTCGCCATGCCCTCGACCGTGAACCGCTCGCGTACCAGATCGCGGGCTCGCCGTGCCCCGTCCGCCGCCTCCGGCGCGGCGGCCAGGTCCAGCACGGCATGGACCCCGCGGGCGATCTCGGTCACCGACGTGGTGTCGACGAGCACGCCGGTCACGCCCTCTTCCACGTACGTGGCTGGGCCGCCGCCCCGCGGTGCCGCCACCGGCAGGCCGGCGGCGAGGGCCTCGAGGAGCGCGATCCCGAACTCCTCCTTGAGGCTGCCGCAGACGTACGCCCCACCCGGGGCGAGGACCGCGCCGGCGCCGACGTGCACGGCGCGCAGCCACGCCGCGACGACCGCGTTCGGGCGGTGACCGGCGAGGACGAGCCCGGCAGCTCCCGGCGCGGCGAGGACGTCGTGGATGCGGTCCAGCTCGGCCTGCTCGTCGGCAGAGGGGTCGTCGAGGTCCCCACCGACGATCACCAGGTTGCAGCGCGCGCGCAGCTCGTCGTCGCCTGCCCAGGCCCGCACCACCGAGGCCATCCCCTTGACCCGGTGCAGGCGGCCGACCGTGATCAGCACGGGCAGGCCGTGCCGCTCCGCGGGCAGGCCGGCGAGCAGCGCGACGAGCTCCTGGGCCGCCGGTGGACGGGCACCGTCGGACGGCGTCGTGTCCGCCGTCTCGGCGGCCTCCGTCACCGCCAGGTCGATGCCCTCCGGGACCACGGTGTGCCGTCGTGGTTCCGCGTCGACGTCGACCCCGAGCAGCTCGCGCAGGTCATGGCGGAGCTCGGGGCGGGGGAACAGCACCGTGTGCGACGCCGCGGCGGCGAGCCGTTGCACCAGCCGTGCCCGGAACCAGTAGTGCTCGACCTCGTCGACGCCGCCGAAGCCCTCCCGGGTCAGCGCGCCGGCCATGTCCAGGGCGTGGATGACCGCGTGCGGGTCGGGTGCCAGCGTGAACACGACCGGGATGCCCAGCTGGGCCGCGACCTCGGCGGCGGCCATGCTGCCGACGTCGGCCATCCGCAGGTGGACCACGTCCACCCGGCCGTGGGCGGTCAGGGCGCGGCGCAGCCCGCGCCGGACGGCGACCCGGAGCGGCCACGCCTGCGGGGCGGGGACCAGGTCGCCGGTGAGCGGTACCGGCACCAGGAGGTGGCCCTCGGCTGGTCCCCCGAGGGAGTCCGCGGCGGCGGCCGCCGACCCGCGGGACAGGGTGAGGACCCGCTCCGCCCCGGCCGCCACCAGGGCGTCGCCGAGTCGGACCAGCAACGTGGCGATCCCGCCGTTGTCCCCGGTGCCGGCCCGGGTGAGCTCGTGGTCCAGGTCGGCGTGGAGGAACAGCTGGGCGACCGACAGCCCGCTCGTCGCGGGGGGCGCCTCCACCGGACCGAGTCCGAGATCGTACGCGGCCAGCCGGGCGACCGCCGCCAGCTCACCGCCACCTCCCGCGAGGTCCCGGACCAGCTCCGCGGCCCGCGGATCCCCGCGCCGGTCCCCCCGGCCCGCCACGGCGGCCCGCCGCGCCACCGGGGGCTCGCCGCCGGCGGCGGCGACGTGCCGGACCGCGCGGGCCGCCACCGGGCCGGGGACGAGGCCCAGCGTCTCGACCAGGCGAGCCCGCGCCGCCGGGTCCTGCGGCAGGGCGAGAGCACCCTCGAGCGCGAGGGCCACGTGGTCGGGGGCCGAGTACGACCAGCGCTCGAGGGTCCGCTGGGCGAGCACGCCGGGGAAGCCGCCTCCGGCCACGACCGCCACCAGCCGGCCCACCGCGTCCAGCCGGGGCAGCCGGGCGGACAGGGCCCACGCCGCGTGCTCCCGCAGGAACGGGCGCGGGTGGGAGAGCAGGTCGGAGAGCTCGGCGTCGGCGGCGTCGTCGAAGACCCGGGCGAGCGCGTGGACTGCGGCGACGGCCGTCAGCTCGTCGTCGGGGTCGTGCACCGCCCGGACGAGCGAGGTGACCGCGGCCGTGGAACGGTCACGTGCCGCGGCCGCCGCGAGGTCGTCGGCCGCCCGCAACGCGTCCACGACGAACGGGGCGTCGCGGACCGTACGGAGGGCTCGCTCGAGGGACACGGCACCATGCTTACCCGCGCGGGACGGTGCTGCACCCGGGAGCAGGAGCGGCGGCCTCAGTCGACGACCTCTCCCCGCGGCTGCGGGTGCGGGAAGGCGGTCCGCGCCGGCCGGACCAGGTCGTCGGCGTAGCGGCGGATCAGGTCGAGGTTGCGGTCGGCGAGGTGGTCGAAGACCTGCGGCACGCTGGAGCCCGGGGTGAGCGACGCCATCGCGGTCGCCGGGTCGAGCCGCGCCGAGACCCAGCACTCGTGCGTGGCCGCCCGTGCCACCACCTCGGCCACCGGGGTCACGATCATGGAGTTCCCGAAGTACAGCGTGCCCGCGGGGTCGCTGCCGGTGCAGTTGGCGCCGACGACGTAGACGTGGTTGTCGTAGGCCCGCGCCCGGTTGGTCAGCTCCCAGATGTCGGCGGACCGCAGCAGCGCCGACGGGCGCAGCAACACCTCCGCCCCCCGGACCGCGGTGATCCGGGCCAGCTCGGGGTAGTCGCCGTCGAAGCAGATGACCATGCCGATCCGCCCGAGGTCCGTCTCGACCACGCAGACCTCGTCGCCGGGCGTCACCCAGCCGCCCCGCGAACGGAGCTCGGTGCAGAAGGGGTGTGTCTTGCGGTACACCCCGAGGACGTCCCCGCCGGGCCCGGCGAGCACGGCCGCGTTGAACACCACGCCACGCGTGGGCCCCGGCTCGTACGCTCCCCAGGCGAGGTGGACGCCGAGGTCGCGGGCGGCCTCGCGCAGCGGGTCGGCGGCCGGGCCGTCGACCGGGCCGACCAGGTCCCACAGCTCCGCCGGGCCGCAGCCGGGCGAGAAGCCGGTCGTGACGCTCTCGGGCAGCACGACGAGGTCCGCGCCGCTCGACTCGACGCAGCGCCTGACCCAGTCCGCGGCGTGCTGGACGTTGCCCCGGATCGAGTCGCGGGACAGCGGCTCCGTTCGTGCGGCCACCTGGACGGCGGCGGCGGTGAGCACCTGCATCTCGACCTCCGGGTCAGGACTCGACGAGCCGGAGCGGAAATCCGGTGGGAGTTGTCATGCATGTCCTCCTACCGGCGCCGGCCGGCGACCCAGCCGCCGACGACGGCTCCGGCCAGCGCGATCGCCGCGCCCACCAGGACGCCGAGCCCGAACTCCCCACCCGGGCGCCCGGCCCGGGGCGGTGGAGCCGGCGCCTCGTACACGGCCCCTCCGGCTGGGACCGGCTCCTCCTCGCCGGCCGCCGGGGAGGGGACCGGGACCACCCCCGCGGCCCGGGTCGTCCCGGCCGGGGGCCCTGCGACCCCGGCCCGGCCGGTGAGCACGTCGTCGACGGCCTGGAAGAACTCGCCCGCCGTCTTGCGCGCGACGCCGGCGAGGACCCGCTGGCCGACCCCTCCGATCATGCCGCCCACCACGGCGTCGGCCTCGTAGCCGAGCAGGGTCGTCCCGCCGTCGGCGGCCAGCGTGACGCGCACGTCGGCGCTCACGGTGCCGGGAGCGCCCGCGCCGGCCGCCCGCAGCAGGAAGGAGTCCGGGTGGACCTGCTCGGTCAGCCGCACCTCGCCCTGGTAGGTCCCCTTGATCGATGCGACCCCGGCGAACACGGTCATCCGGTAGGCGTCCTCCCCGACCGTCTCCAGCCGGTGGCACCCCGGGATGGTCCGGACCAGGACGGCCGGGTCGTTGAGCGCCGCCCAGACCCGCTCCCGCGGGGCGTTGAGCACGGCGTTGCCGGTGACCTTCATGCGGGGGCCTCGCTGTCCTCGGGGTCGGTACGGCCGGTGCGCCGCCGCAGCGACGGGATCTCCCCGGCGGCGTGGCGCAGCCGCAGGTGGTGCAGCTCGCTCGGCGAGATGGGCATCCGAGAGATCCGGAACCCTTCGGCGTCCTCGACGGCCGCGGCGATCACGGCCATGCCGGGGATCACCCCCGCCTCCCCGGCACCCTTGATGCCGAGCGGGTTCAGCGGCGACGGCGTCTCGAGGTGGTCCGTCTCGACGTGCGGGACCTCCGTCGCGTACGGCATGAGGAAGTCCATGTACGAGGCGTTGAGCAGCTGGCCGGACTCGTCGTAGGCCATCCGCTCGTAGAGGGCCCCGCCCACCCCCTGGGCGACCCCGCCGTGGATCTGGCCCTGCACGATCATCGGGTTCACCAGCGTCCCGCAGTCGTGCACCACGCAGTACGCCGGCACGGCGGACCTGAGCCGGCCGCCGGTGGACGAGGGTGACGAGCCGGGCCTGGAGGCGACCGACTTCTACTCACCGCCACGCTCGACCTTCGCGAGCGGCATGCACGCCGCCGTCGTGGAGACCGACCCCGACACGGCCGAGATCCGGGTGCTCCGGTACTGCGTGGTGCACG
>DATHTV010000249.1:0-2473 GCA_035462845.1 Jiangellales bacterium
TGGTCCTCCTCGTGCTCGCACTCGCCGCACTCTCGGTGGCTCCCGGCGCGGCTCGCGACCTCGCGTCCGCACCGCGTGGAACAGACGAGGTCCCCCACCTGGTCGTGCAAGGGACCGTGCTGCGCGAGGCCGGCGGGGAGCGGTTCGTCGTCGCCGGTGCGGCCGACTACCTGCTGCCGTTCTACGCCGCCGACGACGGTGGGCCCGACCCCGCGGTGCTCGAGTACACCGAGCGGTCGTTCCGGTCCAGGGACGCGGCCTTCGAGGAGATGCGTCGGGCCGGGATCAACCTCGTCCGTGTCCCGCTCGGTCCTGGGCCGTACGTGGACGACGTCTACGGGCTCGGCGGCAAGCAGGGGTACCTGCGGCGCCTGGAGCAGGTCCTGGACTCCGCGCACCGGGCGGGGCTCGTCGTGCTGCTGGGTTGGTGGCCGGACGAGCAGGACCTCACCGACGCCGGCTGGTCGCAGCGGCTCCTCAGCATGATGGCCGACGTGGCCGGCCTGGTCGGCGACCGGCCCGGGGTCATGATCGAGCCCGTCAACGAACCGGCGCTCGACGACTGGCCGAGCTGGTCCGGAGCCATGACGGACCTGCTCACCTTCTGGCGCGAGGACCTCGCCTGGCGGGGCGTCCTCGTGGTGGACACGCCCGGGTTCAGCTGGTCGCTCGCCGTCGGGCCGGTGCGGCGCCTCCTCGCCGTCGACGGCCGGCTTCTCGGTGGCGACCCGCAGCTCCTCGTCGCCAACCACCGCTACGCCAACGACGAGGAGTGCTTCTGCGGCGACACCCTCGACGAGTGGGTCGCAGAGATCGGGCAGCACGTCGACGAGGTCCCCGTCCTGGGCACGGAGTACGGGTGGTTCAACGCCGGGTTCCCGGTGTCGGACCGCTGGAACCAGGAGCTGTTCGACCACCTGGCCACCGTGGCCGTCCCGGCTGGGCTCAACGGGGCCGTCGCGTTCCTCTGGAGCTGGGTGGACCCCAACTCCATGACCCTGGAGGACGGTATGACGCTCGGCGCCAACGGCACGCAGTTCCGGGACGCCTTCGCGCTGCCGGTCGGGGCGCTGCGGTGACGCGCCCACGAGTGTGGCTCGGCCACCGGCTCGGGCGCCGGGTGGTGGTGGGACCCGGCGTCGTCCTCGACGGGCGACCGCGGTGCGTCGCGCACGGCCGGGTCGTCCTGGGGCCGGGCGTCCGGCTGATCTCGCGGCCCGTGCCGGTGGAGCTGGGGTGCGGGCCCGGGGGGCTGCTGCAGATCGGCGCCTGCACCGTGGTGCACGCCGGCGTGAGCATGTCCTCGCACTCCCGGGTCCTGATCGGGCGGGACGTGGTGGTCGGGAGGTTCAGCCTCGTCCTCGACACGCGGTTCCACGACGTCCTCGACCGTGAGCACCGGCCCGCGCCGGAGCCGGTGGTCATCGGGGACCGGGTGCTCCTCGGTGCCCACTCCGTCGTGCTGCCCGGCGTCACCATCGGCGACGACGCGGTCGTCGGGGCGGGTGCCGTGGTGACGCACGACGTGCCCGCGGGCACCGTGGTCGGAGGCTGCCCCGCGGTCGACCTGCATCCCGCCCGGCGCTCCGCCACAGCGGTCGGCGGGCCGACGAGCGTGACGCCATGACACCGATCGCGTCGCTGCTGCGGGACCGTAGGCTGCCGCCCGGCGTCCTGGCCGGCAAGGCGCGCGACTACCTCGCCGCCAGGGTCGGAGCGCGCTGGCGGCTGCGCGGCGTCGACCACGTCGGCCGGCGCCCCCGCACCGTCGGCCGGCCGTACATCCGCAACGCCGGCTCCATGGTGCTGGGCTCCCGCGTCACGGTGCGGTCGGTCGTGTCGCCGGTGGAGCTCCGGACGGGTCCGGGCGCGCGGCTCGCCCTCGGTGACGGCAGCCACGTGAACTACGGGGCGGTGCTCGACGCGGAGCGGCTGGTCAGCATCGGGCGCTACGTGGACGTCGGCCCCTGGGCCGTGGTGACCGACCACGACGGTCGGCCGGGGGTGTCGCCCCGCCCGGTGGTCGTGGAGGACGAGGTCTTCCTGGGGACACGCTGCTGCGTGCTGCCCGGGGTCCGCATCGGGCGCGGCTCGGTCGTCGGGGCCCGCGCCGTGGTGACACACGACGTCCCGCCCTTCACCGTCGTGGCGGGGTGCCCGGCCCGGGTCATGGCACGGATCGAGCCCTCACGCTTCCGCTCGCGCCTCTGACCCCGTTCGGCCGCCGGCTCGGGCCGCCGCCACGAGCCCCGCGAGCAGCCATAGCGCGTGCTGAGGGCCGCTCGCCAGCGCGTACGGGAAGAGCACGTGCATCGGCACCAGGGCGAGCAGCACGGCCACGAGCGACAACGCGGTGGCGCGGTCGACCGGCGTGCCGGCCGACCGCGCCACGGGCCACGCTGCGACCAGCACGGCGACGATCCAGGCGACGTACAGGCCGGTGAGGACGAGCCCCCCCCGGAGCAGCAGCGAC
>DATHTV010000250.1:0-18939 GCA_035462845.1 Jiangellales bacterium
GCCCGCCTCCTGACTCCCCTCTTGGCCCCTGGTGGCCACAACGTAGGCCGCGGAGGCGTGGGGGGAATCGCGGCGGACCACAGCCGCGAGCGGACAGGATTGGGGCTGATACGGAAGGGACCACCTCGTGGGTGATCTAGATGTGACGGTCGAGGAAGCCGGCTTCCTCGAGCAGCCGCGCGTACTCGCCGACCTCCAGCCCGGCGGCGACGCACCCGACCCAGGACCCGCGCTCGGCCCGCTCCCCGGGCGACACGGAGTCCTCGGCGACGATGTCGGAGATGTCGATCCGCCCGCCGGGGACAAGGACCCGTCGCACCTCCGCCAGGACGGCCGCCTTGTCCGGGCCGAGGTTGACGACGCAGTTCGAGATGACGACGTCGACCGACTCGTCCGGCAGCGGGATCTCCTCCATGCGGCCGCAGAGGAACTCGACGTTGGTGGCGCCGGCCTTCGCCGCGTTGGCACGGGCCAGCTCGAGCACCTCGTCGGTCATGTCCAGGCCGTAGGCGAAACCGGTCGGGCCGACCCGCCGGGCGGAGAGCAGCGCGGTGGCCGTACGCACGCGGACGTGGCGCGAGTACGTGGACCTGCGCGACCGTCTCGAGGAGCAGTGCACCGGCAACCTGGAGAACGTCTGGAACGGCCGGCCGATCTCGAAGCTGCTCCTGCGGGCGCCGGTCACCGTGGGGGACGGGCTGGGCGTCGACCTGATCGAGCTGATCCCGCCGTTCCACCAGCGGGTCTACCGGATGGGACTGGAGCACGTGGGCCTCGTCGTCGGCGACCACGTCGACGCGCTGATCGAGAGACGGCCGCAGCGCAGCAGCCCGTCGCTGCGTCTCTCGATCACGGCTCCTAGGGTCGGGCACGTGACCCCTGCCGACCCGTCCCGCGACGACGACCTGCTCGACCGGCTCCGCGCCGATCTCCGTGCCGCACTGAAGGCGCGTGACCGGGGTACGGCCGCCGCGCTCCGCTCCGTACTGGCGGAGGTCGACAACGCCGGCGCGGTGGCCGCACCGGACGGTCCGGCCGAGCAGTCCAGCCCTCACGTCGCCGGGGCGGTGGCCGGTCTCGGCCGGGCCGAGGCCACCCGGCGTCACCTGGACGGGTCTGCCGTCGCCTCGGTCGTACGGGCCGAGGTGGACGGCCGCCGGGAGGCGGCCGACGCGTACGACGCTGCGGGCCAGGGCGAGCGAGCGGCCGCACTGCGCGCCGAGGCCGACCGCCTGGCGTCGTACCTCTGAGGCCCGCACCCCGCGATCTGGACGGGCCGCGCCGCAGCCCGTCCTCCAGGAGTGTCCCGAGTGACCTTCGGCCGTTCCGGCCGGGCCGGTGAAGGCGGAGCCTGGGGACGAGGGAAGGAGGCTTCGATGTCCGACCTCGAGCGCATCCCGCGGCTCTCCGACGAGCAGGAGCTGCGCGAGCTCGCCACGAAGCGTGTCAAGGCGAAGAGGGACCTGCAGGCGCACGTCATCGCCTACCTCACGGTCAACCTCTTCCTGGTCGCCATCTGGTACGCCACCGGCGCCAGCTTCTTCTGGCCGATGATCCCGATCCTCGGGTGGGGCATCGGGCTGGCGTTCAACGTGTGGGAGGTCTACTCGCCTGCCATCACGGAGGACAAGGTCGACGCCGAGATGGACCGCATCCGTCGCCACGCGCACTGATGGAGCCCGGCGCACCGGACGCCCCGCCAGGCGCGACGTGAGCGCGCCACCCGGGCCGCGCGGCCCGGGCCGTGAGGACGCTCACCCTCGACCGAGCACCGCCGACCCCAGCTCGCGCAGCCCTTCGGCCGAGACCACCGTGAGCGTGCTGCCGGCGCGACCGTCGTCGAGGACCGCGAGCCGTCCCCCATCGAGCGGGATGGCGCGCACGATCCAGCCGTCGGCCCCGGGGCTCCAGCGCCCGGACTCGGCCAGCTCGCCGGCCGCCCCGACCTGGAGGCCCCACAGCGCCGAGCCGCGGTCGCCGGAGACCGGCAGCAGCGCGGTGCGCAGCGAGGGCAGGTAGGTGAACTGGCGGGAGTCGCCCTCCACCTCGGTCCAGCTCCCAGGCTCGACCACGTTGCTCACTCGGACCGGCGCGGCGAGGTCGGAGAGGTCGAAGGTCGACACCTGCACACCCAGCGTCCGGCCCTCCTCGGTCGCGTCCTGACCGACGCCGAGCAGCAGTCCGTCGCCCAGAGGGTGCAGGTACGCGGAGTAGCCGGGCACCTTGAGCTCACCGATCACCCGCGGCTGCGCCGGGTCGGACAGGTCGACGGTGTAGAGCGGGTCGGTCTGGCGGAAGGTCACGACGGTCGCTACGTCGCCGAACCACCGCACCGCCCGCACCTGCTCCCCGCGGCCCAGCCCGCCCACCGACCCGACGGCGACGAGCTGGTCCCCAGACTCCTCGAGCACCGTGACGGCGGCGTCGGTGGCCGGCTCGGACCCGCCGCCCGCCCACTGGTCGCCGCGCGTCGTGGCCACCCGGAGCCGGCCCTCGTGCTCGCTCATCGCCCAGCGGCCCATGAGCCACCCCTCGACCTCGCCGGAGGCGACGTACGAGGTGGAGTCCGGGCCGGTCACGTCGAAGGCGTGCACCTGCGTACGGAGGGTGTCGCCGCCCGGCCGGGCGAAGGAGGCCGCCCCGCCCTCGATCGGCATCGGCCACGCCCAGCCGCCGCGCGTGGTCGCGACGTAGAGCCGGTCGGTCGAGGCGTAGACCTGGTCGCCGTCCGCGGCGACCGCGATGCTGGCCGGGGGCTGCGGCGCGGAAAGGTCGACGGTGAGCACCGTCAGCAGGCCGATGCCGGACGGCTCGGCCGGACGGCTCACATCCGCGCACTCGAGCAGCGGCACGGTGCCGGTGACCCGGCCGTCGCCGTCCCGCTCGACCCGCTGCGGCAGCCAGTCCTGAGCCTGGGCCTGCTCGACGACGCGACGGTTCTCCTGCGTGGCGTCGTCCTCGCTCACCGGTCCCTGCGGAACAACGAACGGTAGGACGGGTGCGCTCTGGACGACGACCCGGACGACGCCCTCGTGCTCGCGGGCCGAGATGTACGAGCCCTCGACCTCGTCCGTACGGACCAGGCGCGGCTCGGCGGGATCGGAGACGTCGACCGTGGTGAGGACGGCGGTCGGCGAGCCGGGTGCGATCAGCGGCATGGACATACGCGTGTCGCCGCCGACGCCCGGGGCACCGGGCTCGACGGACGACGAGCCGTCGCCCTCGGCGAGCGGGACGTCCCACCATGCCGTCCCCAGAACGAGGGCGGTGTCGCCGGAGACCAGCAGCTCCCCAGCCGACCCGGGCGGCAGCTCCAGGCTGCCGAGCTCGCGCGGGTCGCTGCCCGTCACGTCGAGGACGACCAGCCGGTCCTCGCGCACGACCAACAGCCGGCTGCCGTCGGTCTTCATGAGGTCGGGCTCGTCGACGCCGACCTCCTGCACGTTGGTCCCTGACTCCCCCGGTCCCACCGCACCGGCGTCCAGACCCGCGCCGCCACGCGCGGCCTCCTCGGCCGGGGCCGGGGCGGGTGCGGCGGCCGACGTGTCGGAGACGGCGGCGTCGGCACCGGATGCGACGGACTGCTCGCGCCCGAAGGCGATGGCGTCGCCCCCGCCGTACCACCCGAGGCCGTAGGGACCGACCTGCTCGAGCGCGGCACCGGAGAACCACGAGGCGAGCTCGTCACAGTCGTCGAACGGGGTCAGCGACGCGGCCTGGGCCGGCTGCTCCCCCGGACCGCCGGGGACCAGCACCAGCGCGGTGGCCAGAACTGCGACGGCCCCTCCGGCGACGGCCGTCCGCGTCGCCGTCCTGCTCCACCTGAGACCCATCGCGCACCTCCGCCGGAACCCTGCCCCGTGGCTGGTGTCGATGCGACGCGGGGCGGCGGCGGGTGGTTCCGGGTGTGTCCGGTTCGTGATCTACGGCTGGGTCGCGAGCGGCGGCGACGACTGCCGGCACGCGTCCCCACCACAAGGCCCGTGGGGCCATCGCGAGGCGTGGACGCCTGGCGATGACCCCACGGGGGTGGTGAACGTGGTCAGCTGTGACCGGCTAGGGCAGTCGGATGGCCACCACCTGTCGGCCCAGCTCGGCTGCCTCGACCGCCACATCCTGCGCCCACGGGTGCTCGTCGCCGGTGAGACCACCGAGGTCGACCCGGAAGCTGACGACGCCCGGCGAACGGACCACGTCGGCGGAGGCTCCCTTCGCGTCGAGCAGAGCCTGGATCTTGGCCGCAGCACCCGGGCGGACGCTGATGACCAGGCGGTCCGACGCCGCGACCGACGAGCCGGCCGCCGGAGCCGCCTGCGCCTGGGCCCCGGCCGCCGGGGCCGCGCCGGTGATCGCGTTGAGCAGCATCTGCTGGGTGCCGCCGGTGAAGGCCCGGTAGTTCGGGTCGAAGCCGAAGAGCACGACCCGGCCGTTTCCGACCTTCTCGTCCACCACGGCCGTCTTGCCGTAGAGCTGTTCCTCGCCCTCGGCGAACCCGGAGACGAACCAGTCCGGATCGCCCGCCACCGGGAAGCGCACCGGGGACGCGGCCGGCGGAGCCGTCCAGACGAAGTCGTACTCGTACATCGCCCACGCCGTGTCACCGACGCCGGCCGCCAGCGGGCTCCCCGGGTCGACCTCCACCCGGATCAGCGAGCCGGGGATGTCCGAGGTCGCGCTGACGAAGCTCGCCGACGTGAGCCCGAGACGGGTGGCCAGGCGGGAGCTGTCCCGGAGGGTGATCAGCTTGCCGCCCTGGTCGACCCACTGGGTGAGGGCCGTCCGGCCCGCCGCCCCGAGAGCGGTGTTGGCCGTGGCGTCGCTGCCGCTCGGGACCACGAGGACGTCGTACTGCGACAGCGCCCCCGCGGCGATCTGCGCCCCGGTCACGTCCGTGAAGGGCAACCCGACGCGGTTGTCCAGCCACCAGCGCAGCCAGCCGGAGGACTCGATCGTCCCCGTGGCCGTCGACGAGACCTGCCAGACCGCGAGGCGCGGCGCCTGGCCCTGCACGGTGACGTCGGGCTCGCCCTGCGCCGAGAGCTTGACCGCCTGCGGCTTGAGGTCCACGCCCGAGCGACCACCAGCGACGTTCTCCAGCAGCGGCGCGCTCCAGGCGGTGACGTCGTAGAAGTACGGGAACGGCACGTAGGTGTCCTCGTTGAGCATGGCCTGGATCCAGTGCTTCTGGCCCTGCGCCATCGGGATCCACAGCGTCCCGGCCGGCAAGGTCGTCGCCGCGGAGGCCCGGCCGTACGGGGTGAAGTCCGGCACCGTCAGCGGCCGCACCAGGCGGTAGACGTCGACATCCATGCGCTGGAGGCGGCGCGCCACCCGCTGGACCTCGTCGGACTTGGCCGGGTCGTCCGTGCGGAGGAAGTAGTGCTTGACCTTGATGTCCGGGACCGGGTTGTCGATCGCCACGCCCTCCCAGTAGAGCTGGTTGGGCTCGAGCTCGCCGGCGACCCCCTGCTCGTAGGCCTTGACGTGCTCGGCGCGCCACTCCTTGAGCAGGTCGTCGTCCTTGGCCCCGGCGGCGCTCAGCGTCGCCCAGATGGCCACGTACTGCTCTCTCACCCGCTGCGGCGTGGGGTCGCCGTTGGCCTTCTCGAAGGTCATCCCCGCGGCGTTGAAGCCGGTCGTCGGCACGCTGTCGCCGTAGCCCATGTAGAACAGGTCGTACACATCACCGTTGAAGTACGGGATGTTGAACCGGCCGAAGGCGTCCTGCATGGCGCCGCCGTACAGGTTGTAGATCCAGTCCAGCGGCGTCTCGCCGATGTCGTGATAGACGGGGTCGGCGTTAGGCGGGAAGAAGTACGTCGAGCGGCCCATCTCGTGCGCGTCGATGAACAGCTGCGGCGGGAGCTCGCGCAGCTTCTCCAGCTTGGAGTCGGTCTCCGGCTGGGTGCGTGCGAACCAGTCCCGGTTCATGTCGAAGCCGTACGCGTTGCGGCGCGTGTCGGCCTCGCGGCCGTCGGGGTTCTGGGTCGGCAGGACCACCACGATGGCGTCGTCGAGGATCTCCGCGGCGGCGCAGTCGCTGCGCGCAGCGAGCTCGTAGAGGACCTGCAGCGACGCGTCGGTGCCGCTCTCCTCACCGCCGTGGACGTTGCCGGCGACCCAGAGGATCGACGGCAGCCGGCGGATGATCTGCTGGGCCTGGGCCTCCGGCGTCTTCGGGTCACGCAGGCGACCGATGTCCCGCCCGATCTGCGACAGGGCCGACTGCTTGACCCACTGCTCCTGGCCGACGACCGCATAGCGCAGCTCGCGGCCCTCGACCGACGTGCCGAGCACGCCGTCGACGACCTTGGGGCTCGCGGCCGACACGGCCTGGAGGTAGGCGTCGGACTCAGCGGTGGTGACGTCGCGGTCTCCCAGGTCGATCCCGATGACGTCCCGCGCGACCGGGACGCTCGGGTCGACCACCGGATCGGTGAACGGGTCACAGGCAGGCGACGGCTGGGCCGACGCCGGGACGCCCACCAGGACAGGGACGGCTGCAACGGCGAGTCCCGCCGCCCCCACCAGCCATCTCGATCGGAACGCGCTATGCGACAGACGCACTGAGAACCCCCTCGGGTCGATGGGTCCCTGGACCGGGACGTGACGAAGGGCACCATCGCGGCCCTGACTTCGTCAAGGGTCGATGGACCCCCGTCGCAATTCGCGTCCGACCCGGCGAGGGCACACCAGAGGCCCGCCCCTCGGCCGTAGCCGAACGTAGGCTCGCGCCCGTGATCGAGGAGGTCCGCGCCCTGCTGGCCCGCCACCTCCCGTCGTACGAGCCGCGCAGCGTCGTGGCGCTGGGTGCGGGGCTCGACCACGCCGCGTACGAGGTGGACGGGCGGCTCGTCGTGCGGGTCCGCCACCCGGGCGGTGCTCGCGCGGAGGCGACCGGGCACGAGGCTGACCTGCTGGCCCTCGTCGCGGCGCGATCGCCCGTACCGGTCCCGCGGCCCGTCCTCGTCGACCCCGAGGCGGGCGCCATCGCGTACGAGAAGCTGCCCGGCGTCCCGCTGCTCGGTTGCCCGGTCGCGGACCCGACCCGGGCGACGCCGGCGCTCGGCGCCCTGCTCACCGCCCTGCACCGCACCGACCCGGCGGAGGCCGCCCACCTGGTCGACCGCGACGACGTGCCGCCGGCCGACTGGCTCGCGGAGGCGGCCGGGCACCACCGCCAGGTCGCGGACCGGCTGCCGCCGGCCGCCCGGCGCAGGGTCGAGGACTTCCTGGCGAGTCCGCCCCCGCCTGCGCCGACCGCCCTGGCCCTGTGCCACAACGACCTGGGCGCCGAGCACCTGCTGGTCGACCCGGCGACGGGCACCCTCACCGGTGTCATCGACTGGGCCGATGCCGCGATCACCGACCCGGCCGTCGACCTCGCACGGGTGCTGCGCGACCTGGGCGGGCGCGCGCTGGAGGCCACCCTGGCGCACTACGAGGCGCCCTGGACCGACGCCGACCGCGAGCGCGCCGCCTTCTACGCCCGCTGCGCACTGCTCGAGGACCTCGCGTACGGCCTCGGCGAGGGACCCGCCGTGTACGCCGAGGCGGCGATGGGCAACCTCGACCACACGTTCGCCTGACCGCGCGCCCTCGGCGGCCCTTGGCCAGTCCTCGCTCGTACGGGAGGATGCGGGGGTCATCCAGCCGGGAGGGGGCGGCCGCGATGCCTCTCGCCAAGGGCTACGGCGTGGTGATCGGGACGCAGCACCGCTACTTCCGCGACCCGGTCAACGACTACGGCCAGTACTTCCACGGCAACCTGGTCGTCCAGACCCCCTCGGGTCGCTTCCACTGCGCCATCGACGTCGACAGCAAGTCCCTGCCCAACGGGGTGCAGTGGAAGGTCGTGGAGCTCGACCCCTCGGCGCTCAAGGGCGTCGACGCGCTGACGCCCGGCTGGCACGTGCTCGCCAGCACGCCGGAGAGCGGGGCGCTCGACTACCTCCGCAGCCGTGACCTGCGGCCCCGCCGGAGCGGCTGCGCGGTGGGCCCGCTCGCGCGGGTGCTCGCCGCCGTGGGCGTACGGGGCCGCGAGCTGCCCTGGCGGGCGGGCACGAGCATCGACGCGCTCGGCGACCTCGAGCCGCTGCTCACCGCGCCGCGTCGGGTGCTGGTCTTCGGGGAGCCCTTCCGCCCGCCGGACCTGGGCGTGCACAACATCCACCAGAACCAGGGCGACCCCATCGGCTCGCAGTGGTCGGCCGAGAACGGCATCTGGCAGGACGGCGCGACGGTGGTTCAGCGACCGGACGGCTCGTACGCCGCCTTCTGCAACAAGTTCCGGACGCAGGCGGACCGCACCGACGACGACGGGCGCCCGGTGGTCTCCCGGTCGCCGGCCCGCTGGCCGTAGCGGGGCGCGGCGGGATGCGGGAGGAGACACCGGGCCGGGTGCTCGAGGTCGGCCGGTCGCGGCTGCGCGAGCGGGTGCCGCACCGGCTCGTGGCCGCGACTCCCGCCGCCGTCGCCGCCGTGCTGGCCGTCGCCTACCTGCTGGCGCCGCCGATGGGGGAAGACCTGGCCGCGCACATCGCGCACGCCGACGCGGCCCGCGAGCACTGGCCCGCGCTGCTGGACCTGCGCTGGTACGGGGGCTTCGACCCGCTCGGCTACAGCGTGCTCTCGCCACCGCTCACCGCGGTGGTGGGTGTGCGGCTCGCGACCGCCCTCGCGTACCTGGCCGGGGTCGTCCTGCTGGCCCGGCTGCTGCGCCGCCTCGCCATGCCACGACCCGTGCTCGGCGGGATGGCCGCGGCCCTCGCGCTGTCCGGTGACCTCGCCACCGGGCGGACCGCCTTCGCGATCGGGCTCGCCGTGGCGCTCGGGTCCCTGCTGGCCCTGGCGTACGAGCGACGGCCGGTGTCGTGGGTGCTCGCCGTGGTCGCGGCGCTCGCCAGTCCGCTCGCGGGGCTGCTGCTGGGCATCTGCGCCGGGGCGCTGTTCCTGGCCGGTCATCGCCGTGCCGCCGTTCCCCTCGGGCTCGCCGCGATGACGCCGACGCTGCTGGTCGCCGCGGCGTTCGGCAACGGCGGGCGGATGCCGTTCGCGGCTCGCGACGCCCTGGCGGCGCTCGCCGTCTGCACGGTGGTCGTCGTCGCCTGCTGGGCGGTACCGGCGGTCCGCTGGGGTGCTGCGCTCACCGGCGCGGTGGTGGCCGCGGCGTTCGCACTGCCGACGCCGCTGGGCTCCAACGCAGGCCGGCTGCCCGAGCTGCTCGGGCCGGTGCTCTTGGTGGGGGTCGCGCCCCTGTCCGGTCTCGCCGTCGCCGCCCTGACGGCCGTCCTGGTCTGGCTGCTGCCGCCCGTCGACCTGGCCGAGGTACGGGCCCGCGGCGAGCCAGGCCTGGACCCCGCCGCGTACGCGTCCCTGGTCGAGGAGCTGCGGGGCCGGGGCGTCGTCGAGCCGGTCGAGGTCGTGCCGATGCAGCGGCACGGCGAGGCGGCCGAGGTGG
This sequence comes from Jiangellales bacterium, assembly GCA_035462845.1. Taxonomy (GTDB): domain Bacteria; phylum Actinomycetota; class Actinomycetes; order Jiangellales; family Jiangellaceae; genus DASTQL01. The sequence goes on from DATHTV010000250.1 coordinate 9,461, forward strand.
CGCGCGTCGTCCCGCTGGCCCGCGGCTGGCTGCGCCAGGTCGACGTCGAGCGCAACCCGCTCTTCTACGACGAGGACCTCGACGAGCAGTCGTACGGCCGGTGGCTGGACGACAACGCGGTCGCCTGGGTGGCGGTGGCGCGCAGCCGGCACGACTGGGCGGCGGGCGCTGAGGCCGCGCTCGTCCGCTCCGGGCTGCCGTACCTCGAGCCGGTCTGGGGGGACGCGACCTGGCGGCTGTACCGGGTCCGCGACCCGCGTCCCGTCGTGTCGGCGCCCGGCCGGGTGGTCGCCCGCGACTCCGCCATGCTCACCGTCGAGCTGCCCCGCCCGGGCGCGTACGAGCTCCGCGTCGCCTGGTCGCGGTGGCTGTCGCCGTCACGGGGTTGCGTGCAGCCGGCCGGGGACGGGTGGACCGTACTCGTGGTGGATTCCCCGGGCGTCGTCGACGTGGGATCGAGCCTGCTGCCCCGGCAGTGCTGATCCTGGCCGGTGATCCTGGCCGGCGGGGTTCCGCCGACTGGCTCGAACGGACCGATGACTTCCCGGGCACGAGAGCGTCCAATGGGCACGACGCCGGCGAGGACGCCGGACCGGACACCACCAGCGAGGGAGACCGACCGTGGGCACCACGCTCAACCCGTACCTCAGCTTCCGCGACTCGGCGCGCGAGGCCATGGACTTCTACCAGTCGGTCTTCGGCGGCGAGGTCAGCCGCAGCACCTTCGGCGAGTACCAGGCCAGCGAGGACCCGGCCGAGCAGGACAAGATCATGCACGCGCAGCTCCGGACCGAGGGTGGGCTGGTCCTCATGGCCGCCGACACGCCGAACGCCATGGACCTGACGCCCGGCACCAACTTCGCGGTGTCGCTCAGCGGGGACGACGAGGCGGAGCTTCGGGGCTACTGGGACAAGCTGACCGACGGCGGGACGGTGGCCATGCCGCTCGACAAGGCACCCTGGGGCGACAGCTTCGGGATGTGCGTCGACCGGTTCGGCGTCAGCTGGATGGTCAACATCGCCGGCACACCGTCCTAGCCCCCTCCTCCGGCTCCTCGACGACCCCTGCGCGGGGCACACCCGAGGGCGTACGGTCGGACCACCGGAGCTGTTCAGGCTCCCGTCAAGGGGAGCGACGATGGCCGACAAGTCACCTCGGCAGCACATGTCCAAGAAGGCCGGCAAGTCCCTCAAGGAGAAGCGGGCCGAGAAGCACGCGAAGGCCGACTCGAAGAGCAAGATCGAGATCGTGCCGCCCACGAAGAAGCGGTGAGCACGCGGCCCGCCTCGCCGCGGCGCCCTGCGCGCTTCGGGACGGCGAGCCAGAGCGAGGTCACCCACTCGTCGGCGTGAGCGCGCGGATGATCGCGCCGTGCATCCCCGGTGCGACCTCGTGGGTCACCCGGATCTCCTGGTCGGTGAAGCCGGCCGACTGCAGGAGCTCGCGGTACTCGCCGACGGACAGCGCCCCGGCGATGCACCCCGCCCAGGAACCGCGCTCGGCGCGTTCCTCGGGCGTCAGGCCGTCCTCGGCCACGATGTCAGAGATCCCGATCCGGCCACCCGGGACCAGGACGCGGCGGATCTCCGCCAGCACGGCCCGCTTGTCCGGGCTGAGGTTGACCACGCAGTTCGAGATGACGACGTCCACCGAGGCGTCCGGGAGCGGGATGGCCTCCATCCGGCCCTGGAGGAACTCGACGTTGGTCGCTCCGGCCCTGGCCGCGTTGGCCCGGGCGAGCTCGAGCATCTCGTCGGTCATGTCGAGCCCGTACGCGACGCCGCTGGGGCCCACCCGCCGGGCGGAGAGCAGCACGTCGATGCCGCCGCCCGAGCCCAGGTCGAGCACCCGCTCGCCCGGCCGGAGGTCGGCGACGGCGGTGGGGTTGCCACACCCGAGGCTGGCCGCGACCGCCTCCGCGGGCAGCTCGTCACGCTCGGCCTGCCCGTACAGCTGGGCCCCCAGGCCCGGCTCGATCTCGACGGGGACGGCGCCGCTGCCACAGCACCCTGTCCCACCCGCCTCCACGGTGCGGGCGGCGGCCGCGTAGCGGTCTCGGACGATCTCGTACACCTGCGTGGTGTCCGCGGGCTCGGTGGTCACGACGCACCTCCGGTTCGGGGCCTGGCGGCCCGGTTCTGGCGGCTCGGATCTGGCGGCTGGATGACTGGCCGTCAGGTCTAACCTTCCGTCCCAAGATATCGATGTGTGTCGATGCATGCCAGGGACCTTGGTCCGGTCACCCCGCGGACCGCAGCCGCGTCGGTGACGCCGGGACCTCTTGCCCTGACCGACCGCACCCCCGCCGAGCACGGTGGGAGGACGAGCCGCCCCGTTCCCGGAGGAGAGTCATGAAGATCACCGAGGTCCTGGACAGCGCGAAGGACGCCGTCACCGTCCGACGGGTCTATGCGGAACCGATCGAGAAGGACGGGCTGACCGTGATCCCGGCCGCCGTGGTCATGGGCGGTGGGGGCGGCGGGACCGGGCACGACGAGAGGGGCCAGGAGGGTGAGGGCGGCGGCTTCGGTCTCCGCGGCCGCCCGGCCGGCGCGTACGTCATCAAGGACGGCCAGGTCACCTGGCGCCCCGCGGTCGACCCCAACCGCATCATCGCGGTGGTCGGCATGGTCGTCGCCGCGTACGTGCTGACGCGGCCACGCATGATGCGCGCCAAGGCCGCCGCGGCGAGGGGCCTGCGGGCCCGGCGCTGAGCGGCGGCCGCCCCGGCTACCGGACCACCTGGTAGCGGGCGCAGGCGAAGTCGCGGTTCCGGGCGACCTCCTCGAGCCGCAGCTCCAGTCTGCGGGGCAGCAGCGGGCGCCCCGCGCCGAGCGTGACCGGCGCGTACTGCACCCAGATCTCGTCGAGCAGCCCCGCGTCGGCGAACTGGCCGGCCAGGTCACCACCACCGACGACCCAGACGTTGCGGCCGCCGGCCGCCTCGACCATCTCCGCGTGCGCCGGCCCCACCGCGCCCCGAGCGAACCGGACGTCGCCGTCGACCGGTGGCAGCTCGCTGTTCGTCAAGACCCAGCAGGGGATCTCGTAGCGCCAGGTCGGTGCACCCGTGTCGTCGGTGTCGTTGGCCAGGATCCACCGGTACGTCGAGGCACCCATCACCATCGCACCGACCGACTCCATGAAGCGGTCGTGGGACATCGGCCCCGCGCGGTCCAGGTCCCTCGTCAGCAGCCAGGACAGCGAGTGGTCGGGGTCGGCGATGAAGCCGTCGATGCTGGACGCGGTGAAGTACTGGGTCGCCATGGCGTCAGCCTTCCGTACGGCTCCGACACGTGGCTCCCCACGTCCGCCGTACGCCGTCAGCCGGTTGGACGCGCCTGGCGCAGGTAGGCGGACGGCGTCGTCCCCACCACGGCGCGGAAGTCCCGTGCGAAGTGAGCCTGGTCGAAGTAGCCGAGCGAGTGCGCCAGGTCGGCCAGGTCGTCCACCTCCCCAGCGTCGATCGCCGCGACGGCATCCTGCAGCCGGTACCGGGCGAGCACAGCCTTGGGCCCCACGCCGACGTACGCCGCGAAGAGCCGCTGCACCGACCGTACGGACGTGCCGGCGACCGCGGCGACGTCCTCCACCCGTACGAGGGCGCGGTCGTGGAGCATCCGGGCTTGCAGGCCGAGCAGCTCGAGGTAGGCCGGCTCGGGCTCCGGCGCGAACGGAGCAAGGGCTTGGTCGAGGACGGCCGCGCGGTCGGCGTCGTCGCGCACGGCCAGGACGTCGGCGACCACGCGCTCGGGCGCCACACCGGGGAGCGGGTGGAGCCGGGTGACGCTGTTGCGCGCGGGCTGCCACCCGGTGAAGGCACGGAAGCCGCCGGGCCGGAACTTCACTGCCGTGACGCGCCCGGCGCCGGTCAGGTCCACGGAGAAGCGTCGCGTCACCACCCCGTGCACGAGCACCTCGGGCAGCGCGAACCCGAAGCGGTCGTGCGTGCCCGACTCGACCGAGACGTTGACGCTGGGGTGGCTCAGCACCTCGGAGCGGAACGGCGGCCGACCGGTGAGGTCCCAGCGCACCGACCAGTACCGCTCGACGAAGGGCTGCAGGGCCGGGTCGACCGGGTGGTCGCGACGCAGGTCGGCCAGCCTGGTCGTCTCCTCCGGCCGGAGCACGCCCTTGGTGCCGGCCGTGGCGTCGAGCTCTGCGGTGCCGGAACCCGTCGCGTTTGTCCAAGACGGCACGACAGCAGCATAGGAAGACTCACCGACATGACGATTCGCGACGGCAGGCCCGAGGGTTACACGACCCTCACTCCCTTCCTGGTCTGCCAGCCGGCAGCCGAGGCGATCGACTTCTACGAGGAGGTCTTCGGCGCCCGGCTCGTGGACCGGATGGACGGGCCCGACGGCACGGTCGCGCACGCGGAGCTCGACTTCGGCGACGGGCGGCTCCAGCTCGGCGATCCGACCGACGCGTACGGCCTGGTGTCGCCCCAGGGGGCGGCCGACGACCGGGCGAGCTCCTCTCTCTGCATCTACGTGAGCGACGTGGACGAGGTCTTCGCCGCAGCTGTCGAGCGCGGCGCGACCGTGCGGGAGGAGCCGGCGACGTTCGTCACCGGCGACCGGTTCGCCTCGGTGTACGACCCGTTCGGCCACCGCTGGGCGGTCATGACCCGCGTCGAGGACGTGAGCCCGGAGGAGGCCAAGCGCCGGCTCGACGAGTGGGCGGCACAACAGGCCTGATCAGCCGGTTGCCCTCAGCTGTAGCGCCCCAGCAGGCGCACGGTCACCCGGTCACCGGCCCGGTCCTTGCCGATCGCCCTGCAGATCGCCGCTCGCAACGGGAGCCAGTGCGGCCCGGTGCCCGAGGGCATCAGCGTGGCCCGGAACTCCTCGCCGTCGATGGTCCCGCCGACCTTGACCGCGCGCCGGGTCCCTAGCGCCTCCTCGGAGCCTGCTCCGCTGCCATGCCCGGCACCCTACGGGCCGCATCCGACACAACCCACGGCTGGAACCGCTACCCCACAACGGTTTCACAGTGTCACGGAGGTCACGCACGGCGACCACCACACACCGTGACCCCCCATGATGGGAGCCACCTCCACGGCACCCGAAGGTGAGGACCACCCAGTGATCGACGACACCGACCGCCGCCACCTGCAGCGCTGCATCGAGCTCGCCCGCGAGGCGGTGGAAGCGGGGGACGAGCCCTTCGGCTCAGTCCTCGTCGCCGAGGACGGCACCGTCCTCGTGGAGGACCGGAACCGCGTGGGCGGGGGCGACGACACCCGCCATCCGGAGCTGGCGCTCGCGCAGTGGGCGGGCCGGCACCTGCCGCGCGAGGCCCGCGCCGCCGCAACGGTCTACACCTCCGGCGAGCACTGCCCGATGTGCTCGGCAGCCCATGGCTGGGTCGGCCTCGGACGCATCGTCTACGCCGCCTCGTCCCGGCAGCTGACGACCTGGCAGGCCGAGCTGGGGGCGCCGCCATCCCCCGTACGGACGCTGTCGATCCGCGACGTGGTGCCCGGTGCCGTCGTCGACGGTCCGGTGGAGGACCTCGCCGGCACGGTCAAGGAGCTGCTCGTCCGCTCGCAGCGGTAGCGGGGCGCTCGACGGGCCCGCCGGCCATGCCCGGGACCGGCGCCAACGGCCCGGCGGGTCCACAATGCGGCTGTGGTGAGCACCGGGCTCGCGCCGGCCGGAGCCGGGAGCCTCGTCGGCCGCGATGGCGACGCGGCCCGCTTGCTCGAGCGACTCCGACACCACCGCCTCGTCACCCTCGCCGGACCTGGCGGCGTCGGCAAGACCCGGCTCGCGCAGGCCGCGACCCGGACAGCCGACGTCGGTGAGCCTGTCTTCTGCGCGCTGTCCGAGGTCACCGACACGCATGCGGTACGACACGCGGTGGCCGCCTCGCTCGACCTCGCCGCTGCGCACGACCGCCTCGGCACCGCGATCCCACCCCCTCCGGGCGGAGGTCGGGTACTCGTCATCCTCGACAACTGCGAGCACGTCCTCGACGCCGCGGCAGCCGTCGCCGACGAGCTGCTCGCCGCCGACCACGTCACCGTGCTCGCCACCAGCCGCGCGCCGCTCGACCTGCCGGGCGAGCAGGTCGTCATGCTCGCGCCTCTCGCCGTACCTGACGCGAGCGACCCGCCCGAGACCGCAGCACACGCACCGGCGGTCGAGCTCTTCGTCGCCCGCGCCCGATCGGTCAGGGACGACTTCCGGCTCGACGAGTCGACGCTGGCCACCGTGGTCGAGGTGTGCCGCGCCCTCGACGGTCTGCCCTTGGCGCTGGAGATCGCGGCGGCGCGGGTGCGCTCGCTGTCGATCGAGGACGTCGCGGCGCGCCTCGTCCGACGCTTCACACTGCTGCGCTCGTCCACGCGCAGCCGGCCGGCGCGGCACCGCAGCCTGCACGCGGTGGTCGAGTGGTCGTACGGGCTGCTCACCGACGAGGAGCGGGCCCTCTTCGACGCCCTCGCCGTCTTCACCGGCGGCTGCGACCTCGACGCCGTCACCGGCGTCTGCGACAGCCTCGGCCTCGGAGAGGACCCGCTCGACCTGGTCGACTCACTCGTCGCGCGATCGCTCGTCACGGCCACGCCGGCGCGAGGCGGGACGCGCTACTCGATGCTCGACACCCTCCGCGCGTACGGGCTGGAACGGCTCGAGGCCACCGGACGGCTCGAGGCGGCACGCGACCTGCACGCCGACCTCTACGCCCGCGTGTACGCGCGGATGCAGGAGCTGGGCCGGCTCGCGTGGACGCCTGCGCTGATCCCGCTCTTCGACGAGTTCGACAACGCGCGGGCAGCGCTCGAGCGCGCGCTGGCGGTCGACACGCTCCCCGACCGCGCGTACGAGATCCTCGCGCCGCTCTGGTACCTGGCGCTCCAGCAGCGCCCAGGGGAGATCGCCGAGATGGCCGACCGAGCGCTGGGGCGGTGGGGGCGGGCACCGCACCCCCGGCTGTCCGAGGTGCTGGCGACTGCGGCGACGGCGCGGTTCTCCGTCGACGAGGTGGAGGCCGGTACGGCGCTCGCGCACCAAGCGGTCGACGCGGCCACGTCACCCGTCGGTGTGGCGTGGGCCTGGGGTGCGCTGGCGCGCGCCGACAAGCGCACCGGCGGCGACCCGGAGCGGGCGCTCGCGCACCTCGACGCGGCTGACCGGGCGGCCGAGGCGGCGGGGTTCGAGCCGTACCGATGCGACCTCCTGGGACACCGGGTCACGGTGCTCTACCAGGTCGGGCGGGACGACGAGGCGCTCGACCGCGCGCGGGACGCGCTGGCGATGGCGGACCGGCAGGGCAACGCCTACGAGCACGCGTGGGACTCACATCTCGTCGCGGCGCTGCTCGCCACGTCACGGCCCGCGGAGGCGCTGCAGTGGGCCGAGGCGGCGCTCGCCGAGTCCGAGCCGATCGGCTACGTCTACGGCGTCAACGCCTCCTACCGCGTGCTCGGCGTCGTCACCACCGAGCTGGGCCAGGTGCGAGAGGCCGCTCGATGGTTCCTGCGCGCACTTGATGCCTTCACGAGGTCCGGGGGCATCACCGAGCGCCGGGCGACGCTGGCCGCGGCGCTGCCGCTCCTCGTCCGGACCGGTCACGCGGCCCTGGCGACCGATGTGCTCGACGTCGTCGACCGCGGCGAGGGAGTGGTGGAGCGGACTGCGGCACCCCGGCTGGAGGAGACGCGGCGCACCCTGGCCGGGTCACGGCCTACGAACGAGATGGCCTCCCCGACCGCGGACGCCGAGCGGGTGCTCGCTGCCGTGCGCATGGCGCTCCGGACGCTGGCGAACGAGGAGCCTGACGCCGCCCCGATGCCCCGGCAGCCGGCCACGACGTCTCCGGCCGCCGGCGTCCTGCGGCGGGCCGGCGAGGTCTGGACGGTGACCTTCGCCGGCACGACCGCCCCCGTACGGCGTTCCAAGGGCCTCGAGGACATCGCCGTGCTGCTCGCCCGGCCCGGCCAGGACGTGCCGGCCCTCGACCTGGCCAGCGGGGGCGGGATCGTCGCCCGCGCTCCGGCAGGTCAGGACCTGCACGAGCCCGGAGACCTGGGCGAGGTCGCCGATGCGACGGCCAGGGCGGCGTACGCCGCACGGATCCGCGACCTGCAGGCAGCCCTGGACGACGCCGACCTCACCGGTGACGCGGAGCGCGGCGCCCTGCTCCAGGCCGAGCTCGACGAGCTGACCCGCCATCTCGCCGCCGCGTACGGGTTGCACGGGCCGCGCCGAGCGGGCGACCCGGTCGAGCGGGCTCGGGCGGCGGTCACTGCTCGGATCCGGGCCGCGATCGGCAAGGTCACCGAGGCCCACCCGGCGCTGGGCAGGCACCTCGACCGCGCCGTCCGTACGGGCCGCTTCTGCAGCTACCGGCCGGACGAACCGGTCACGTGGACGATCGAGTCCTGAGCGGGGACCTCACCCGGTAAGGCCGGATCTCACGCCCCTCCTCCGTCAGACCAACCCGACAGGAGGACCGATGTCCATCACTACATCCACTACAGGCAACGACACCGCCACCGACTTCTCGCGCCTCTACCACGAGCGGCCCCTCGCCCGGGTCGCGCTCCCCACTGGCGTCGAGATGGCGTACGTGGACGAGGGCCTGTCCGATGACCCGGCGGTCGTCCTCATCCACGGCCTCTCCGACTCGTCGTGGTCCTTCGCCGGCGTCGTTCCGCGGCTTGCCGGCTTCCGCACCATCGCGGTCGACCTGCGCGGTCACGGCTCGTCCTCCGCGCCGGCCGGCGGCTACCGACCCGAGGAGCTGGCCGACGACGTCGCGGCACTCATGGACCACCTCGGCATCGACCGCGCCACGGTCGTCGGCCACTCCCTCGGCACGATGGTGGCCCGAGCGTTCTCTCTCTCATACGCGGCGCGAGTGAACCGGCTCGTCCTCGTGTCGACCATCGCCACGCCGGCCAACGAGGCGGCGGCCGAGCTGAGTGTGGCCGTCGCCGAGTTCACCGACCTCGTGCCCGAGGACTTCGTCCGCGAGTTCCAGGAGAGCACGCTCGCGGAGGCGGCACCGGACGGCTTCTTCGAGCGGGTGATCTCGGAGAGCCTCCGCCTTCCCACGCACGTGTGGCGGGAGGCCGTCGCCGGCATCGTCTCGGCAGACGACTCGGACCGGCTCGGCGAGATCACCGTCCCGACGCTGCTGGTGTGGGGGGACCGGGACGCGTGGTTCCCGCGCGAGGAGCAGGACCGGGTCGCGGCGGCCATCCCCGGCGCGCGCCTTGCGGTCCTCGAGGGTGCCGGGCACGCCCCGCACTGGGAGCGGCAGGCTGAGGTGGCCTCCGTGCTCGCGGAGTTCCTGCAGGAGGCCGGCGACACCGGCCGCTGAGCGGACGAGCGACTCCCACCGAGCCCCCGCCACCCGTCCGGGTGGCAGGGGCTCGGGTCGTGACCCGTACCGGGCGTGGCACACGACCGTGGTCGGCCCCGACGGTGAGGACTACCGTGCGGACGTGCCCGGTCTGACGCCT
>DATHTV010000251.1:0-2204 GCA_035462845.1 Jiangellales bacterium
CGCGGCCCGTACGGGCTCGCGCGCGACGCCGCGGCCCGACGCGACGTCCCGGCCGCGACGCTCGCGGGCCGATCGGCCGCCGCCGGCCAGCCGTACCGGTGGCGCGGTCGGCCGCCGGCCGTCCGTCACCGGCCGGGCCGCGGTCCTGGCCCTCGTGCTGGCGGTGCTGGCGGTGTCCTACGCGTACCCGCTGCGCGCCTGGTGGGACCAGCACGCCCGGGTGGCCGAGCTGGAGGCCGAGCAGGAGACCCTCGCCGAGGGCGTGACCGAGCTGGAGAACGAGCTGCAGCGCTGGGACGACCCTGCGTACGTGCGGGCCCAGGCGCGGGAACGCCTGGGCTTCGTCCCCCCGGGCGAGGTGGGGTTCGTGGTCGTCGGCGCGGAGGACGAGGTCCCGGACGAGGTCCTCGTCGGCGCCTCGGGGACCGGTGACGACGCGACGGGTCAGGCCGTCACGGCCGTCGGCACCGAGGGGCCGTGGTGGTCGCGGCTGAGTGCCTCGCTGGCCGCCGCGGACGCCGTACCCGAGCCGGTCGAGGCGCCGGCCGCGGAGGACCCCGTCCCGTGACGGGACCGTCCTGCGGTCCGGGGCCGGTCGCGGACGACCTCGGACCCGCTCCGGACGACCTCGAGGCCGTGCGGGCCCAGCTCGGCCGCCCGCCGCGCGGCGTACGAGCCGTGGCGCACCGCTGCCCGTGCGGGCTGCCCGACGTCGTGGAGACCGCTCCGCGGCTCCCCGACGGCACGCCGTTCCCGACGCTGTACTACCTGACCTGCCCGCGGGCGACGGCCGCGGTCTCGCGCCTCGAGGCGGCCGGGGCCATGGCCCGGATGACCGAGCGGCTGGCCGCCGACCCGGACCTGGCGGCGGCCTACACGCTCGCGCACCGGGACTACCTCGCCCGCCGTGACGCGGTCGCCGAGGTGGCCGAGATCGCCGGGGTCTCGGCGGGCGGGATGCCGACGCGGGTCAAGTGCCTCCACGTGCTGGTCGGGCACAGCCTCGCGGCCGGACGCGGCGTGAACCCGCTCGGCGACGAGGCGCTCGACGCGATCGGCCCGTGGTGGGCGGACGGACCCTGCCTGGGCGCGGCCGCGGACGACCAGGCGAGCGGGGCACCCGCGTGACCCGCGTCGCCGCCGTGGACTGCGGCACGAACTCGATCCGCCTGCTGGTCGCCGACGTCGACCCGGTCGCCGGCACGCAGGTCGACCTGGACCGCCGGATGGAGGTCGTCCGGCTGGGCCAGGGCGTGGACCGTACGGGACGACTCGCCCCCGACGCCCTGGCGCGCACGCTCGCTGCCCTCGCCGCGTACGCGCACCGGGCCGCCGACCTCGGCGTCGAGCGCACCCGGATGGTGGCCACCAGCGCGACCCGCGACGCGTCCAACCGCGAGGTCTTCGTGCGCGGCGTGGTCGACGTCCTGGGCGTCCCTCCGGAGGTGGTCACCGGCGACGAGGAGGCGCGGCTGTCGTTCACCGGGGCCACCCGCGGGCTCCCCGCCGACGTCGCGGGACCGCACCTCGTCGTCGACATCGGCGGCGGCTCCACCGAGCTGGTGCTCGGCGACGCCGCGGGCGTCCGGGCGGCGATCTCCGTCGACGTCGGCTGCGTGCGCCTCACCGAACGCCACCTGCACAGCGACCCGCCGACCGGCGAGCAGGTGGCGGCCGCCCGGTCCGACGTCGACGCGGCACTGGACCGCGCTGCGGCGGTGGTGCCGCTGGGCGAGGCGCGGTCGTTGGTGGGCCTGGCCGGGTCGGTGACCACGGTCGCCGGGATCGCCCTGGACCTGCCCGCGTACGACCCGGAACGCATCCACCACAGCCGGCTCTCGTCCGCGGACGTCCACCGCGTCGCCCGGGACCTGCTCGCCTCGGCGCACGCCACCCGCGCGGAGGTCCCGGTCATGCACCCCGGCCGGGTCGACGTGATCGGGGCGGGCGCGCTCGTTCTCGCCCGGATCGTGGACCGGGTCGGCCTGCCGGAGGTGGTCGTGTCCGAGCACGACATCCTCGACGGGATCGCCTGGTCGCTGGTGTGAGCGGGCTGCCGCACCCGCTCGTCGGCGGGTCGTTCCCCAGCCCGGTCCCGCCGGGCAGCGGCTGGCCGGACGACCCCGCGGACGCGGCGACGCTGGTCGCACTCGACCCGGGGCAGGTGCGCGCCCTCGCGTCGGCGTCGCCCTCCGTGGCGGAGG
>DATHTV010000252.1:0-5075 GCA_035462845.1 Jiangellales bacterium
CGTGCGGGCGAGGCGCCGAAGGCGGGATCGGGCAGTGAAAGGTCACCGCCGCGATCAGCCCAGTATGCGAACCCTGCGACCGTAGCCTGGCAGTGCGGGTTCGCCCTGCAGCAGGTCGTCGAGCGCATCCGCCAGTGACGAGTTCGCTGCCCCTGCTCGTCTCGCCACCTCCGCCGCCACCTGGGGCGCGGCGAAGGACGTACCGTTCCACTGGGCCCAGCCCGGCTCCTCCCACGTCTCGGGGTCGGAGTCGAAGAGCCGATCTTCCTCGCCCTGAACGTATGGGCTGCGTACGGCGACGGCAACCGTCGAGCAGTCGACCCACGGGCCGTGGCTGGAGAACTCCGCCGGCTCGAGGTTCTCCGGGTCCAGTCCCGCGACCGCCACGACCTGGTCGAAGGCAGCTGGCCAGAACCGTCGGTCGGTCCCCTCGTTGCCGGCGGCCGCGATCACGAGCACCTCGCCCCGCCGGGCCGACGCGCGTTCCGCAATGACGACGAGTGCCTCGGCGACGGCGATTGGCGGCAGGTCGTCCACGGTCTGCGTCCCGAGCGACAGATTAAGGATCAGTCGCCCTTTGCTAGTCAACAGGTCGTCGACGGCCTTCACCATTGCGCATGCGACCTGGACCTCGTCCGCGAGGCCATCGGTGTCGAGGACTCGGTAGACCATGACCGGCACCTCCGGAGCCACCTGCTGGACCACGCCGGCGACAAACGAGCCGTGCCCCGCCCCGGCGTCGAGCTTGTCGTCTGGTCCGTTCGGCAGGACGTCCAGCGGGTCCTCCTCACCTCGGCCCTGTGGCGGGAAGAGCTCCGTCAGCCACCCGTCATCGCGGGGCTGATGTGCAATGCCGGTGTCGATGACGGCGACCGGGACCGACCCGCGACGGTCGGGAGGCTCCCACACAGGCCACGGCTCGGAGGTGTACTCCGGCGTCGTCTCCCCTTTCATGACAGCGCCGAGCGGCATCAGGTGGAGCCGGGACACCTGGTACCTGTCGTTTCTCAGCCGATCGAGGGCCTGGCCGATGTCCTCGTCCTCGTTGCCCGTCTTCCACCGGAGCCGGACGACACGCCCCTCCAGGTAGTCCTCGGGGATGCGTGGCGGCGCAACGTCCCCCGCGCCACGGGGCCCATCGTCCGCGGACCTCTCCGCGGCCGAGCTCTCCTCGTCCACGACGGGCTCGAGGCCGACGTCGTCGATGATCGTCCGGAACTCGTCGTCCTCGAGCGCGGCTCGCGTGGTCAGCAGCTCGTCACGGACGACGAGGAACTGGGAGTCCAGGTCAGAAGAGAGGATGTCGAACTTCTGCGATACCGGGCTCTCGTCCCGGCGGGCCCGAAGGAGCTCAAGCTGCTCCCGGTGCCTCTCAGGGGCCCCGGCAGCCGCCGCCATCTTCATGGCGGCCTCGCGGGCACGCCGGAGGTCATCCGCCCGGTCCGCCTCGGTACGCAAGTCCCGCGGCCCGATGCTGTCGTTCGTCATCGCACTACCCCCGTTCCCATCAGGCGCCCTAGCCTCGACGACGACGCCGACAAGACGGGCACCCCCCATGACCGACGAGCGGTCCTCCCCTCTGGGGATACACGCGTCGGAGGCGTACGTAAAGGTCGTTGCGGACCCGGACGGTTTCGCGCCCGTCGCCGACCAGCTGGTCACTCAGGCTCGCGCCTCGGGTGACGTCGACTCGCTGGTCCTCGCGCTCCGGGCCGCCGCGTGGGCCCGCCGCTACGCCCTCGCCCATGCCGAGGCGCTGGCCCTGCTCGACGAGGCGGCTCGGACGGCCCGGCGCCACCGTCTCGACCAGCGCCTCGGAGCCGTGCTCGTCACCCGCGGAGCTGTCCGGCACGAGGTGGGCGACGTGGCGGGGGCCGCCCGGGACCTCGAGCGCGCCGCCGGGCTCATCGGCCCGGAGATGCGCGCGGAGCTCGCCTCCCAGCGAGGCGCGCTGGCCCAGAACACCGGCCGGCTCACCGAGGCGGCGAGCCACTACCGCGACGTCCTCGACACGCCCGAGGCCCCAGCGGACGTGCGCTGCAAGGCGGCCAACAACCTGGGCATGCTCGAGGCCCAGTGCGGCCGCGTCGAAGCCGCCCTGCGCTGGCTGGAAACCGCGGCCGCCGCGGCAGCCGACGTCGGCCCGGCGTACGTCGCGGCCGTCGCCGAGACCCGTGCCTGGGTGACCGTCCAGGCGGGGCGGCTCGGCGAGGGGGTAGCGCTCTTCGAGGAGGCCCGGCGACTCGCGTCCCCGGGCCTCCCGCTGGGCGAGCTGCACGCGGAGTACGCGGACGCGCTGCTCGACCTGCGCCTGGTGCCCGAGGCCACCGAGCAGGCCCGGCTGGCGGTGGCGGCCTTCGACGGGTCCGGGGTTGCGCTCATGGCCGCGGAGGCCAGGCTGCGGCTGGCCCGGCTGGCCCTGCTGAGCGGCGACGCCGGGGAGGCCGAGCGCGAGGCGGAGGAGGCGGTCGCGCGGCTCCGGCAGCAGCGGCGCTCGGTCTGGGCGGCGCGGGCCGCTCTCGTCGCTGTCGCCGCCCGCCTCGAGGACGGGCGTCCGGAGGCTCGCGACCTGGCCGCTGCCCGGCGCGCGGCCGCCACGCTGGAGCGCGCCGGCATGCCGTCCGCGGCGGTGGAGGCGCACCTCGTCGCGGGCCACGTGGCATCGGCCCGCGGGCGTACGCGCGAGGCCGTGGCGTCGTGGCACCGCGCGTACACGTCGTCCCGGCGCACGACCGTGCTGGTCCGGCTCCGCGGCGACCTGGCCGCGGCGCTGGCCGCCCGCGCCGAAGGCCGTACGGACCGGGTCCTGCACCACTGCCGGACCGGACTGGCCCGGCTGGCGCGGCACCGGGTAGCGCTCGCGTCGACCGAGCTGCGGGCGCTGGCGTCGGGGCACGGCGCGGAGCTCGGCGCCCTGGGACTCGAGGCCGTCGTGGGGACGGGCTCCGGCGGGCGAGCGCTGGCCTGGATGGAGCGGACCCGCGCCGCGGCCCTGACCGCCGTGACCCCGCTCGAGACGGCGGGAGCCGAGGAGGAGCTCGGCGCCCTCCGGGCGGCGCACGCGGAGCTCCAGCAGGCTCGCCGCGACACCGGCGCGTACCCGGAGGAGCTCGTGGCCCGCCAGGCCGAGGTGGAGGAGCGGCTGCGGCGGGCCGCTTGGGTACGCGAGTCGACCGGGTCCGCCGCCGCGCCGAGGAGCGACGGCCCGCCGTCCGGGCGAGCCCTGCGCGACCTGCTCGACGGCCAGGTGCTGGTGGAGTACGACGTGCTCGACGGCGCCCTGCTGGCCGTCGTCGTCGACGCCCGCAGCACCCGGCTGGTCCGTCTCGGACCGCTCCGCGAGGTCCGCGCGGAGGTGCAGACGCTGACCGCCCTGCTCCGTGTCCTGGCCCACGCCGGTGGCGTCTCGAGGTCGCTCGGGGGAGTCCGCGACACCACTGCCGCCGCCGTGGAGCGGCTGACCGAAGCCCTGGTGGGCCCGCTCGACCTCGCCGGCGAGCACGCCGGGATCGTCGTGGTGCCGGTCCGTGACCTCGAAGGGGTCCCCTGGTCGGCCGTCCACGACCGTCCCGTGGCCGTGTCTCCGTCGGCGGCCCTCTGGGTACGGAGCCGCCGGGCCCCCGCCCCAGCGGGCGGTCGGACCGTGCTGGTCGCCGGCCCCGACCTGGTCGGCGCCGAGCAAGAAGTCGAGGCCCTGCGCGCCGTCCACCCGGGCGCTCAGCTGCTGGCGCCGCCGGAGAGCGGGGTCGACGCCGTCCGGGAGTCACTCGACGGAGCGACGCTGGCGCACCTGGCCTGCCATGGCCTCGTCCGCACGGACAACCCGACGTTCTCGTCACTGCACCTGGCCGACGGACACCTCACGCTGCACGAGATCGACCGCCGAGGCGGCATGCCGCACCGGATGGTCCTGGCCGCCTGCGACGTCGGCGGTGGCGTCGCCCTGGCGGGGAACGAGGTGCTGGGGTTCGCCGGCACGCTGCTCGCCCGGGGCACCGCAGGGCTGGTGGCCAGCACCGTGGTCGTGCCCGACGAGCACGTGACGCCGCTGATGTGCGCGCTGCACGAGGGGCTGCGCCACGGCGCGACGGTGGCGGCGGCACTGCACCGGGCGCGGAGCCGGGTCGACCCCGAGGACCCGGCGGTGTTCCCGGCCTGGTGCGCCTTCACCGCGTACGGGGGTGCGTGAGCGACCGGCCGTCCTCGCGAGCGGTGACGTCGAGCGATATCTCGACGATCGGGTCGTGGGGGCCCGGGTGCGCCTTGGGGAAGCGCTCCCGCCAGAACCGGCGGAGCTCCACGTAGTGCGCGTCGCCCGGCTCGAGCACCCGCGCCTCGCCGCGCCACCACTCGCCGTCCAGCAGGGCGTCGACGTGCTGGGTCGCGTGGACCGCCCGCCACCAGCGCTTGTGCCCGCTGTGCCCGACGAGCACGGCCACGGTTCCGTCCCGCCGCGCGTACTGGACCGGCAGGGCGTGCACCAGGCCGGTCCGCGGACCGGTGTAGCGGAGCTCCATCATCGAGCCGGACAGCAGGCGGTGGGCCGGGCCGCGCAGCACGCCGAGGACGAGCCGGTCCTGCCGCCGCCGGGCGCGCGGGCCGGTGTCCTGGAGCCCGGGCAGGGCGTAGCCGGTGACGGCACCCACGACCAGCCCCGCCAGCAGGCCGACGACCGCGCCGTACGCGGCCAGCCCGGCCACCGGCCATCCCGCGGGCACCACGGTCGCCCCCACCGTGATCACCGTGACCCCGATCGCCCAGGCCACGACGTTCGCCGCCACCCAGCGACGGGGGCGGGCCACATGCCGGCGCAGGACGACGGCCTGGGCGCCACCGAAGGCAGCGCCCGCGACGGCGCCGCCGAGTGCGAACACCGCGGCGAGCAGGATCAGCGGCGGCTCCGCAGTCACGGTCCCTCCCGCCTGGGCCGCCTCGCCCGCCTCGGCGGCGGAGATCAGCGCCGACGGCAGGGAGCCGAGCACCCAGCCGGACACCGCGACCACCACCGTGGCCAGCACGAAGGGGCTACGCGGCAGCGCGGGCAGCCACGCCGACAGCAGGCGGTGCATCACCCA
>DATHTV010000253.1:0-15840 GCA_035462845.1 Jiangellales bacterium
CGTCCCAGCCGAGCACGGGCCCGGGCAGCGGCGAGGTGAGCGGGCCCGCGGGCGGCCCGTCGGTGAGGGGGTCGGTCATGGCCGGGCCCATGCTGGCACGCGCCGCCGACGATCGAGCGGCGAGGGCACCGGCCGCGCGCGAGCGTCCGTCTCTCGATCATGTCAGGTCACGGGAGAGGCCACGGGAGAGGCCACGGGAGAGGCCACGGGAGAGGATGGGGTCACCATGGCTGACACCCTGCTCGACCTGCTGCCGCCCGACCCCGACCCGGACACCGTGTTCGAGGTCTTCGCGGGCTGGGCGGGGGATCGCGGGCTGGAGCTCTACCCGGCGCAGGAGGACGCACTGATCGAGCTGGTGTCCGGCTCGAACGTCATCCTCAGCACGCCCACGGGATCGGGCAAGAGCCTGGTGGCGACGGGCGCGCACCTCGCGGCCGTGGCGTCCGGCCGCCGCACCTTCTACACCGCCCCCATCAAGGCGCTGGTCTCGGAGAAGTTCTTCGCGCTGTGCGACGTCTTCGGCGCCGACCGGGTCGGCATGCTGACGGGCGACGCCAGCGTCAACCCGGGCGCCCCCGTCGTCTGCGCCACCGCCGAGGTGCTCGCCAACATCGCGCTCCGGCAGGGGGCCGACTCCGACGTCGGCCAGGTGGTCATGGACGAGTTCCACTTCTACGCCGACCCGGACCGGGGCTGGGCCTGGCAGGTGCCGATCATCGAGCTGCCGCACGCGCAGTTCCTGCTGATGTCGGCCACCCTCGGCGACGTCCGGCGGTTCGAGGATGACCTCACCCGGCGGACCGGCCGCCCGACGGCGGTCGTCAGCTCCGCAGAGCGGCCGGTGCCGCTCACCTACGCGTACGTGACGACACCGCTGCACGAGACGATCGAGGAGCTGCTCAGTACTCACGAGGCCCCGGTCTACGTCGTGCACTTCACCCAGGCCGCGGCGCTCGAGCGGGCCCAGGCGCTGATGAGCGTCAACGTGTGCACGCGCGCCGAGAAGGACGCCATCGCCGAGCTGATCGGCGGCTTCCGGTTCGCCGCGGGCTTCGGCAAGACGCTGTCCCGGCTGGTCCGGCACGGCATCGGCGTCCACCACGCCGGGATGCTGCCGAAGTACCGGCGGCTGGTGGAGCAGCTCGCCCAGGCCGGGCTGCTCAAGGTCATCTGCGGCACGGACACCCTGGGCGTCGGCATCAACGTGCCGATCCGGACGGTGGTGCTCACCGCCTTGAGCAAGTACGACGGCACCCGGGTGCGGCACCTCAAGGCCCGCGAGTTCCATCAGATCGCCGGCCGGGCGGGCCGGGCGGGGTACGACACGTCGGGGCGGGTCGTCGTCCAGGCCCCCGACCACGTCGTCGAGAACGAGAAGGCCCTCGCCAAGGCGGGTGAGGACCCCAAGAAGCGCCGCAAGGTCGTGCGCAAGAAGCCGCCCGAGGGCTTCGTCTCGTGGAGCCAGCAGACCTTCGAGCGGCTCGTCGCCGCCGAGCCCGAGCCGCTGACCTCGAGCTTCGCGGTCAGCCACGCCATGGTGCTCAACGTGATCAGCCGGCCCGGCGACGCCTTTGCCGCCATGCGGCACCTGCTCACCGACAACCACGAGGACCGGCCCCGCCAGCTGCGGCACATCAGGCGGGCGATCGCGGTCTACCGGGCGCTGCTCGCGGCGGGAGTCGTGGAGCGGCTCGCCGAGCCCGACGCGGAGGGCCGCACCGTACGCCTCACGGTCGACCTGCAGGCGGACTTCGCGCTCAACCAGCCGCTGTCGCCGCTGGCGCTCGCCGCGGTCGATCTGCTGGACCGCGAGTCGCCGACGTACGCGCTCGACGTGCTCTCCGTCGTGGAAGCGACGCTGGAGGACCCGCGCCAGGTCGTCTCGGCCCAGGCGTTCAAGGCCCGCGGCGAGGCGGTGGCGGCGATGAAGGCGGAGGGGATCGAGTACGACGAGCGGATGGAGCTGCTCGAGGAGGTCGGGCACCCGCAGCCGCTCGCCGAGCTGCTCGGCGCCGCGTACGAGATGTACCGGCGGGGTCACCCCTGGGTCGCCGACCACGAGCTGCGCCCCAAGTCGGTCGCCCGCGACCTGTACGAGCGGGCGATGAACTTCACCGAGTACGTCGCGTTCTACGGGCTGGCCCGCTCCGAGGGACTCGTGCTCCGCTACCTCGCGGACGCGTACAAGGCGCTGCGCCAGACGGTGCCCGAGGAGGCCCGGACGGAGGCGCTGACCGACCTGATCGAGTGGCTCGGCGAGCTCGTGCGCCAGGTCGACTCGAGCCTGCTCGACGAGTGGGAGCGGCTCCGCGACCCGTCGGTCCCGGTCGCCGAGGTCGCGGCGGTCGTCGACGAGCGACCACCACCGGTCACGTCCAACGCCAGGGCATTCCGGGTCCTCGTACGCAACGAGCTCTTCCGGCGGGTCGAGCTGGCGGCGCGCCGGCAGTGGTACGCGCTGGGGGAGCTCGACGGCGACGACGGCTGGACCGCCGAGGCGTGGGCGGCCGGCATGGAGCCGTACTTCACGGAGCACCCCGACGTCGGCACCGGTCCGGACGCGCGCGGGCCGGCGCTGTTCATGGTCGAGGAGCACCCCGGGCGCTGGGTGGTCCGGCAGGTGCTCGACGACCCGGCGGGGCACCACGACTGGGCGGTCACCGCCGAGGTGGACCTGCCGGCGTCGAACGAGGCCGGGGTCGCGGTCGTCCGGGTCACCGACGTCGGGTCGCTCTGATCGGGAGCGGGACCGGTTCGTCCGGACGGTCACCCTCGACGGGTGAGCCTCGCCTGGCCGGTCCGGGCCAGTCTGGAGCGCGATCCGACGACGAGGAGGAGACATGAGCAACCCGAACGACACCCTGCTGGTGCTGGCCGCCGCGTACGACAGCGTCGCGCAGGCGGAGGCGGACTACGAGGGCGTCAAGGAGCTCTACCGGGAGATCGCCGCCTCCCACGACTTCGACGCGGCCGTGCTCGAGCGGGACGCGGAGGGCAAGGTGCATGTCGTGCGCAAGCACGAGCAGCCCACTCGGCACGGCGCGGCCAAGGGCCTCGGCTGGGGCCTCGCGGTCGGTGCCGCCTTCGCGCTGTTCCCGGCGGTCGGCCTGGCTGGGGCGCTGGCCGGAGCCGGCGGCGCCGGGGCGGCGATCGGCGCCGTGAAGGGGCACGTCGAGGGCGGGCTCGGCGACGACGAGCTGCGCCGGCTCGGCGAGACGCTCGAGGCCGGCCAGGCCGGGCTGCTCGTCGTCTACGCGACGAACATGGCCGACCAGGTTGCGGCGATCATCCGGGCCGAGAACCGGTACGTGTCCCGCGAGATCGACGCGCGGGCGGACGAGCTCGCCCGGCAGGTGACGGCCGCCCAGTCGGGGTGAGGGGGCGGGTCTCGTCCGTGGGGTGTGGGGTTCGGCCTCAGACGTAGCGCTCGAGGATGCTGGACTCGGCCAGCCGCGACAGGCCCTCGCGCACGGTGCGGGCGCGCATCTCGCCCACCCCGTCGACCGCCTGCAGGTCGTCGACGCCGGCGGCGAGGAGCTTCTGCAGGCTGCCGAAGTGCTCGACGAGCCGGTCGATGACGCTGGCCGGCAGGCGGGGCACCTTGGCCAGCAGCCGGTAGCCGCGGGGGCTGACCGCGGCGTCGAGCTGGTCGCCGGCCCCGGCGTAGCCGAGCGGCCGGGAGGCGGAGCCGAGGTCCAGCAGCTCCGTCGCCGACAAGGCGTCCAGCTCCTCGAGCACGCGCTGCACGGTGCGGGCGCGCCGCCCGGTCTGCGCCGGCAGGTAGTCCCTCGCGATCAGCTCGCGGTCGACGTCGACGCCCGCCACCAGCTCCTCCAGCTGCAGCGAGAGCAGCCGGCCGTCGGAGCCGAGCTCGACGACGTACCCCTCGATCTCGCTGGCGATCCGGCGCACCATCTCGAGCCGCTGCGCCACGGCTGCGACGTCCCGGACGGTGACGAGGTCCTCGATCTCGAGGGCGGACAGCGTCCCCGACACCTCGTCCAGGCGGAGCTTGTAGCGCTCCAGCGTCGCCAGGGCCTGGTTGGCCCGCGAGAGGATCTGGCCGGAGTCCTCCAGCACGTAGCGCGTGTCGTCGACGTAGATGGCGACGATCCGCATCGACTGGCTCACCGAGATGACCGGCAGACCGGTCTGCTTGGCCACGCGCTCGGCCGTGCGGTGCCGGGTGCCGGACTCGTTGGTAGGGATCGAGGCGTCCGGGACGAGCTGCGTGGCCGCGCGGATGATCCGCGTGCACTCGCGGTCCACGACGATGGCGCCGTCCATCTTCGCCAGCTCGCGCAGGCCGGTCGCCGAGAACTCGACGTCGAGCGTGAAGCCGCCGGAGGAGATCGACTCGACGGTCCTGTCCCAGCCCAGGACGACGAGCGCGCCGGTACGGCCGCGGAGGACGCGCTCCAGGCCCTCACGCAGCTCGGTGCCCGGCGCGGCCGCGGCCAGGGTCTGGCGCAGTTTCGCGTCGGCAGCGACGTTCCCGCTCGGCCCCACCGCACCCCCTGCTCCCGGTCGACGTCGTGGACTGAAGTGTATGGTGCCCAGCCGCGCGGGACCGCATCCGTGACAGGACGGTGACCGTCCCGCTCGGTGCCCCGCTCAGGCGTGCAGCGCCGCGAGCGCGGCGGCGACGTCCGGCACCTCGACGACGCGGATCCCGTCGGGCACCCGCCCGGGTCCCGGGGGCACCAGGGCGGTTCGGACCCCGAGCCGGGCCGCCTCGGCCAGGCGGGTCTCGAGCCCGGGCAGCCGCCGCACCTCACCCGCGAGCCCGACCTCGCCCAGGACGACCGTCGAGGACGGCAGTGCCCGGTCGGCCCGCGACCCGGCCACGGCCAGCGCGATCGCCAGGTCGGCGGCCGGCTCGACGAGCCGCATGCCGCCGACCGTGGCGCAGAACACCTCCCGCGAGCCGACGTCCACCCTCGCCCGCCGCTCCAGCACGGCCAGCACCATCGCCACCCGGGCCGGGTCGAGCCCGCTCGTGGCGCGACGCGGCGACCCCTGGGTCTGCGGACCGACCAGCGACTGCACCTCCGCGATGAGCGGGCGCCGCCCCTCGACGGTGACGGTGAGGCAGCTGCCGGGCACCGGCCGGAGGTGGCGCGAGGTGAACAGCCCGGTCGGGTCGGAGACCTCGACGATCCCGCCGTCGGAGAGCTGGAAGCAGCCGACGTCGTCGGTGGGCCCGTAGCGGTTCTTGACGGCCCGGACGAGGCGCAGCGGCGAGTGCCGCTCGCCCTCGAAGTGCAGGACGACGTCGACGAGGTGCTCGAGGACCCGGGGGCCGGCGATCGAGCCGTCCTTGGTGACGTGCCCGACCAGCACGGTGGCGACGTTGCGCAGCTTGGCCGCCCGGATCAGTGCGGCCGCCACCTCTCGGACCTGGCTGACCCCGCCGGGTGCCCCGTCGACCTCCGCCGAGGCCACCGTCTGCACCGAGTCGACGACCAGCAGCGTGGGCCGGACGGCGTCGAGGTGGCCGAGCACGGCGGCCAGGTCGGTCTCGGCCGCGAGGAACAGCTCGGGGTGCAGCGCCCCGATCCGGTCTGCCCGCAGCCGGACCTGCGACGCGGACTCCTCCCCGCTGACGTAGAGCACCCGGCGGCGCGCCTCGGCGGACCGTGAGGCCACGTCCAGCAGCAGGGTCGACTTGCCCACGCCCGGCTCGCCGGCCAGCAGGACCACGGCGCCCGGGACGAGACCGCCGCCGAGCACCCGGTCCAGCTCGTCGACCCCGGTCGCGAAGGAGCGAGCAGTCCGGGCGTCCACCTCGCCGATCGGCCGGGCGGGCGCCGTCACCGGCCCGGCGGCCACCGTACGTGGTCCAGCGGATGCGCCGACCTCCTCGACGGTGCCCCAGGCCTGGCACTCCCCGCACCGGCCCACCCAGCGCGGACCCACCCACCCGCAGTCGCCACACCGGTAGGACGGACGTTCCCGAGCCGCTGACCTCGCCACCCCGGGAACGCTACGGCGCACCCCCGACAGAAGCCCGCTCCCGAGCCGGGTGGCCCACGGCAGCGTGTCGGGTCGCCGCGGTCACCGGTCCCAGTACGGGCTCCGTACGGTGAGCACAGCCACAGCGCGGCCCTGCGGCACGACGGCGGGGCCACCGTCCGGGCCCGCCACGGGAACCTCAGCGAGGATGACGTCTCCCAGGGACGGGCCGAACGCCGGCGCGCCGGCCTCGTCCGTCACCTCGCGTGCCCACGCCACGACGACCTCGTCCCCTTCCCGGTGGTAGTAGCAGGTCGGCAGCCGCGCCACGTCGTCTGCCTCAGGGACCGACCGCGGCTGCGTGTCCCAGTACTCCGACACCACCCACGGGAGGCCGCCGTCCGGCCCCGAGGTCGCTGCCGCGGACGACACCTCCGCCGACCACCCGTCCGCCGACAGGCCGGCGTGCAGGGCGAGCGCCGCCGTGCGGAAGTCCGCCGGGTCGGCGACGACGAGGACGACGCGGTCGTGGGCGCACCTGAGGTCGAAGGGGTCGTCCCGCTTCCAGGTGTGCTGGCCGACGGTGCAGGCGTCGCGTCCGCCCTCGCCGGCGACGGAGCCGCCTAGGGCGGTCGTACCGGTCTCGCGCAGCTCAGCAGCCAAGGCCTGGACCCGCAGTCCCGACTGCTGTCGGGCCGCCGTCACGTCGGCGGCACGCGGGTCCGGCGTCCGGTGGAACAGGTGGTCCACGCCGCCGGCCAGCGTGGCTGCGAGACCCAGCACGGCCAGCAGGCACGCGGCCACCGTGCCCGCCACCACGGCCAGCACGACCTTCACCCACCGACGCACGCCAGACAGCCTCGCCGCCGTGCCTTGGCGCCGGCAGAGTGCGCGTACCTACCCGATGCGCCTGAGCAGGGCGATCACCGGCAGCAGTCCGACCAGTGCCAGCACCGCGAAGACCGGGACGACGCCCGCCGACGCCACCGGCGAGGCCGGGTCGGCGGCACTGCCTGTCCACTGGTCGACCGCGATGCCGAGGCTCTCCGCCACCCAGAGCACGAGCACCCCTCCCGTGACCAAGGCACCCCACGGGCGGCGGTGCCAGAGCCACCACGCAGCCACCGCGGCCAGCGGCAGCCACACTGCGAGGTCTTGCACGTAGACCGGGTTGGTGGGGAGCCCGGTGCCGTCGAGGAAGGAGTCGTCCCCCTGCGCGACCGCAGGCACGATCACTCGCAACCAGATGAGCGCGTTGAGGCCCGCCACCACCCACACGTAGGCGGCAACGCTCCGCGCCGGCACTGTCGGTGCGACCCGCTCCGCGAAGGCCCAGACGTCCACGTGCACCAGGAGTGCCACCAGCGTCCACAACGACAGCGACAGCACGAGCACGTACAGGAGGAAGGCCGCGTTGAAGGGCGTGGCGAAGAGCAGCAGGACCGAGTTGTACAGCAGGTACGCGGTCGCGCCGAGCCACACCGGTACGGCCCGGGCGGAGCCGCGCGACGCCCACCGCATCGACAGCAGGAGCACGGGGACGGCGACGGCGGCCATCACCAGCGCGGTGCCCCTGGCCGAACCGTTCATCGCCTCCGGGCCGGCGAGCAGGTCCCGGCCGAGCAGGTCCCGGTCGAGGAGCGTGGGGATCGCGGCCGCCAGCGTGGCCGCGGCCAGCGCTGCCCCGAGTCCGTAGGGCACCCCCCTCCGCCGGACCACGTCCGGTGCGCCGGCACTCCAGGTGCGGATGTGCTCCACCCTGACGGTCACTGGTCCACCTCCCGGGTCGCCCCCGTCCAGGCTGGACCGTCGAGGACGACGTCCGGCAGGGCCACAGGTCACCGGGCGGTGGTCAACCAGTGCGGTGGCGCACGACCTGGCCGACGGTGATCGTCGAACCGTCGACCTCGGCCAGGGCCCTCTCCGCGACCGCGGGGGGAAACTCGATGCCCAGCACGGACTCGAGGTCGGCGCGGGACCCGAACCGCCAGGTGGTGGGCACGTGCACCGTCGTGAAGCCCTGCCGCGCCCAGAAGCGCTCGGTGACCGCCGGGTCCCGGTCCGGGTACGCTGCCCGGAACCACCGGCCGTACTCGCCGACCTCGGAGTCCACGTCGACCACGGCGACGGTGCCGCCGCGCCGCAGCACCCGCCGGGTCTCCGCGAGCCCCGGCTCGCAGCCGGGGCCGAAGAAGTACGCCCAGCGGGCGTGCACGACGTCCACGGACGCGTCCGGGAGCGGCAGTGCCTGAGCGGTGCCCTGTCGCACCCACACCGCGCGCAGCCCGGCGCACCGGCGCCGGGCGGTGGTCGCCAGCCCCGCGTGCGGCTCGACACCGACGACCGTACGAGCCGTGGCCGCGTAGCGCGGGAGGTGGTAGCCCGTGCCGCACCCGACGTCCGCGACCACCGCGTCGTCCCACGGCCGCGCGTCGCGCAGTGCGGCGTCGACGAGGCCGTCCGGGTCGTTGGCCCGGTTGAGCACCTCGTACACCTGCGGGTGCTGCCAGATGTTGGGGCTCGCCACCGTCCCGCGCACGCTCACGCGCCCTTCCGCCGGGCCCGGCGGGCCGCGACGGTCGCCGGGTGGGTCGCGAGTGGCCGCCGCGCCGCGAGGTGCTCCTCGCAAGCGCTCACGATGACGGCGTACGCGGCCTCGCCGACGAGCTCGCGCAGCTCGGGACCGTACGAGACGTAGACCGGCTCGGGTCCGACGTGTGCCTCGGTGTTGCCGGAGCAGTACCAGTCCAGGTCGTGCCCCCCAGCGCCCCACCCGCGCCGGTCGTACTCGCCGATCGAGATCTCGAGGTAGGACGACCCGTCGGCTCGTTCGACCGTGCGGTACCGGCGGCGGATCGGCAGCTGCCAGCACACGTCCGGCTTCGTCTCGAGCGGGTGCAGGCCGTCGCGGAGCGCGAGCGCGTGCAGGGCGCAGCCCTCGCCGCCGGCGAAGCCCGGGCGGTTGAGGAAGACGCAGGCCCCGTCCACGACCCGCGTCTTGCGCGCCCCGTCCTCGTCCTTCTCGACGACGCCCCGGCGCAGACCGGTCCGCCGGTGCTGCCACGTCCGGTCGTCGAGCCTGGCGGCGAAGGAGCGCACGCGCTTCTCGTCGGCCTTGTCGGAGAAGTGCGCCCCGAGCGTGCAGCAGCCGTCGTCCGGGCGGTCGGCGTAGATGCCGCGGCAGCCGCGGCCGAAGATGCAGGTCCAGCTGGACGTGAGCCAGGTCAGGTCGCAGCGCACGACCTGCGCGGCGTCGGCCGGGTCGGGGAACTCGAACCAGGCGCGCGGGAAGTCGAGGTCCACCTCGGGCACCGGGTCACCCTACGACCCCGACCCCATGACCCGACCCCATGACCCGACCCCATGACCTGCCCCCTGGGACCTGCCCCTGGGACCTGCCCCTGGGACCTGGCCCCTGCGACCTGGCCCCGCCGGGGGCGTGTGCGAGCCTGCGGAGGTGCTTCCCCGTGCTGTCGCATTCGTCCGCCTCGTGACCGTCGCGGTCGCCCTGGCGCTCGTGTCGGCCGCCTGCTCGCTGCTCGACCGAGGTCCCGACCCGCGGGAGCAGGCGTCCGCAGCGGCCGCGGAGCTGCTCGCCGCCTGGTCGTCCGGCGACCTGGCGGCGGCCGCCGCGGCCACCGACGACCCCCCGGCGGCCGAGGAGCTGCTCACCGCGGTCACCGAGCGCTTGGCGGTGACGGCCGTCCGGGCCGAGGCCGGCACCCCGAGCGGCTGCGAGGAGCAGGCGCCCTGCACAGTGCCCGCGACCGTCACCCTGACGCTGCGCTCGCTGGGCGAGTGGGCGTACGAGACGGTGCTCGAGGTCGCTCCGGAAGGGGCGGTCGACGGCGGCGACCCCGCCGAGGACGCGCCCTGGACGGTGACGTGGCAGCCGTCCGTGATCCACCCGCGGCTGACCGCGGACACCGAGCTGGGCCGGGTGCGCGAGCTCCCACCCCGGGCCTCCATCCTGGACCGCCAGGGCCGCCCGCTCACGGCGGACCGGCCGGTCGTCACCGTCGGGGTGGAGCCGCAGCGGCTCGAGGACGCCGACGGCGTGTACGCGGGGCTGGAGCGGTTGGGCGTCGACCGGCAGCGCTTCGCGGATCACGTGGCGGCGGCGCCTCCCGACCAGTTCGTGGAGGCTGTCACCGTGCGGGCCGACGTGTGGGCCCTTGAGGCGGGCGAGCTGGCCGAGGCGCCCGGCGTCGTGACCCGCGAGGGGACGAGGTCGCTGGCCCCGTCGGCGTCCTTCGCCCGTGCCCTGCTGGGTGGTGTCGGCCCGGCCACCGAGGAGGCGCTCGCCGCTGCCGGTCCGCTGGCCTCGCCCGTCGACCAGGTGGGCACGTCGGGACTGCAGGGAGCGTACGAGGAGCGGCTGGCCGGACGGCCGGGCGGCGAGGTCCGGCTCCTGCGCGGCGACGAGGTGGTCGAGGTGCTGCACACCTTCGAGGCGGAGGCCGGCGAAGCGCTGGCCACGACGGTCGACCTGGACGTGCAGGCGGCCGCCGAGGAAGCCGTGGCCGGGTCGGGGAAGCAGACCGCGCTCGTGGCCCTGGAGGTCGCCACGGGCGGCGTGCTCGCCGCCGCCAACGGGCCGGACGCGGCCGTCGACCGTGCGTTCAGCGGCCAGTACCCGCCCGGGTCGACGTTCAAGGTGGTCTCGGCCTCCGCCCTGCTGCGCGCCGGTCTCTCGCCGGACCAGCCGGTGGACTGCCCCGCGACGACGACCGTGGGCGGCAAGCGCTTCAAGAACTACGAGTTCACCGAAGTTCCGGGGGCCGACTTCCGCGACGCGGTGGCCGCCTCCTGCAACACCGCGTTCGTGCAGCTCACCGACCTGCTCGGTGCGGGTGCCCTGCCCGCGGAGGCGACCGCCTTCGGGCTCGGGGCCGACTGGGAGCTGGGCGTACCGGCCTTCAGCGGCTCGGTCCCCGAGCCGGTCGACGTCGTCGACGAGGCGGCGACGATGATCGGCCAGTCCCGCGTGCTCGCCAGCCCACTCGCGATGGCGTCGGTCGCGGCGACCGTCGCCTCGGGCCAGGCCCGGCCCCCGGTCCTGCTGCCCGGCACCGGCGCCACCGGCTCGGCCCTGCCGCCCGATCAGGCGGCGCAGCTCCAGGAGCTCATGCGGGCGGTCGTCACCGAGGGCACCGCGTCGGCCCTGGCGTCGTACGGCGAGGTGCACGCCAAGACCGGCACCGCCGAGTACGGCACCGACGACCCGCCGCGCACGCACGCCTGGCTGATCGGCTACCGGGGGGACGTCGCGTTCGCGGTGCTCGTCGAGGACGGGTCGTCGGGGAGCGCGGAGGCCGTACCGGTGGTGGCTCGCTTCCTCGACGCCCTGGGCTAGGTTCGCCCCATGCGGCTCGGCGTGCTGGACGTGGGCAGCAACACCGTCCACCTCCTGCTGGTCGACGCCCACCCCGGCGCCTGCCCGCTCCCCGCGTACAAGCACAAGACCCAGCTCCGGCTCGCCGAGCTGCTCGACACCCGCGGTCGCGTGTCGCGGCCCGGTGCCGACCGGCTGGTCGCCTTCTGCGCGGAGGCCTTGGAGGTGGCCGAGGACAAGGGCGCCCAGGACACGCTGGCCTTCGCCACCTCCGCGCTGCGCGATGCCGCCAACGGCGAGGAGGTCATCTCGCGGGTGCGCGCCGAGACCGGGATCGACCTGCACGTGCTGGCCGGCGAGGACGAGGCCCGGCTCACCTTCCTCGCGGCGCGCCGCTGGTACGGATGGTCCAGCCGACGGCTGCTCTGCTTCGACATCGGCGGCGGTTCGCTGGAGATCGCCAGCGGCATCGACGAGGACCCCGACGTCGCCGTGTCCCTCCCGCTGGGCGCAGGCCGGCTCACCCGCGACCACCTGCGGGGGGACCCGCCGCCGCTGGAGCAGGTGAGGGTGTTGCGCAAGCTCGTCCGGGCGCAGGTGGCCGACGTGGTTGGCAGAGTTTCGCGCGTGGGCGAGCCGGACCACGTGGTCGGTGCGAGCAAGACCTTCCGGTCGCTGGCGCGCATCGCGGGTGCGGCGCCGTCGGCCGACGGACCGTACGTGCGCCGCGAGCTGGCCGCCGACGACCTGGCCGGGTGGCTGCCGCGGCTGGCCGCGATGACCGTCAAGGAACGCGCGGCGCTCCCGGGCGTCTCGCCCGGCCGGGCCG
Organism: Jiangellales bacterium; assembly: GCA_035462845.1. Lineage (GTDB taxonomy): Bacteria > Actinomycetota > Actinomycetes > Jiangellales > Jiangellaceae > DASTQL01. The sequence continues at coordinate 12,123 of DATHTV010000253.1, forward strand.
AGCAGCTGCTCGCGGGTGCGGTCGTGGCCGACGCGGCGATGGACCTCTTCCAGGTGCGGTCGCTGAGCATCTGCCCGTGGGCGTTGCGAGAGGGGTTGATCCTGCGCCGGCTGGACGCCATGGACGCGCGGGATGCGATCTGAGTCACGTCCACACCGGGTCCGCGGTGGTTTCCGCAGGTAAGGCCCCGGGCGGGTTCTTCCCACCGACCCCGACGGGTTTAGGGTGTCGGCGCCCCCCTGCGCACCACCCCTGGAGAACCACCCGTGCCTGACTCCCGGCAGGCCGCGCCCCGGCACGCCGCCGGTCGCGACGCCGCGATGCGTGGCCGCCACGCCCGCAGCAGCAGTACCCGCCGCCACGGCGCCCGCCGCGAGAGTGCTCGCCGCCAGAGTTCTCGCCGGCAGGGCACGCGCGGGTGGGGACGCCGCGCCAGGGCGATGGCGCCGCTGGTGGGCCTCGGCCTGCTCGCGGGCACCGCGCTCGCCCTCGACGGCGGTGACGAGGTCCCCCAGCCGGTCACGGCGTCGGCAGCCGCCGGCGTGCCCGAGGTCGACCTGACCGAGCGGGTCGGCTCGCTGACCCGCCCGTCCCGTGCGCAGAGCCGGGAGCCCGCCCGGCCGACGGCGCCGCCGGAGCCGCCCCTCCCGGCCGAGGTCGCCGCGCCGGTGCCCGAGCCGGTCGCCGTGCCGGTCCCGGCGCCCGCGCCGGAGCCCGCAGGGCTGCCGCCGGTGCCGGGCTGCGACGCTGCCGTACCCGAGGACGGCGCGGTCGCCAACGGCCGCCTCGGCGACGCGCACCTCTGCCCGGTGGGTGACGGGCACCGCCTGCGCCCGGATGCCGCGGCGGCCTACCTGGCGCTCGCCGCCGCGTACCAGGCGGCTCTCGGGTCCGCACCCTGCCTGACCGACTCCTACCGCAGCCTCTCCGCCCAGCAGGACCTGGCCGAGCGCAAGCCCCGGCTGGCGGCCCGGCCCGGCACCAGCGAGCACGGCTGGGGGATGGCCGTGGACCTCGGCTGCGGCGTGGAGTCCTACCGCTCGGCCGAGCACCGCTGGCTGGTCGACCACGCGCCCGCGTACGGGTGGGTCAACCCGGGCTGGGCCCGCCCGGGCGGGTCGCGTCCCGAGCCATGGCACTGGGAGTACGTGCCGGACGGCGCCGGCTGACCGGCCGCGCCTACTCTGGACCGCGTGGACGCCGAGACCGAGCAGCGCGCGGCAGTGAGCGTTCCCGACGCCGCGGTGGTCCTGTCCACCGCCTCCACGTACCCCGAGAGCACTCCAGACGCCTTCGCGATGGGCAAGGCGCTGGGGTACGACGGCATCGAGGTCATGGTCTGGACCGACCCGGTCAGCCAGGACCCGGCCGCCCTCGCCCGGCTCGCCGAGCACCACGAGATCCCCATCCTGGCGATCCACTCGCCGTGCCTTCTCATCACGCAGCGGGTCTGGTCGCCCGACCCCTGGGAGCGGCTCGCCCGCTCGGTCGAGGCGGCCAAGGAGCTCGGGGCGCCCACCGTCGTGGTGCACCCGCCGTTCCGCTGGCAGCGCGAGTACGCCCGAGGCTTCGTGGACAAGGTGGCCCGCCTCGAGGAGGAGAGCGGGATCGTGGTGGCGGTCGAGAACATGTACCCGTGGCGTGCCGCCGGGCGCGAGATCCTCGCCTACGCCCCGGACTGGGACCCCACCGACGAGACCTACGCCCACTGCACCCTGGACCTGTCGCACACCGCGGTCTCCGGGTCCGACGCGCTGGAGATGGCGGGGTCCCTCGGGGGCCGGCTGGCCCACGTACACATGGCCGACGGCACGGGCTCCGCCCGTGACGAGCACCTCGTGCCGGGTCGCGGCACGCAACCCTGCGCCGACCTCCTGGAGCGGCTGGCCCGGGATCGCTGGACCGGCTCGGTCGTGCTCGAGGTCAGCACCCGCAAGGCGAAGAGCCGCGAGGAGCGGGAGGCCGACCTGGCCGAGGCGCTCGCGTTCACCCGGCTGAACCTCGCGGTCGCGCACGACACCGCCTTTGCCGTCGCCTCCGACGGCACTGTCGAGCAGGTCGACCGGACGGCCGGCGCATGAGCCCGACGGCGACCCGGGGGCCGCGGCGGCGCGGGCCCGGCCGGCGGCCCGGGGCGCCCGACACCCGGGGCGAGATCCTCGTGGCCGCGCGGTCGGAGTTCGCCGAGAAGGGGTTCGAGGCCACCAGCGTCCGGGGGATCGCGGCCCGGGCCGGTGTCGACTCGGCCCTGGTGCACCACTACTTCGGGACGAAGGAGAAGGTCTTCGTCGCGGCGATGGAGCTCACCGTCGACCCGGCGGAGATCGCCGGGCGGATGGCCGACGGGCCGGCGGACGAGCTCGCCGAGCGCGTCGTCCGCACCTTCCTGTCCGTCTGGGGCAACCCGACGTCGCGCGCGCCCTTCCTGGCCCTGCTGCGCTCGGCGATCGGGCACGAGACCGCGGCGGCGCTGCTGCGCCAGTTCGTCACGGCGATCGTCCTCGCCCGGATCCGTCCGGCGGTCGACGGGCCGGACGTCGACCTCCGCCTGGAGCTGATGGCGTCCCACCTCGTGGGGCTGGCCGTCATCCGGTACGTGGTGAGGGCCGAGCCGCTGGCCTCGGCCTCCGACGAGCAGGTCGTCGCCCTCGTCGCCCCTGTGCTCCAGCGCTACCTGACGCCGTGACCCAGGCAGGCCCGATACCCCAGGGGGTACCATGGAGACACCTGCCCACGCAACGAGGAGCGGCCCCATGGACTACCAGCGCAGCGTCGACGTGGACCTCCCGTACGAGGAGACGGTGACCCGCACCCGGGACGCCCTGGCCGAGCAGGGTTTCGGCGTGCTGACCGAGATCGACGTCCGCCGGACGCTCCAGGAGAAGCGGGGCCTGGAGATGGAGCCGTACGTCATCCTCGGGGCGTGCAACCCGGACCTGGCGCACCGGGCCCTCGAGATCGACCGCGGCGTCGGCGTCCTGCTGCCCTGCAACGTGGTCGTCAGCAGCCGCCCGGGCGGCTCGACCGTCCGGGCGATGGCGCCTGAGCTCATGCCCGAGGTCACCGGGCTGGCCGACCTCCAGGCCGTCGCCGAGGAGGCGTCGAAGCGGCTGCAGGTGGTGCTCGACACCCTCGCCGCCGCGTGAGCTCGGTCGGCCGGGCGGTCCCGTCGACAATGACCTGACGAGTCCCGTCCTGGGTTCGGCCCTGCAGCAGGAGGTCGACCGACTCCTCGCCGTCGGGTGTCCGGGGGTCGTCCTGCTGGTCTCCACCGGGTCGGGGGTGCAGAGGGGAGCGGGCGGCTGCACCTGGACGCCCCCGTCCATGCACGGCACCTGGCTGGAGCACCCCGAGACCCCCCGTACCGAGGCTCCAGCGGTCTCCGTCTACCCGGGCGGGGGCGGACTGCCGAGGGTGGTGGGCATGACGGAGACGCGTCCGGACTGGGCGGGCGGCGGCCTCGTCTCCACGGCCGACGACCTCCCCCGGCTCGCTCGCGGCCTGCACGACGGGTCGTTGCTCGAGCCGTCTGCGTGAGCCGGTCGATCACGAGGCGAGCAGCGCGACGACCGCGGTGACACCGCCGACGGCACCCACCAGCATCGGGACCCCGTACCCGCGTCGTGCGGGCTCGGCGAGAACCCACCCGAGGCTGTTGACGGACGTGTAGACGAGTGCACCCAGGCCGACCAGCAGCACGCCGTCGGCCCACGCCGCG
>DATHTV010000254.1:0-7720 GCA_035462845.1 Jiangellales bacterium
ACCGCACCGCGCACCGGGGCGTCTACTGCGGTGCCACGGCGGCGTGGGCGGGCGAGCAGACGACGCAGGTCTACACGACCAGCGTGCGGGTCACGACCGACTCGCGCTTCCTCGTCCTGCCGGCCGAGGACCTGGCGCGGCTGCTGCGCGCCTGGTTCCCGATGGCGATGCACCTGCTCGAGGGCCTGCTCCTGGGCAGCCGCCGGTCCGAGACCGTGGTCTCGCAGCGGGAGCGCCTGGTCGCCCTCGGCCAGCTCTCGGCCGGTCTCACGCACGAGCTCAACAACCCGGCGGCGGCCGCCGCCCGGGCGACCGCCGCGCTGCGCGAGCGGGTGGCCGGGATGCGCCACAAGCTGGGCAAGCTCGCCACCGGAGCGGTGGAGCCGGCCAGGCTGCAGGAGATCGTGGTGCTCCAGGAGGCCACCGTCGAGCGGCAGGTCAAGGCCCCCCGGCTCTCGCCGCTCGAGCTCGGCGACCTCGAGGACGAGCTCGGCGACTGGCTGGAGGGACATGGCGTGACGGGCGCCTACGAGCTGGCCCCGGTCTTCGCCGCCGGCGGGCTGGGGACGGACTGGGCGGACGAGGTCGCCGCAGCCGTCTCCGGGCCGGCCGACCTCGAGCCGGCCCTGCGGTGGCTGGCGTACACGGTCGAGACCGAGCAGCTGATGCGCGAGATCGAGGACGCCACCACCCGGATCTCCACCCTGCTCGCAGCGGTGAGGCAGTACTCCGGCATGGACCGGACGCCGTTCGAGGACGTGGACGTGCGCGCCGGGCTGGAGAGCACGCTGGCCATCCTCGGTCACAAGATCGCGCCGGGCGTCTCCGTGGTGCTCGACTGGGCCGAGGACGTGCCCGCGGTCGCCGCGTACGGCGGCGAGCTCAACCAGGTCTGGACCAACCTCATCGACAACGCGCTGGCCGCGATGGACGGGCAGGGCACGCTCACGCTGGTCGTCCGCCCGGAGCCGGACGGGCAGGAGCCGGAGGAGGTCGTGGTCGAGGTCGGCGACACCGGGCCCGGGGTCCCCGACGAGATCGCCGGCCGGATCGTCGAGCCGTTCTTCACCACCAAACCGCAGGGCGAGGGCACCGGCCTGGGTCTCGACATCTCCTACCGGATCGTCGTGCAGCGGCACGGCGGCGACCTCGGCGTGCGGTCGCGACCCGGGGAGACCTGGTTCAGCGTGCGTCTCCCGCTCGCTCGAAGCTGAGAACCCGGGCGAGCCGGGCGATCGCGAACAGCCGGGCCAGGCCGGGCTCGACCCCGCGGAGCACCAGCCGCCGGCCGCTGCGCAGGGCCCGGCGGTGCGCCGCCACGATGACCCCGAGCCCGGTCGCGTCGACGACGTCGACGCCGGAGAGGTCGAGCACCACGTCACCCGGCAGGCGGTCGAGCAGCCCGGCGAGCGCCTCACGGACCGCCGCGACGCTGCGCACGTCGAGGCTTCCGGTGAGCCGCAGCACGCCGGAGTCGAGGTCGTCGGTCACGTCCACGGGTCACCCCGTCCCCCGGCAGTCGCCACCCCGCCCCCGTAGCGGTGCCGCAGCTGCCGTGCTCGGTGCCGCGTACCGTACCGGAGGGACGGGCCGGCTCACACCCCCCGGGGGGACGCACGCGTCGCCGTGCGGCGCCGGCGCGCGCCGCGGACTCAGCCGTACGGGTAGAAGCCCTGGCCGCTCTTGCGGCCCAGGTCGCCCGCGGACACCATCCGGGTCAGCGTCTCGGGCGGGAAGAACTTGGGGTCCCCGGTCTCGCCGTAGATGTTCAGGCTGGCGTGCCGCAGGATGTCGACGCCGGTGAGGTCGGTGGTCGCCAGCGGCCCCATGGCGTGGCCGAAGCCCAGCCGGCAGGCCGTGTCGATGTCCTCGGCGCTCGCCACACCCGACTCGTACAGCCGCACGGCCTCCACCACCATCGCGCAGATCAGCCGGGTCGTGACGAAGCCCGCGACGTCGCGGTTGACGACCACGCAGGTCTTGCCGATCGCCTCGGCGAACGACCGCGCCCGGGCCAGCGTCTCGTCGGAGGTGTGCAGGCCGCGGACCAGCTCGCAGAGCGCCATCATCGGCACCGGGGAGAAGAAGTGCGTGCCGACCACGGACTCGGGGCGACCCGTGGCGGCCGCGATGGTGGTGATCGGGATGGCGCTGGTGTTCGTCGCGAGCACCGCGTCCTCCCGGGCGACGCGGTCGAGCGCGCGGAAGACCTCCTGCTTGACGGAGATCTCCTCGAAGACCGCCTCCACGACGACGTCCGCGGACCCGAGCGCGTCCAGGTCGGTCGTCGTGGTGATCCGGGCGAGCGCGGCCTCGCGCTCGTCGGCGGTCATCCGGTCCTTGTCGACGAACTTGGCGGTGCTGCGCTCGATGCCGGCGACGCCGCGCGCGAGCGCGTCCTCGCCGACGTCGCGGAGGACGACGTCCCAGCCGGCCTGGGCGGCCACCTGGGCGATCCCGGACCCCATCAGACCTGCACCGACGACGGCTACCTGCGGCGACTGCGACGACATGGCGGCCACCCTAGCCGCGGGTGTCGGGCCGCCCGCGGGGAGGCACACTGGACCCATGGCCAGCTGGGGGAGCTACTCCTACGCCTTCGGGCCGCTCGTGGTCGGGGCCCTGCTCGCGCTGCTCGTTCTCCTCATGCGGTGGGCCTTCAGCGGTGGGTCCTCCGTCGTCCGCCGCAGCGAGCGCCGGGTGGGCGAGCCCACCGACTACGGGCTCCTGGAGGCCGTGGCCGCCCCCCGGACCGAGACCGAGGCCGAGGCGCTGCGGACCGCCCTGGTCGGCGCCCACGTGCACGCCACCGTCGCCCGCACGACCCAGGGCCTGCGAGTCATGGTCTGGCCCCGCGACGCCGAGGAGGCCCGTGAGGTCGTCCGCCGGCTGCGTCTCGAGCCGTGACCCCTCGCGCCGCCGCGCCCACCAGCGTTCCAGCGCCCCGACGGCGACCACGACCAGCGCCACGTAGGCCCACCCCAGCAGCACGTCGACGACGTAGTGCTCGCCGCCGTACACCAGGGTCAGAGCCATGGCCAGGGGGTACGCGACGACCAGGGCCCGCACCAGCGGGCGCCGCACCAGGGGCCACAGGGCGATGCTCACGAGGAGTGCGAACGCGGCGTGCAGCGACGGCACGGCGGCGACCCGGTTGACGTCGGCCTGGGCGGCCTGCAGCAACGCTCCGGCGCTGTCCAGGCCGATCACCGACCAGCCCCGGGTCACCAGCCGCGGCACCGGCTCGTCGATGTAGCCCTCCCGGGCCGCCAGCCAGGGCGGGGCCGCCGGGTAGAGGACGTACGTGGCCAGGCCGAGGTAGGACAGGGCGACGACGCGGCGGGCGTAGCGGCCCCAGGCGGGCCTGGCCCGGACGTAGAGGACGCCGGCCAGCAGCCAGGGCAGGACGAAGTGCGAGGCGTAGACGAGGGACGCCACGGCGTCCCACCAGGCCACGCTGTCGGGGGTGGCCACCGGCGCGCCCGCCAGCTGCTGCAGCCAGACCGTCGGCAGGGCGCCGCCGAAGAGCGCGCGGTCGGCGTCGATCGGCTCGGTGACGTGGACCGGCATCCCGAGCGTGTCGGCGATACCGCGGGTGTGGTCGTACACGACCAGCGCCGCGAGGAACGGCGCCCAGTCCAGCAGGACCCGGGCCAGCTCGGCCGGCGGCCGGCCCGCCATCGCGGCGATGATCCCGGCGACGATCCACGCCGCCTGGCCGAGCCGGTCCACCGGCACGCCCTCGGTGACGACGTACGTGACCAGCACGACGACGTACGCGGGCAGGGCGAGGCGGGACAGCGAGGGCACGCTCACCCCTCGAAGTGGTCCGGGTCGGGCTCGCGCACGATCTCGGCACCCAGCCCTGAGAGCTGACCGACGAAGTCCGGGTAGCCGCGGTCGACGTGGTGCACGGCGGACACCGTGGTCTCGCCCTCGGCGACCAGCCCGGCCAGCACCAGGCCGGCCCCCGCGCGGATGTCGGTCGCGACGACCGGGGCGCCGGAGAGGACCTCGCGGCCGCGGATCACCGCGTGGTGGCCGTCGGTGCGGACGTCCGCGCCGAGCCGGGCGAGCTCGTTGACGAACATGAACCGGCTCTCGAAGACGTTCTCCGTCACCATCGCCGTGCCGTCGGCCACCGCGTTCATGGCGACGACCATGGGCTGGAGGTCGGTGGGGAAGCCCGGGTAGGGCAGGGTGACCACGTCGAACGCCCGCGGGCGGTCCGGCTGCACCACCCGGAAGCCGTCGTCGAGGACGTGCACCTCGGCCCCGGCCCCGGTCAGCTTGTCCAGCACGATCTCGAGGTGGTCGGCGCGCCCCCGCCGTACGGTGACGTCGCCCCGGGTGATCGCCGCCGAGAAGGCCCAGGTCCCCGCGACGATCCGGTCGGGCACGGTCTCGTGCGAGGTGGGGCGCAGCTCCTCGACCCCGTGCACCTCCAGCGTCGCGCCGCCGATGCCGTCGATCCGCGCCCCCATGTCGACGAGCAGCCGGCAGATGTCGACGATCTCGGGCTCGCGCGCGGCGTTGTCGATGACCGTCGTGCCCTCCGAGAGCACCGCCGCCATGAGGAGGTTCTCGGTCGCGCCGACGCTCGGGAAGTCCAGCCAGATCGGCGCCCCGCGCAGGCCCTTCGGGGCGCGTGCCACGACGAACCCGTGCTCGATGCTGACCTCGGCCCCCAGCCGCTCGAGGCCTGCCACGTGCATGTCCAGTCCGCGGGAGCCGATCGCGTCACCGCCGGGCAGCGCCACGTCCGCCTCGCCGCAGCGGGCGAGCAGCGGCCCGAGGACGCAGATGGAGGCCCGCAGCCGGCGGACCAGGTCGTACGGCGCGGCATGGCCGATCCCGGCGGGCACGTCCACCCGGACGGTGCCCCCGTCCCGGGTGACCGAGCAGCCCAGCCGGCGGAGCAGCTCGGCCATGTAGTCGACGTCCAGGATGGCGGGGACGTGGTGCAGCGTGGACTCGCCCTCGGCCAGCAGCGTGGCGGCCATCAGCTTGAGCACGCTGTTCTTGGCGCCGGCCACCCCCACTTCGCCGCGCAGCGTGGCGCCGCCCCGGATCTTGAACCTCTCCATCCGCGGCATCCTGCCACCCCCGGCCGACGGTCGCGGTCCGGGCAGCGGGCCGTACGCTGCCGGGCATGGTCAACCTCACCCGCATCTACACCAGGACCGGGGACGACGGCACCACCTCGCTCGGCGACATGAGCCGGACCGGCAAGACGGACCCCCGGCTGGTCGCGTACGCCGACGTGGACGAGGCCAACTCCGCCATCGGCGTCGCCGTGGTCGCCGGCGCGCTGCCCGGCGACGTCGCGGCGGTCCTGGCCCGGGTGCAGAACGACCTCTTCGACGTCGGCGCCGACCTGTGCACGCCGGTCGTCGCCGACCCGGAACACCCGCCGCTGAGGGTGACCGAGGACTACGTCGGCTGGCTCGAGGAGCAGTGCGACCTCTTCAACGACCGGCTGGGCAAGCTGCGCTCCTTCGTGCTCCCCGGAGGTACGGCGGGAGCCGCGCACCTGCACGTCGCGCGCACCGTCACGCGGCGCGCGGAGCGGTCGACCTGGGCGGCTCTGGAGGTCCACGGCGACTCGATGAACCCGCTCACCGCGCGCTACCTCAACCGGCTGTCCGACCTGCTCTTCGTGCTCTCGCGGGTGGCCAACCTGCCGGAGTCCGGCGGGTCCGGCGACGTGCTGTGGCAGCCCGGCGGGGACCGCCAGACCCGATGACCGGCGGGGACCGCCAGACCCGATGACCCGCGTCAGGCCACCAGGTGCTCGCCGGGAGGCGCGGCGTCCAGCCAGGCCAGGAAGGCGGTCTCGCCGGCCTCGGTCAGCGAGAGCTCGAGCGACTCGCCGCCGACCAGGCAGCGCAGGATCTCGTGCCCCGCCGGCAGGTCGTACGCCTCCTGGACGCCCGGGACGCGCCGGCCCTCGACGGAGAGGGACCGCCGGGACAGCACCCGGGACGGCCGCCAGGCCGGGCTGAAGGTACGGAACCACTCGAGGTCGTCGCCCCGGAGGCGGCCGACGCCGAACACCCAGCCACCGGTCCACCCACTGCCCTGGCGGACGCACATGTCGAAGCCACCGCCGCGCTGGATCGACCGGCGGCGCAGCGCCACCAGCACCAGGCCGAGGACCACCAGGACGACGAGGGCGACGACGGTGGCGGCGCTGACCTGCAGAGCCGACACCGCCGGGACCTCCCGTCGCCCTCGACCGCCGTCGTCAGCGGGCCCCGGCGACCCGGAGCCGGGTCTCGGCCCGCCGGCGCGCGTCCACCGCGGCCTGGTCGTCGCCGGTGCTCGACTCCAGCGACGCCCTGGCCCGCTCGACGTCGATCTCGTCGGCCAGCTCGGCCACCTCGGCCAGGACCGACACGGTGTCCTCGACGAGGGACAGGAAGCCGGTGTGCACGGCGGCCACGACAGGCTCTCCCTGCGCCGGGTGGATCGTGACCGGTCCCGGCACGAGCACGGCCAGGACCGGCTCGTGACCCGGCATCAGCCCGATCTCGCCCTCGGTGGTCTTGGCCACCACCATCCGAGCCTCCCCGGACCACACCCGGTGGTCGGGGGCGACCAGGTCGACCTTCAGCTCCTTCGTCACCGGGCCAGCTCCTTGGCCTTCTTCTCCACGTCCTCGATGTTGCCGGCCATGAAGAAGGCCTGCTCGGGGATGTCGTCGTACTCGCCCTTGCAGATAGCGTCGAAGGACTCGAGCGTCTCCTCCAGCGGGACGAACGAGCCGGGCTGACCGGTGAAGGCCTCGGCGGCGTACATGTTCTGCGAGAGGAACCGCTGCAGCCGGCGCGCCCGGGCGACGGTGATCTTGTCCTCCTCGGACAGCTCGTCGATGCCGAGGATGGCGATGATGTCCTGGAGATCCTTGTACTTCTGCAGGATCTCCTTGACCCGGCTGGCGACCCGGTAGTGCTCCTCGCCGATGAACGCGGGGTCCAGGATCCGGCTGGAGGAGTCCAGCGGGTCCACGGCCGGGTAGATGCCGAGCTGCGAGATCGGCCGGGAGAGGACCGTCCGGGCGTCGAGGTGGGCGAACGCCGTGTGCGGGGCCGGGTCGGTGATGTCGTCGGCGGGGACGTAGATCGCCTGCATGGACGTGATGGAGTGGCCGCGGGTGGACGTGATCCGCTCCTGGAGCTCGCCCATCTCGTCGGCCAGGGTGGGCTGGTAGCCCACCGCGCTGGGCATCCGGCCCAGCAGGGTCGAGACCTCGGAGCCGGCCTGGGTGAACCGGAAGATGTTGTCGATGAACAGCAGCACGTCCTGCTTCTGGACGTCCCGGAAGTACTCGGCCATGGTCAGCGCCGACAGCGCCACCCGGAGCCGGGTGCCCGGCGGCTCGTCCATCTGGCCGAAGACCAGCGCGGTGTCCTTGAGGACGTTGGCCTCCTCCATCTCCAGGAACAGGTCGTTGCCCTCGCGGGTGCGCTCCCCCACCCCGGCGAAGACCGAGGTGCCGCCGAAGTTCTGGGCGACGCGCCGGATCATCTCCTGGATGAGGACCGTCTTGCCCACGCCGGCGCCGCCGAACAGGCCGATCTTCCCGCCCTGGATGTACGGGGTGAGCAGGTCGATCACCTTGATGCCGGTGGGGAGCATCTGGGTGCTCCCCTCGAGCTGGTCGAAGGCGGGCGGCCGGCGGTGGATCGGCCAGCGCTCGGTGACCTCGAGGGCGCTC
>DATHTV010000255.1:0-31944 GCA_035462845.1 Jiangellales bacterium
CGCAGCGACGACCTCGACGCTCGCCTGGCTCAGCTGGGTCTGCGAGGAACCGGCACCGGTCGTGCTGGTGAACTCGCCCACCACCCCGGTCACCCGCACCAGCTGACCCACCTGCACCTGACCCACCGTGGACGCGCCGAACACGAACACGCCCTCAGACGTCGCCGGGTCACCGTCGCTGTCGGCCTCCTCCTCCTGCAGGTGGAACCCCGACAGCCCGGGCTTGACAGCGGTCACGACGGCTTCCACCGTGCGCACCTGGTCGACCAGCGGGGACACCGGACCCGAGCCCTGGATCTCGGAGATCAGGGCTTCGGCGGGAGGTGGCGGCTCGACCTCGACGAGAGCGTTGGGCGCACCCGGCGTGTTGAGCGCCTCGCCCTCCGCGGGCGTTCCCGGGAAGCCGGGGATGCCCGCGAGGTCGAAGTCGTTGACGGTCCAGTCGGCCACGGTGTCCGTGTCCGTCCCGTCCGGGATCCGTGATGCTCCGCCGGGAGTGAAGGTCCCTCCTCCGAACCCGGGGGCCAGCACGATCGTGGAGTAGGTCCGGTCACCCGCACCGCCGTCGGTGACGGCGACCGAGTCTGCGATCGCCGACCACGGCGTGACGTCGAGCGCTCCGTCGTCATTGGTGTCGAGGTCGGCGCCGACCGTGCCGGTGAAGTCCTCGACGAGGAGGAGCGTCAGCGTGCCGTTCTCCAGGGCGTTGGTGAGGAACCCGGTCGACCAGTGGCCGGTCGAGTTGGTCGTGCCGACGGGGTGCACCGAGTCGACGACACCGGCGCCTCCCGCGTCGCCCTCCAGCTGGATCACGCTGTAGGCGCTGTAGTCCGTGGCCGGTGAACCCTTGACCTCGACGTACTCGTTCGTGTCGGTGCCCACGTGGTTGGCGACGAACTCGTTGATGACCGGCTCGTCCGGCGTGACGACGCCGCAGACGTTGGTCGTGGTGGCCGTGTTGCGCGGCGCGGGCGGGCCAGACGTGAAGTCGGCCGCGTTGCTGTCGGTGTCGGTGCAGCCGCCGCCCGCGCGGAGGGCAGCCGTCGTGGCCGACAGGGTCGGCGCGGCGCTAGGGCCCTCGAAGAAGTTGGCGTTCCCGTACCCAACGAGGTCGACGACCCGCGCGAGCTGATCCGCCGAGCATGGAGCGCTGCCGCCGTTGCAGCCGAGAGTCGTCGCCCCGGTGGCCAGGGCCACCTTGCCGGCGCCGGCGGCCATGGCGATCGGCGTCGGGTCCACAAGATCCGGGGTGGGGAGCGCTGCGCCTGTCGTGCCCCCCGCCTGCTGGACGAGGTAGTACTGACCTGGCTGGAGGGTGACGTTCGGCAGGTCGGTGAGCTGCCCGCTGTTGGCCCCGAAGTTACCGGTGCCGGTCGCGCTCGCGTACTGGATCGACATGCCGGCCAGCGAGACGGCCGCCGTCCCGCGGTTGAAGAGTTCGACGTAGTCGTGGGTGTAGGTGGCGCCGGTGTTGCCCCCGGCCCCGTACACCTGGCTGATCACCAGGTTCGGCGAGACGGCCGCAGCGGGCGCCGCCAGGAGCACGCTCGGGGCCATCGCCGCGGTCAGGGCGACGGCCGTGAGGCCCGCCATCCGTCGAGTCGTCCGGGACCTCTGCGCCATGGTGCTCCCCTCTCGACCAACCTCCGCCCCCGCTGCGACCCCGAACCTACGCCGTCATCCACCGGCCGGGGGAGTGATCTGCGCTGATTGTCAGCGCCCGGCACGGCGTGCGTGCGGCGTCTTCCGCTCAGGCCGGATCGAGCGCGGCGGGGAGCGTGCGCGTGTGCGCCTCACGCAGCTCGTCCAGCCCCACGGTGAACAGCTCCTGCACGTCGAGCGACGGGACGCTGTCGCCGTCGTCCAGCACTCCGATGCGTACGTGCGGGAAGCGGCGCGCCGTGCACATGTCGGTGAAGCGCACCTCCTCCGACCGCGGCACCGCGACGACGGCCCGGCCGGGCGACTCGGCGAACAGGAAGACGAACGGGTCGATCCCGTCAGGCACCCAGACGCGGCACCCCATCCCGTACCGCAGGCAGGACTCCACCAGCGCCTGCGCCAGACCGCCGTCCGACACGTCGTGCGCCGCGTCGAGCAGCCCGTCCCGGGACGCGTTGACCAGGATGTCCGCCAGCTGTCGCTCGCGGTCGAGGTCGACGGCAGGCGGGCGCCCGCCCAGGTGCCCGTGCACCACGTGCGCCCACTCCGAGCCGGCGAGCTCGTCCCCGGTCTCCCCCAGCAGGTAGACGACCTGCCCGGGGGTGCGGAAGCCGAGCGGCGTCCGCCGGGCGACGTCGTCGAGCACCCCGAGCACGCCCACCACCGGCGTGGGCAGGATCGCCACGTCCCCGGTCTGGTTGTAGAAGCTCACGTTGCCGCCGGTGACCGGGACCCCGAGCTCCTGGCACCCGTCCGCCAGGCCCCGTACCGCCTCGGCGAACTGCCACATCACGCCCGGGTCCTGCGGCGAGCCGAAGTTCAGGCAGTTGGTGACCGCCAGCGGCCGGGCCCCCACGACCGCGACGTTGCGGTAGGCCTCGGCGAGCGCCAGCCGCGCACCCTCGTACGGGTCCAGCCGGGCGACCCGGCCGTTGCAGTCGGTCGACAGCGCGACGCCGAGCCCGGACTCCTCGTCGATGCGGACGACGCCGGCGTCCTCCGGCTGGGCGAGCACCGTGTTGCCCATGACGTAGCGGTCGTACTGGTCGGTGACCCACGACTTGTCGGCCAGGTTCGGCGAACCAACCAGCCGCAGCAGCGTCTCGCGCAGCTCCGCCCCCGTGGTGGGCCGCCGCAGGCGGTCGGCGGTCGGCTCGTCGGCCTGCAGCGCGTCCTGCTGAACCGGCCGCTCGTACGGGCGGTGGTAGACCGGTCCCTCGTGCGCGACGCTGCGCGGCGGGACGTCGACCACGGTCTCGCCGCGCCACTCGATGGTGAGGCGCCCGGTGCCGGTGACCTCGCCGAGGACGGCAGCGTCCACGTCCCACTTGCGGCAGATCGCCAGGAAGCGCTCGACCTTGGCCGGCCCGACGACAGCCATCATCCGCTCCTGCGACTCGCTCATGAGGATCTCCTCGGGAGCGAGGCTCGCGTCGCGCAGCGGCACGCGGTCCAGCACGACGTGCATGCCGCCTTCGCCGGCGCTGGCGAGCTCGGAGGTCGCGCAGGACAGCCCCGCCCCGCCGAGGTCCTGGATCCCCACGACCAGGTCCTCACGGAACAGCTCGAGCGTGCACTCGATGAGCAGCTTCTCCATGAAAGGGTCGCCGACCTGCACACTCGGACGCTTCGCCGGTCCTCCCTCGTCGAAGGACTCCGACGCCAGCACCGACACCCCGCCGATCCCGTCGCCGCCGGTGCGCGCCCCGTACAGGACCACCTGGTTGCCGACCCCGGTCGCCCTGGCGAGGTGGATCTCCTCGTGCCGCATGACACCGACGCAGAGGGCGTTGACGAGCGGGTTGCCCACGTACGTCTCGTCGAAGACGACCTCGCCGCCGATGTTGGGCAGGCCCAGGCAGTTGCCGTAGCCGCCGATGCCCGCGACCACCCCGAGCAGGACGCGGGTCGTGTCGGGGGCGTCGAGCGGGCCGAACCGCAGCGGGTCCATGACCGCGACCGGTCGGGCGCCCATCGAGAGGATGTCGCGCACGATGCCGCCCACTCCGGTGGCCGCGCCCTGGTAGGGCTCGACGTAGCTCGGGTGGTTGTGCGACTCGACCTTGAAGGTGACCGCGTAGCCCTGGCCGACGTCGACCACGCCGGCGTTCTCGCCGATGCCCACCATGAGGTGACGCCGCATCTCGTCCGTGGTCTTCTCACCGAACTGCCGCAGGTGCACCTTGGACGACTTGTACGAGCAGTGCTCCGACCACATCACCGAGTACATCGCCAGCTCACAGCTGGTCGGGCGGCGGCCGAGGATGTCGCGGATGCGCCGGTACTCGTCCTCGGCGAGGCCGAGGTCCGCCCAGGGCTGCTCGCGGTCGGGCGTCTCCTGCGCGTGCCGGGTGGAGTCGGTGCTCACCGGCCGCACGCTACCGGCGGGGCGCCGTACGGGACCGACGGCCCTGCCGTACGGATGGTGCCAGGTGCAGCCTGGAGGTGCGGGGGACCACGAGCGGCCCGGTGGCCGGGGGTGGACCGGTCACCGGGCCTGACGAGCACGAGGAGGTGCGACATGCGCGAGGTCGTGAAGCACCGCGAGGTCACCGGCTGGCCGGAGCTGCTCGACTGGTTCGAGCGCGGCATGCCCATGAGGTGGCCCGGCGGCGCCGCGATCCGGGTGGAGGACTACCTGGAGGAGGGGCGCTACGTCCTGCGTGCGGAGCTTCCCGGTGTCGACCCGGACCAGGACGTCGACGTCACCGTGTCCGACGGCGCCCTCACCATCCGCGCCGAGCGCAAGGAGGAGGTCAAGGAGGGTGGCCGTTCGGAGTTCCGGTACGGCGCCTTCGAGCGCAGCGTGACGCTGCCCGCGACGGCCAAGGAGGACGACGTGACCGCCTCCTACGCCGACGGCATCCTCACGGTGAGCGTCGGCCTCGGCGAGGAGCCCACGGCGCGGCCTCGCAAGGTCGAGGTCCGCAAGGACTGACCGACCGGCGTGCGGACCCGAGCGCCGGCAGCCCGCTGACGCGAGTCCGAGGGTCGGGCGAAGTCCTAGCCTGGGACGGTGCGGTCGTCTGCGCCGGTGGCGGAGTGGCAGGTCACCCGGCCTGCCACTCCCCTGCGTCCCCACGTCCGGCGCTACGTGGGCTACCGGTTCGAGGGCTTCCCGCCCGGCGTGCACCTCGGGCTTCCCTCCCGGCACCTCACCGTCGTCATCGGCCTGGGCGAGCCCACGCTGATCACCGAGATGCCCGACCCCGACCAGGCCCCGGGATCCTTCGACGCCTTCGCCAGCGGCGTCTCCTCGCGGCGCGCGGTGCTGCAGCACGACGGACGCGAGCACGGGATCCAGCTGGAGCTGACGCCGTCGGGCGCGCGGTCCCTGCTGGGGGTTCCGGCGGGCGAGCTCGGACCCGCCGTGGTCGGCCTCGACGCGCTCCTCGGGCCGGCCGCCGGCGAGGCAGCCGAGCGGATGGCAGCCCTCGACCGGTGGGCAGCGCGCTTCCAGGTGCTGGACGCCCTCCTCCTCCGGCGGGCGGGTGTGCTGCCGCCTGCGGCTCCCGAGCTGGGGCTGGCCTGGGCGCGCATCGTGGACCGGGCCGGCTCGGTGCGCGTCACCGACCTCGCCGCGGAGGTCGGCTGGTCACGCCGGCACCTGGGGGCCAGGTTCCTCCGCGAGTTCGGGGTCACACCCAAGGAGGCGGCCCGCGTCGTCCGCTTCGAGACGTCGCGACTGATGCTGGCTCGGCCGGAGCGACTGTCGCTCAGCGAGGTCGCGGTGGCCTGCGGCTTCTACGACCAGGCCCACCTGTGCCGCGAGTGGGCCGCCCTCGCCGGCTGCAGCCCGACGTCGTGGCTGGCGAACGAGCAGTTCCCATCCGTCCAAGACGAGAGCTGAGCGGTCGGGGCACGCTGACGTCATGACCGACACGCGCACCCGTACCGCAGTCTGGCCGGTCCTCGTCTACGCCGACGCCCGCGCCGCCATCCGTTTCCTCGTCGACGCCTTCGGCTTCGAGGTGACCGCCCTGCACCCGCAGGGTGGGGACGGGCCGATCGAGCACGCCGAGGTGCGCTGGCCGGGCGGGGGTGGGGTGATGCTCGGCAGCCCGCGCCCCGGCGGGGTGCTCGACGGACTGCCGCCCGGGACCGGCGCGGTCTACGTGGTCACTGACGAGCCGGACGCCCTGTACGAGCGCGCGGTCTCGGCGGGGGCGACCGTCGTCCGGGGGCTGCAGGACGAGGCCTACGGCTCGCGCGACTTCGTGGTCCGCGACCCCGAGGGCGTGGTCTGGAGCTTCGGGACGTACGCCGGGGAGTAGCGCGCCGTGGCAGGCGGCAGCCGCCAGGGGCCGGCACGTCGACGTCCGGGTGTCGCATGATCCGTCGGGGCGGCGCCGATCCACTGACGTTGCCGCGCCCAGGAGGCCGGGGACGTCACATGATCGGCAGGCTGGCCGGCGCCCGGCCGCAGCCGACTGCTCAGGAGGCGGCGCCCACCCGGGCCAGGACCGAGGTGAAGAAGCCGAGCCCGTCGGTCGAGGGCGAGGTCAGCGGCTCGACGCAGTGCTCGGGGTGCGGCATCAGCCCGACGACGTTGCCGCGGGCGTTGGTGATGCCCGCGATGTCGCGCAGCGACCCGTTGGGGTTGTCGCCGAGGTATCGGACCACCACCCGTCCCTCCCCCTCGAGCTCGTCGAGGGTGCGCTCGTCGGCCACGTACCCGCCCTCGCCGTTCTTGAGGACGACGGTGATCTCGTCGCCGGCGGTGTAGTCCGAGGTCCACGCCGTGGCGGTGGACTCGACGCGGAGCCGCTGGTCGCGGCACACGAATTTGCGGTGGTCGTTGCGGATCAGCGCGCCGGGCAGCAGGTGCGACTCGCAGAGGATCTGGAACCCGTTGCAGATGCCGAGCACGGGCAGCCCGTGGTGCGCGGCCTCGACCACCTCGCCCATGACGGGCGCGAACCGGGCGATCGCGCCGCACCGCAGGTAGTCGCCGTAGGAGAACCCGCCGGGCAGGACCACGGCGTCGACACCGCGCAGGTCGGCGTCGCCGTGCCACAGCGCGACGGCCTCGCCGCCCGCCAGCCGGACGGCCCGGGCGGCGTCCCGGTCGTCGAGCGAGCCGGGGAAGGTGACGACTCCGACGCGCATCAGCCCTCCACGTGGATGGCGTAGTCCTCGATGACCGGGTTGGCGAGCAGCGTCCCGGCGGCCTGCTCCAGCTCGGAGAAGACCTCCGGGGTGACCTCCCCGTCGACCTCGATCTCGAACCGCTTGCCCTGCCGGACCGCGCTGACACCGCCGAACCCGAGCCGGCTCATCGCGCCCAGGACCGCCTTGCCCTGGGGGTCGAGGATCTCCGGCTTGAGCATGACGTCGACGACGACGCGGGCCACGGGGTGCTCCTGCGGGTCGGGCGGGCGAGGCGCGGCCAGCGTAGCGGGGCGCGCCGCCGCGCAGCGCGGGCGTACGCTGGCCCGCAGCCATGGACTGGTTCCTCGATCCCAGCCGCACCGGCGTCACCGCGGACCTGCGCAGTGAGCTCGGCGAGTACCTGCGCCGGCACGCGCAGGACGACGCCGAGGTGGACTCCGCCCTGCTCGCGGTCGAGGAGCTGGTCGCCAACGCGGTCCGGCACAGCACGACCCCCACCTGGGTGACCACCGACTGGCACGGCGACGAGCTGGTGGTGTCGGTGCTCGACCTCGGCCCCGGCTTCGAGCTGGACTCGGTCGCGCTTCCCGACGTGGACTCCGAGTCGGGTCGGGGCCTGTTCATCGTGGCCGCGCTGAGCACGGATCTGCAGGCGGTGCGGCGCCGCGCCGGAGGTGCCCGGGTCTCGGCCAGGCTGCCGCTCCGGCGCAGCGGCTCGAGGGACCTCGACCCGCTCCCCCGGACCGCGAGCCCGCTGCCGACGCTGGGCGAGGCCGGGCCCGCGGGCTTCGGCAAGGAGTCCTTCCTGCGGGCCCTCGTGGTCCAGATGGCCCAGGCGGTCGAGGCGGCGGACGGGCCGGCGGCGGCCGAGGCGGCCGTGGCCTCGGTCGGCTCGACCGTGGGCGGGCAGATGGAGGAGGAGTACCGGCGGGCGTCCGGCGTCGTGGGCCGGCTCGCCCCCGAGGACCTCGCCCGCTGCTACGTCCGGCTCAAGGCGGCGATCGACGGCGGCTTCGAGGCGGTGGAGGTGGGCGAGGACCGCATCGTGCTGGTCAACACCGCCTGCCCCTTCGGCGCAGCCGTCCAGCACGCCCCGGCCCTGTGCCGGATGACCTCGTCGGTGTTCGGCGGCATCGCGGCCCGGGCGGCCGGCGAGGCCACCGTCGTGCTCGAGGAGCGCATCGCGGTGGGCGACCCCGGCTGCCGGGTGGTCGTGCACCTGGGTCCCGCCCCGATGGAGGCGGCCCGCGTGGGCCACCGGTACCGGCGCCCCCCCGAGGACGAGCCGCACCGCGCGACGGCGGGCGGGACGACCGCCGGCCGGGATCGGCCGGCCCACCGCGGCTAGGACGCCACACCGTGGGCAGCCGCGGGTACGACGCCGTCATGGGGCTGCTGCTGCGCTCCACGACGAGGGGCCACCGGCTCCTGCACCGGGTCACCCGAGGGCGCTGGGGGCGCACGCTCGTCGGCGCGCCCATCGTGTGGCTGACGCTGCCCGGCCGGCGCACGGGTGAGCCCCGCACGGTGCCGCTTCTCGTCTCCCGCGACCTCGGGCACGATCCCGTGGCGTGGGTCGTGTGCGGGAGCAACGCGGGGCAGACCGCCGTCCCGGCGTGGGTCCACAACGCCCGGGCGGCCGGCTCCGGGGTCGTCCTCGACGGCGGGACGCGGGTGCCGGTGCGGGTGGTCGAGGTGCTGGACCCGGACGAGCACGACCGCCTGTACGCGGGGATGGTCGAGGTCTGGCGCGGCTTCCGCGCGTACCGAGTGGCCGCTGGGCGCCATGTCCCGCTCTTCCGCCTCGTACCGATGACGCCGTGATCAGGAGAACGGCAGGCCGATGAGGCGCTCGTACGCCTCGACGTAGCGGGCCCTGGTGCGCTGGACGACCTCGGCCGGGAGGGGCGGCGGCGGGGCGCCGCTGTCGCGCTGCCACCCGCTGGCCGGCGAGGTGAGCCAGTCGCGGACGAACTGCTTGTCGTACGAGGGTTGCGGGCCGCCCGGCGCCCACGAGTCCAGCGGCCAGAAGCGCGAGGAGTCGGGCGTCAGCGCCTCGTCGGCCAGCACGACCGTGCCGTCCGGACGGGCACCGAACTCCAGCTTGGTGTCCGCGAGGACGATGCCCCGCTCGCGCGCGATGCCCTCGGCCCGTCCGTAGACGGCCAGGGTGAGCCGCCGCAGCTCGTCAGCCACGGGCTCGCCGACGACGCCCACCACGTGCTCGTAGGTGACGTTCTCGTCGTGCTCCCCGCGCTCGGCCTTGGTGGCGGGCGTGAACACCGGCTCCGGCAGGCGCGAGCCGTCGACCAGTCCCGGCGGCAGCGGCACGCCGCAGACGGTGCCGCCGGCGCGGTACTCGGCGAGGCCAGACCCGGCGAGGTAGCCGCGGGCGACGCACTCGACGGGGTACATCCGCAGCCGCTCGCACAGCACCCCGCGGCCAGCGACGGCGGCGGGGACGTCCGTGGACAGCACGTGGTGCGGGACCAGGTCTGCTACCCGCTCGAACCACCACAGCGACAGCTGCGTCAGCACGCGGCCCTTGTCGGGGATCAGCGTCGGCAGCACGTGGTCGTACGCGCTGATCCGGTCACTCGCCACCACCAGCAGCACGTCGTCGCGGCCGTCGGGCAGGTAGAGGTCGCGCACCTTGCCGGAGTACAGGTGCCGGTAGCCCGGCAGTGCGGGTGCGTCGAGGTGGGCCACGAGCGGGGAGTCTCCCAGACGCCTGCCATCCGGAGCTGACCAAGCCCTCCCCATCCGCCATCCACGCACTCGATGAGCCGCCCCCTGCGCCTCACGCTCGTCCCCGTCGCCGCGGCTGCCCTGGCGCTGGTGGGGTGCGCACCGGCCGACGACGACACCACGACCGCCGGGGGCAGCGAGACCACTGCCGCCGGCGGCACCGCCGACGCCGCGGACGACTGCACGCCCGAGTCGCTCGAGACGCTCGAGGACGGCACGCTGACCATCGCGACCTCGGAGCCGGCCTACGAGCCGTGGATGGTCGACAACGACCCAGCCAACGGCGAGGGCTTCGAGTCCGCCGTGGCCTACGCGGTGGCCGGGCAGCTCGGGTTCTCGATCACCGACGAGCGGCGGCAGGCCGTCGACTTCTCCTCGCCGTACTACGACGTCCGGCTGGCCGTCGTCGCGGACGAGGGCAACCCGGCCGCGGGAGCGACGACCCTCGCCGACCTCCAGGGCGTTCGCCTGGGCGGACGACCAGCCTGGCCGCCGCCCAGGAGTCGATCCAGCCCACCACCGAGCCACAGGTGTTCAACACGAACGACGACGCCAAGCTGGCGCTGGACAACGGCCAGATCGACGCGCTCGTCGTCGACCTGCCGACCGCCTTCTACCTCACCGCGGTGGAGATCGAGGGCGGCGTGATCGTGGGCCAGCTCCCCCCGGTGGACGGGGTGCGCCGCCGGATCGGCGTGGTCTTCCAGGCGTACATCCTCTTCCCGCACATGACGGTCCTCGACAACGTGACCCTCGCCCCGCGGGTCGTCGGCAAGGTGCCGCGCGCGCAGGCCCAGGAGCGCGCGATGACGCTGCTCGAGCGGATCGGCCTGGCCGACAAGGCGCGCGACTACCCGGACCGGCTCTCCGGCGGCCAGCAGCAACGGGCCGCGATCGTGCGGGCACTCGCCAACGAGCCGCGGCTGCTGCTGCTCGACGAGGTCACCAGCGCCCTCGACCCGGAGCTGGTGGGCGAGGTGCTCGCACTGGTGCGGGAGCTCAAGGAGCAGGGGATGACGATCCTCATGGCCACTCACGAGATGGGCTTCGCGCGTCAGGTGGCCGACCGGGTGAGCTTCCTCGACGGCGGGGTGGAGCTCGAGGAGGGGCCGCCCGAGCAGGTGCTCGGCGACCCGGTCGAGCCGGCGGACGCGGCAGTTCCTCGCCCGGGTCATCGACGCCGGTCGGCTCTGACCGGTCCCCGATCGGAGGCCCTTCGCCTCGTGACGTCACCGAGGCCGCCCCCCAGACTGGAACGAGGGCAACGACGGGATGCCGCCATGCCTCCGTACCGCTCCGTTGATCAGAAGGAGCGCCACATGAGCACCGCGACCGACTACCGCGACTCCTGGATCAACCCGCGCATCAAGATCGCCGCGCTGTGGGTATCCATGTTGTTCGTCTACGTGTACGTGGACCTGTTCAGCCTGTACCGCGCCGACGTCCGTGCCGACATCGAGGCGGGCACGATCTCGGCGTTCTCGATCGGGCAGGGCTTCCTGCTGGGCGTGACCGTCTACGTGGTGCTTCCCAGCCTCATGCTGTTCCTCAGCCTCGTCCTGCCGGTGCGGGTCGCGCGGATGGCCAACGTCGTCGTCGCGCTCCTCTACGCCGTCACGGTCGTGGGGGGCGCCATCGGCGAGTGGGGCTACTACGTCCTCGGCAGCGCGGTCGAGGTCGCCCTGCTCGCGGGCATCGTCTACTACGCGTGGACGTGGCCGCAGGCGGTCGACGCCGCCGCCGGCGCGGTTCGCGAGGAGACCGTCCGCACCGGCTAGCAGCCCCTGTCGACCGGACTCGACGAAGTGCGGGGCCGCTCGCTCAGGTCACCCGCCCAGGTCACCGGCTCAGGCCGCCGGCTCGACCACGCGGACCCGCACCCGGCCGGCGACGATCATCGTGATGCCCTCGACGAGCGCCTGCACTCCCAGCAGCACGCCCAGGAGGGTGAACGTGGCCGAGACCAGGTTGAACAGCACGATCAGGCCCAGGGCCAGCGAGACCAGGCCGCTGAAGACGAGCAGCCAGCGCGCCTCCGGCACCTGGAAGGCGGCGATCAGCCTCGTCACACCGGCCGCGAAGAACAGCGAGCCGGCGACCAGGGTGAGCGTCAGCGCCGCGATGGTGGGGTTCCGCAGGATCAGGATGCCGAGGACGGTGAGCAGGCCGCCGCCGAGCGCGGAGCCCCAGAAGTGTCCGGACCGGATCTTGAACAACGCGGCCACGAGCTCGATGACTCCCGAGATCAGCGCCATCCAGCCGAGGAAGAGCACCGAGATCGCCGTGGCGATCGCCACGTGGCCCAGCACGACGATCCCTGCGACCGCCACGAGGATCCCCAGGACCACGTCCCAGCCCGTACGCCGTCGCTCGAGCACCAGATCGGACACGACTCGCCCCCAGTCAGTGATGCGCCGGCCGCTTCGTGACCGTCGTCGGTCGCAGTATGACGAACCGTTCCGTCACCCGCAGGTCGCCCGACCGGCGACACACCGGCGGTGTCGACGTCGGGGCTTGAAGTTGACCCTACGTCAAGGTCTACCGTCGTCGTCGGGTCGGATCGACCGACCCACGGCGGACCACCGCCGACCGGGACGGAACGGAGGCAGGCGGCGCAGTGGCCTGGTCGATCGCCGAGGTGTCGCGGATGTCGCGGGTGACGTCCCGGACGCTGCGGCACTACGACGCGATCGGCCTGCTGCGGCCGGCCTGGGTCACCGGGAGCGGCCGCAGGTACTACGAGCAGGAGCAGCTGCTGCGGCTGCAACGGATCCTGCTGCTGCGGGAGCTGGGCCTCGGCCTCGAGGCGATCGGCGAGGTGCTCGAGCGCCAGAGCCGGGCGAGCACGGTCGAGGTCCTCCAGCGCCACCGCGACTGGCTGCTGGCCGAGCGCAGCCGGCTGGCCAGGCTCGCCCGGACCGTCGAGGCGACCATCACGAGTATCGAGGAAGGCGGAGAGATGGCTGCGGAGAAGATCTTCGAGGGCTTCGAGCACAACCCGTACGAGGCCGAGGCGCGGGAGCGCTGGGGCGACGACGTGGTCGACGACTCCAAGCGGCGCATCCAGGGCTGGACGCAGGAGGAGGCGGACACGGCGCGCACCGGGTACACGCGGGTGCACGAGGGCCTGGCGCCGCTGCTGGCCGAGGGCGTCCCCGTCGACGACCCGCGCGTGCAGGAGCTCGTCGCGCTGCACCACGAGGTCACGTCGCTGTTCTGGACACCGGACGCCGCGGCGTACAAGGGGCTGGGGCAGATGTACGTCGACGACGAGCGGTTCCGGGCCAACATCGGCGGCGGCGACGACGCACTGGTCGAGTACCTGCGGGACGCGATGACGGTGTACGCGGACGCGCGGCTGGCCTAGCGGGTCAAAGGCTCACCGGGCTGTCGGGGGCGGGGTCACGGCTGCAGGTCCCGCTCCCGCCAGCCGGCCAGCCCGAGGGCGCCCAGCACGATCGCGCTGATCAGCAGCAGCACGAGCTGTCCTGGCTCGACGGCGCCGCCCGGCAGGGTGGGGCTGTGCGCGAAGGGCGAGAGGTCGAGCAGCCAGCTCGGCAGCCCCCACAGCACACCGAACTCCCCGAGCACGACGAAGGCCACCAGCAGCGCCCACGCCGTCGCCGGCACCCCTCGGGGAGCCCAGCCGAAGAGCATCAGCACGAGCCCGGCCACGACCCACGCCGCGGGGACGTGGGCGGCCGCGGCGCCGAGCAGGCGTGCGGCCTGGCCGGCCGGGTCACCGGTCGCGAACCCGTGGCCGAGACCGATCGCCGCGCCGGTCACGAGCAGGATGGCCGCCGTCCCGGCCAGCGCCACCCCGTAGTGGGAGCCAGCCCACCGCGCCCGGCTCGCGCCGGTCGAGAGGACCAGCTCGGCGTGCCCGAGCGTCTCCTCGCTGCGCAGCCGCGAGGTCGCCGCCACCGCGTACGCCGAGGCCAACGCACCCAGGATGCCGATCTCGGCCGCCAGGAAGGCGTCCGTGAGCCCCTGCTCGCCACCGAGGCGGACGATGAAGTCCTGCATCTGCGACGACTCGACCAGGCCGGTCACGTTGTGCGCCACTGAGCCCAGCACGCCGCCCATCAGCGCCGCACCGACCAGCCAGGCCACCAGCATCCCGCGGTGCAGCCGCCACGCGAGGCCGACGACACCGTCGATCCCGCCGACCGCCGGCCCGGCGCGGTCCGGCAGCAGCCCGGCGCCGTGGTCCCGGCGTGCCTGGAGCGCGAAGGCGGCCGGGACCAGGACGGCGGCTGCCAGCAGGGGCAGGGCGGTCACCCACCAGCGGTCCCCGGCGAACGGCCGGATCTGCTGGCTCCAGCCGATGGGCGACAGCCAGGACGCCCATCCCGGGTCGCCCGCGGCGAGGTCGCCGACGGCGCGCAGCGCGTAGGCGACCGCGACGACCACCATGCCCAGGCCGATCGCGGCCCGCGCCGACGTGGTCACCTGAGCGGTGACGGCGGCGACCGCGCTGAAGACGATGCCGCTGGCCGCCCAGCCGAGGCCGAAGGCCACGGACCCCGCCCACGGCAGGCCGGCGGCCACCAGACCCACGGCCGTCACCACGCCCAGGACCACGCTGCTGCCCATGCCGACCACGAGTGCCGCCGTGAGCGGCGCGCTCCGCCCCACCGCGCCGGCGGCGACCAGCTCGAGCCGTCCCGACTCCTCCTCGGCCCGGGAGTGCCGGACCACGAGGAAGACGAAGAGGACCGCCACGAAGGCCGCGCCCAGGGCCGTCATCTTGATCAGCGACACGGCGCCCAGCGACGTGACGACGTAGATCTTCCCGTACAGCGCCACCAGCGCCGCCGTCGCGTTGATGGTCTCGGCGGCGAGGGCCAGGGACTGCTCGTCCGGGTAGAGGTCGCGGGTCGCGGAGACGGAGAAGGCGACCATCCCGGCGAAGCCGAGCACCCACACCGGCAGCAGCACCCGGTCACGGCGTAGGGCCAGCCGCACGAGGGACCCCGTGCCGGCCCAGGCGCCGACCCCGGACCGCGGTGCCGCGGCCGATGGCCGGCGCGGCGCCTCCGCGAGGCCGGTGCGGGCGCTGCCAGCCGGCGTACGGTCCGGCAGCCCGGTCGTCATGCCGCACCGCGCCCGTAGTGCCGCAGGAACAGGTCCTCGAGCGTGGGCGGCTGGCTCTCCATCGACTCGATTCCCGTGGCAGCCAAGGCCCCGACGAAGGCGCTCATCCCGGCGGCATCCACCTGCGCCGAGACGTCCACGCCGTCGACCCGCAGGTCGTGCACGCCCGGCAGCGCCTCCAGGCCCACCGGCGCGGTGGCGAGGCGCGCGGTCACCGCCGTACGCATGAGGTGGCGGAGCTGGGCGAGCGAGCCGGTCTCGACGACCGCGCCGTCCCGGATGATGCTCACCCGGTCGCTGAGCGCCTCGGCCTCGCTGAGGATGTGCGAGCTGAGCAGGACGGTCCGCCCCTCGCGGCGCATCTCCTCGACGTACTGCCGAAAGGTGGCCTCCATGACCGGGTCGAGCCCTGCGGTCGGCTCGTCGAGGAGGTAGAGCTCGGCGTCGCTCGCGAGGGCGGCCACGAGCGCGACCTTCTGGCGGTTGCCCTTGGAGTACGTGCGGCCGCGCTTGGTGGGGTCGAGGTCGAAGCGGTCGACGAGGTCGGCCCGTCGTCGGGGGTCGAGCCCGCCGCGCAGCCGGCCGAGCAGGTCGAGCACCTCGCCGCCCGACAGGTTCGGCCAGAGCGTGACGTCGCCGGGGACGTAGGCGAGCCGGCGGTGCAGCGCCGGCGCGTCGCGCCAGGGGTCCTGGCCGAGCACCGTCACAAACCCGGCGTCGGCGCGCAGCAGCCCGAGGAGCACCCGGATCGTGGTCGTCTTGCCCGCTCCGTTCGGCCCGAGGAAGCCGTGCACCTCGCCGCGCCGCACCTGCAGGTCCAGGCCCGCCAGAGCCCTGGTCCGCCCGAAGGACTTGACGAGCTGCCGCGCGTCGACGACGAGGCCGTCGACGGGCAGGGTCTCGGTGGTCATGTCCCGACGGTAGGCGTGGCGACGGGCCGGGGGAACGGGCCTTGCGACCCGTTCCCGGCAGGCACGGGGGATCACGTCCGGCGGGTCACGACGACGGGGTCATTGGCCACGGAGCGGCCGCCTCGAGCTCGAACGCCAGCTCCAGCAGGCGCCGCTCGTGACCGAAAGGAGCTGCCGCCTGCACGCCGATCGGCAGGCCGGCCGGTGACCACCCCAGCGGCAGCGAGATCGCCGGGGACCCGGACACGTTCTGCAGCGGCGTGAACGACGTGAACCGCAGCAGCCGTACGAGATGGGTGCGGAAGTCAACGTCGGGGCCGAGGTAGCCGACCGGCGGCGGCGGGTGGCCGGTCACCGGCGACAGGACGACGTCCCACCGCTCGTACACGTCCTCGTGCGCGCGAGCGAGGCGGCGCAGCCGGCGCAACGACGCCGGCAGCCCGGCCGCCTGCTGCGCAACCAGCCGGCTCAACCCGGTCGTGAGCGTCTCGGTCCGCGAGCCGTCGAAGCCCGGACCGAAGACCCGCGCTCCGGCGTTCTTGAGCGCGAACGCGAGCAGGCCCCAATAGCGCAGGAAGTCCGGGCCGAACCGGTCGTCGACCGGCGTGGGCACCTCCTCGACGTGGTGTCCGAGGTCGCTCAGCAGCTCCGCCACGTCGCGCACCGCGGCCGTCGTCTCGGCACTGACGGGCAGGCCACGGGTGCCGCCGAGCACCACGGCGACGCGGAGCCGGGCCGCGCCCGGACCCTCGACCAGCCCGATCGCTGGCAGCCGTGGGTCGCGGTGCAGCCGCTCGGCCGCGGCGTAGTAGCGGGCGGTGTCGCGCACGGTGCGGGTGAGGACGCCCTGGGTGGTCAGCCGTACGGGGAGGAGGCGGGTGTCCAGCGAGTCGACGAGCCGGCCGCGGCTGGGCTTGAGGCCGACCAGGCCGCAGCAGGCGGCCGGGATCCGGATCGAGCCACCGCCGTCGTTGGCGTGCGCGAGCGCGACCACCCCGGCCGCGACGAGGGCAGCCGACCCGCCGCTGGATCCCCCGGCCGATCGGCCGGGGTGCCAGGGGTTGCGGGTCGCCCCGAAGCGGCTGGACTCCGTGCTGGCGGTGAGCCCGAACTCCGGCAGCGTCGTCTTCGCGACCGGCACGAAGCCCAGACGCAGGAACTGCTCGACCCACCGCGAGCTGGTCCGGGCGGGGCGGTCGGGCACCGCCCACGAGCCCTGGGTCGTGGGGTAGCCGGCGAGGTCGTCGGTGTCCTTGACCACGGACGGGACACCGGCGAAGGGCGACCCGTCCGGGGCCGGCGGCGGAGGGGCCGCGGGGTCGACCCAGACCGTGACAGCGTTCAACGCCGCGTCGGCGGCCCGGGCCCGGACGAGCGCGGCCTCGCGGAGCTCGGCGGCCGAGACCTCACCGCTTGCCAGTCTCTTCGCGAGCCCGCAGGCGTCGTCCCGGCCCAACGCGTCGTCCGCCGTCACGTCGATGACGGCTCCGGCGGCGACCTTCGCTCCGGACGGGTCCATGGGAGCTCAGTGTCCTCGGTCAGCCCCCGCGACCGCAGACCGACAGCCCTCTCGTGCCATGCCGCCGCGCCAGGGGGGTCACGTCCGGTCCGCGAGCAGCCGTACGGCCTGCACTCGCGAGTGGGCGCCGCTCCGCGCGTAGACGTGCTCCAGGTGCTTGCCGACGGTCGACTCGGAGAGCCCGAGTCGCCGGGCGATCTGTGCGTCGGACAGCCCCTCCCCGACCAGGCGCAGGACCTCGACCTGACGTGCCGTCAGCGACGCGCTCGGGCGCCCCCACGCCGTCAGCGCGGACGAGAGATGCGGGCGCAGGAGCTCGAGCACGTCGTGGTCGAGGGCCGAGAAGTCACCCCTCATGCGCGACAGGACGACGACGTTGCGGACGTCGGACCGTTCAGCGAGCTCGACGCCGATCTCGTGCCGCAGGCCGTCGACGCTGAACACCTCCTGGTAGAGCCAGGTCTCGCGGAACTCCCGGTCCGACCAGACGTCACTGATCGCCACCACGCGACCGTTCCTCCCGGACATGATCGGGTGCTCCGGGAGGTGCTCGAGCCACGGCTCGCGAGCGGGGACGAAGGCGTCCACCGTGGGGTCCTGCACGTAGGCAACGGTGCGGAACTCGGGACGCAGCGTGAGCCAGTGCCAGAAGGCCACGTCGCACCGGACGATCCGGGCAAGGGCGGCGAGCAGCTCGACGACGGAGGCATGGTCCCCCGGAGCCTCGCGTACCGCCGATGCGGTGGCGAGCAGCCCTCTGAGGTCCTGGCTGTCCAGGTGCAGGTCGGCCATCGAAGGATCCGTGCGGACATCCGCCCGGAGCATACTCGCGGGCATCGGCGCGACGGCGTACGGCGAACGTCCCATGGCCCCGGCACCGGGCTGCGGCCAGCATGAGTGGTGTCCGGACGGTCCGGACCGAGGTGTCGCCGGCGCGGAGTCGGTGACGTCCGCGACCCTGGAGGGGGTCTGCCCATGCTCACGCACGGACTGCGAACGTGTCTGGCAGCAGGGGTGACCGCCGTGCTGGTCGTCGTGGGCTTCGCCCCGAGCAGCACGGCTGCCGAGGCGGTGCGGGTATCGGGTAGCGGTGCGCCAGCTGCCGACGACGAGTGCGTGACCGATCAGGGCTACGGCGAGGCCAACGCGCCGGCGGGAGTGCCCCCGCTGAGCTTCGACGAGGGCGACCTCATCGGCTGCTACTACGTCGACACCGCCGACACGAGGGTCACCGCGACGGGCGGCGGGCGGTACCGGCTCGTCGAGCAGGGCACCGAGACCTTCATCGGCACATTCGACGGCGACCCGGTGACGTTCCGGACGTCCTACGTCTTCCTCGCGTGGTTCCTCGGCGACCCCTCCGACGGGGGGACGCAGCTGTCCGGCGGATGCCACCACCCGCTGATCGAGGGCGGCACCGGAGCGTTGCACTTCACCGACGACGTCGAGAACGGGCTCATCCGCTACCGCGGGGTCATCAACCTGTCCTGACCGTTGCGGGGAGGGCGCCTCGGGACCGCCGCGTGCCGTCAGCCCTGGAGGAGCGGCACCGCCGCGGCGCAGAAGTCGTCGTTGCGGCCGGTGGACTCCTTCACGGTGCGGAGGAACCTGATGAACTCGTCGTCGAACGGGTCCTCTGGAGTGCCTCCGTTGTCGATGAGGATCTCGAAGCGGACCTGTCCCGGGTTCCGGGCGATCGCCTTGCCGTCCGGCCCGTACGCGGTCGCGTTCCCGGTGCCGAGCACCTGGATGGTCAAGGTGCCGTCACCGTTGTCGGTGACCTTCTGGTCCCGGAACAGGGTGGTGCCGGTCTCGGTGACGAACCGGCTCGGGTCGTCCGCGTTCGTGTACGTCGCCGTGAACCTCTCGGGCCCGACGTAGTAGGCCAGGCCGTTCTTCCCCCGGGCCACGCCGACGAAGCGGCCCGTGACGTGCGCCTCGTAGAGCACGGTCAGTCCGGGCTCGTCGCAGAAGTCCTCGAAGACGTCGGTGACGTGGTCCTCGTACGTGCCCTTGTCCAGCGGCTTCGCCGCCGCACCTCCGACACCTGCTGCGGACGCAGCCATCACCAAGCCCGCAGCCAGTACCACCGCTCGCGCGTACCTCATGCCGGACCCCTCCAGTCGATCACACCCCCGAGGGACTCCTGGCGCCGAGTATGGACCTCGTCCGGGGTACGTCAATGCCCTGACCGGTCCGGGCTGTCCGGCCCCGGCATGGCCGCTGATGGAGGCGGGTGACGCCCGCTCCCTGGACCCCGAGGGCGGCCACGACCAGCCCCGCCCCGACGAGGGTCGGCAGAGTCAGCGGCTCTCGCAGGACCGCGACGGCGAGGACGGACGCGACGACCGGCTCGGCGAGCAGCAGGGTGCTCGTCGGGCCGGGTCCCAGCGCCGCGAGTCCTCGCGCGTACGCGACGTTGGCGACGGCCATCGTGACGACGCCGAGGTGCAGGGCCAGCAGCATCCCGGACGGCTCCAGCAGCCAGCCGAGCGGCTGCGCGAGAGCAAGCGGTACGAGCGCGGCGGCGGCCACGAGGAACGAGGTGGCGAGGAAGGGCAGGCGGGGACCACCAGCAGGCATGGCACGCGCGGCCAGCACGCTGAAGCACGCGATGGACGCGCCGGCGGCCAGCGCGAGCAGCACACCGCTCCCGGTCGACGCGCCCTCACCGGCGCCGCCTCCGGCACACAGGGCGGCGAGGCCCGCGACGCCGATCGCAGTGGCCACCGCCCAGGTGGGCGTCGGGCGCCGGCCGAGCACCGGCCAGGCCAGCAGGCCCGCCGCGACCGGGGCCGAGCCGACGGCGACGAGGGTGCCCACGGCCACGCCCGCCCGCTCGACCCCCGCGAAGAAGGCGACCTGGTAGGTGGCGACGGAGGCCGCGGCGGCGAGGACGACGGGTCGGCGCCAGAGGTCCCGCGACCGGCCGCTCCAGCCCCCCGTGGCCTGGACCAGCACGGCGAGCACCAGCCCGCCGAGCAGCAGCCGGACGGCACCGACGCCCATCGGCGTGGTCCCCGCAGGGCCCAGCGCCTGGGCCGTGCCGGCGGTGCCGAAGAGGGCCGCCGCGGCAAGTGCAGCGGGCGGGCCGGCCCGGAGGGCGTCCGACGGAGTTCGCACGAGGCAAGCCTGCGGACCCCCTAGCCGTCAGCACCAGCGATGATTCCTGATTGCTAATGTTTAGCATCGCTGAATGGACGAGTTGCTCCGCACCCCGGTCCGGACGCTGCACGAGCTCGCCCGCCGCGGAACCATGGCGGCGGTCGCGGAGGCCACCGGCTTCACCCCCGGGGCGGTGTCCCAGCAGGTCGCCGCGCTGGAGCGCGCCGTGGGCGTCCCGCTCGTCGTCCGGGCCGGCCGGCGGGTCCTGCTCACCGACGCCGGGCGGACCCTGGCCGAGCGGGCCGGGCGCCTGGTGGCCGCCGAGGAGGAGGCGCTCGAGGCGATTCGGGGCGAGGACACAGCGGTGGCCGGCGCGCTCCACCTCGGCATCTTCGGCGGCACGGCGGCCGCGCTCCTTCCCGCGGTCCTCGCGGCCGTGGGGGAGCAGCACCCGGAGCTGCGGGTGACCAGCCGGGAGGTCGACGTCGACGACGCGGCCGGCGCGGTGCGCCGGGGGGACGTCGACGTGGCCTTCGGGCTCGACTACTCCAGCGCGCCCATCCCGCGCGGTCGGGACGTCGAGCTGGTCCAGCTCCGGACGGAGCGCTTCTCGGTGGTGTCTGCCGACGGCCCGCGGGCGCCGGCTCGCCGCCCCGTCGACCTCGCGGGCTTCGCCGACGCCGACTGGGTCCTGCCGCCGGCCCGTACCCACTACGGTGAGGCGATCCGCAGCGTCTGCCGCACAGCCGGCTTCGAGCCGCGGGCCGCGCACGAGCTGCTGGACACGGTGGCCACGCTCACGCTGGCCGCGCACGGTGCCGGGCTGGCCCCGGCCACGCCGATGATGCTCGGGCTCGTGCCGGGTCTGCCCCTGCGCGTCGTGGAGCTCGTGCAGGAGCTGAGGCGCGACGTCGTCCTCGTCCGCCGAGAGGCCGACGCTCGCCGCGACAAGGTGGTCGCGGTGACGGCGACCGTACGCGGCGTGGTCCAGTCGCCGCTCAGCCGCGCGGCTGGCGCTCCCGCCGTACGGTCGCCTTCCGCCCCTTGAGCGTGGTCCCCCGCAGCGACTGGATCACCTCGTCGGCGGCCGCGTCGGGCACCTCGACCAGCGAGAACCGCTCGGCGATCTCGATCGCCCCGATGTCGCGGCCCTTGAGGCTGGACTCCCCCGCGATCGCCCCCACCAGGTCCTGCGGCCGGATCCCCGCGCTGCGGC
This sequence comes from Jiangellales bacterium, assembly GCA_035462845.1. Classification (GTDB taxonomy): domain Bacteria; phylum Actinomycetota; class Actinomycetes; order Jiangellales; family Jiangellaceae; genus DASTQL01. Next base: position 21,371 of record DATHTV010000255.1, read on the forward strand.
CGGCACCCACGAACAGCCGGGTCATCCCGCCGGCGGCCGGTCCACCCCGCCGCCTCGCCGGCCCCCCGCCACCCTCGCGCGGCGGACGGCCCTTGTCCTCCCGGACGGCCACCTCGGGGATGTCCTCCTGCTCCTCGGTCGTCCCGCCGCCGGACTCGTGGGCGAGCTTGACGGCCGCGAGGGCCACCTCCATCAGGTCGAACTCGTCGGTGAGCGTCTCGACCACGACCCGGAAGCCGTCCAGGTCGTCCTCGAGCAGGCTCTCGCGGAGCGCCGCGCTGGTGAGCTCGAGCCGCCGGGCCCGCAGATCGGCGACGGTGGGCACCTTCTCGACGTGGATCCTCTGCCCGGACACCCGCTCGATCGTCTTGAGCATGCGGTGCTCGCGGGGCTCGGCCAGCGTGATCGCCACGCCCTCCCGGCCGGCCCGCCCCACCCGGCCGATCCGGTGCACGTACGCCTCAGGCGCGGACGGCACGTCGTAGTTGACGACGTGCGTGAGCTGGTCGACGTCCAGCCCGCGGGCGGCCACGTCGGTCGCGACGAGCAGGTCGGCAGTCCCGGCCCGCAGCCGGCCCATCACCCGGTCGCGCTGCTCCTGGCCCATGCCGCCGTGCAGCGCCTCGGCGCGGTAGCCCCGGCCGTTGAGCGTCTCGGTGAGGTGGTCGACCTCGTCCCGGGTCCGGCAGAAGACGATCGCGGCGGTCGGCGCCTCCACGTCGAGGATGCGGCCCAGGGCGGCCGGCTTGTGCGCCCGCCGCACCACGTATGCGCTCTGGCGGACGAGCGGCGCCTCGCCGGCGGCGGTGGCCGCGCGGCCGATCTGGATGCGCTCGGGGTCACGCAGATGCCGGCGGGCCATCCGGTCGATGCGCGAGGGCATCGTCGCCGAGAACAGCACGGTCTGCCGCTCGCTCGGCGTCTCCTCGAGGATCGCCTCGATGTCCTCGGCGAAGCCCATGTCGAGCATCTCGTCCGCCTCGTCGAGCACGACCACCCGCAGGCCGTCGAGGCGCAGCGATCCGCGACCCATCAGGTCCATGGCCCGGCCCGGCGTGGCGACCACGACGTCCACGCCCCGCTCGAGCGAGCGGATCTGCCGGCCGATCGGCGCCCCGCCGTACACCGGCAGCACCCGGGCGCCGAGGTCCCGCCCGTACCGGTGCACGGCCTCGCTGACCTGCACGGCCAGCTCGCGGGTCGGGACGAGCACCAGGGCGGTCGGCCCCGAGCGACCCGGCTCCGCCACGTCGAGGCGCTGGAGGATCGGCAGCGCGAAGGCAGCGGTCTTGCCGGTCCCGGTGGCGGCCTGCCCGAGCAGGTCGCGCCCGGCCACGAGGACCGGGACGGCCTCCCGCTGGATCGGCGTCGGCTCCTCGTACCCGAGGCCGGTGAGGGCCGTGAGCAGCTCGGGCCGGAGGTCGAGGTCGGCGAACGTGCCCGCCTCCTCGGGGACGTCGGCCGGTACGGCGGCCGGCTCGGCGGTGTCGGTCACGGGCGAGCTCCTGGGTGTGGGTCCGAGGTGCGCAGGGGGGCGGCAGGGGCGACGGCGGTCACAGGATGGGGGCGGGCGTGTACGAGGCGGCGTCGGGGTGCGCGGCCACGACGGCCTCGACCCGCCGGACCACCTCGGCCACCTGGGCGGTAGCGGCGCCGGTGAAGTCGATCGGCGCGGAGACGAGGGTGGCGAGGTCGGCCCGGCCGAGGCCCAGCCGCTCGTCTCCCGCGAGCCGGTCCAGCAGGTCGTTGCGCTCGGCGCCCTTCTCCCGCATCGCCAGGGCGACCGCGACGGCGTGCTCCTTGATCGCCGCGTGCGCCGTCTCGCGCCCCACCCCGCGCTTGACCGCGGCCATCAGGACCTTGGTGGTCGCGAGGAAGGGGAGGTAGCGGTCGAGCTCCCGGGCCACCACGGCCGGGTAGACCCCGAACTCGTCGAGGACCGTGAGGAAGGTCTGGAAGAGCCCGTCCGCGGCGAAGAACGCGTCCGGCAGCGCCACCCGCCGGACCACCGAGCAGAAGACGTCGCCCTCGTTCCACTGGGCACCCGCCAGCTCGGCCGTCATCGAGGCGTAGCCGCGCAGCACGACCGCCAGCCCGTTGACCCGCTCGCAGGAGCGGGTGTTCATCTTGTGCGGCATGGCACTGGAGCCCACCTGGCCCGGCCGGAACCCCTCGGTCACCAGCTCCTGCCCGGCCATCAGCCGTACGGTCGTGGCGAGCGACGACGGCCCAGCGGCGACCTGGACGAGGGCGCTGAGCACGTCGTGGTCGAGGGACCGCGGGTAGACCTGGCCGACCGAGATGAGCACCCGGGGAAAGCCCAGGTGCGCGGCCACCCGGCGCTCGAGCTCGGCGAGCCGCTCCTCGTCGCCGTCGAGCAGGTCGAGCGCGTCCTGGGCGGTGCCGACCGGGCCCTTGACCCCGCGCAGCGGGTAGCGGGCCAGCAGGTCCTCCACCCGCTCGTACGCGAGGAGGAGCTCCTCGGCGGCGGAGGCGAACCGCTTGCCGAGCGTGGTGGCCTGTGCTGCCACGTTGTGCGAGCGGCCGGCCATGACGAGGTCGGCGTGTTCGGTGGCGAGCCCCGCCAGGCGGGCCAGGGCAGCCACCGCCCGGTCGCGGACCAGCTCGAGGGAGCGCCGCACCTGGAGCTGCTCGACGTTCTCGGTGAGGTCCCGGGAGGTCATGCCCTTGTGGACGTGCTCGTGGCCGGCCAGCGCGTTGAACTCCTCGATCCGGGCCTTGACGTCGTGCCGCGTCACCTGCTCCCGCCGGCGGATCGAGTCGAGGTCGACGTCGTCGAGCACGGCCTCGTACCCCTCGACGACGCCGTCGGGGACGTCGACCCCCAGGTCGCGCTGGGCCCGCAGCACGGCGAGCCACAGCTGCCGCTCGAGGCGCACCTTGTGCTCCGGCGACCACAGCTGCGCCATCTCGGTCGAGGCGTAGCGGGCAGCGAGGACGTCGGGGACCATCGGGGCGGGCACGGCGCCATCCTCCCGCACGACGGCGCCCGGGCGTCACTCCAGCAGGCGCCCGACCCAGCCCGCCGATCACCCACGGGCGATGGCGCACCTCCGCTCCTCAGGACCAGCCTGGGCGTTCGGCCGACCGGACGGCAGGGCCGACGTGCCCTGCCAGTGGCACCTCACCCGGGGGATGGACGTTGGCCTGCGGGTCACGGCACGGGCCGACCCCCTCGCCAGCGGGGGACGAGGGGGTCGGGGAGGGGGCCGCGTCGGCGACGGCGCCCGTCGTCAGCGAGCGGGGCGGGTGCGCCGGGCGCCCGCAGCGGGGCGGCCGGTGGCCGTGGCGGTGCCGGCGCGGCCGGCGCGGTGCCGCTGGAACAGCTGGAAGCCCTTCTTGGCAGCGGCCAACGCGAGAGCCTTCTTGGCCAGACCCATGGTGTCCTCCTCGTGGTGGTGGCCCGTCGTGGTGGGCCGGCGTGTTGATCCGTCTGCGGTGGTCCCGCTCCTGCTACCCCGCCCCGGCGAGGCGCAACCTCCGGCTCGCGGATCGTGGCCCCGCGGACGAGGCTGGCGTCGTGACCCGACCGATCCGCGTGGGCGTCCAGCTCCAGCCGCAGCACGCCGACTACCCGGACATCCGCCGAGCGCTCGCCGAGGCCGAGGGTCTGGGCGTGGACATCGCCTTCACCTGGGACCACTTCTTCCCGCTGTACGGCGAGCCGGAGGGCAAGCACTTCGAGTGCTGGACGGTGCTCGGCGCCTGGGCCGAGGCCACCTCACGTGTCGAGATCGGCGCCCTCGTGACCTGCAACAGCTACCGCAACCCCGAGCTGCTCGCCGACATGGCCCGTACGGTCGACCACATCAGCGGCGGCCGGCTCGTCCTCGGTATCGGGGCCGGCTGGTTCCGGAAGGACTACGACGAGTACGGGTACGACTTCGGCACCCCCGGGACCCGCCTGGCCGAGCTCGCCGAGGCGTTGCCACGCATCCGGGCGCGATGGGCGCGGCTCAACCCGCCGCCCAGCCGTGACATCCCGGTGCTGGTCGGTGGCGGCGGCGAGCGCAAGACGCTCCGCCTCACCGCCGAGCACGCGACCATCTGGCACGGCTTCGGCGGGGCGCCGGTGATCCGCCACAAGAACGAGGTGCTGGACGGCTGGTGCCAGCGGATCGGTCGCAACCCGGCCGAGATCGAGCGGTCGTCAGGGGTGTCGGCCCACCCCGCGCAGGTGGCGGACGACCTGCTCGCCGCGGGGACGACGCTGTTCACCGTGTCGGCGTCCGGGCCGCGTTACGACCTCGGCCTGCTGCGCGAGTGGCTGGCCTTCCGTGACGAGCGCAACGCGGCGCGCGCCGACTGATCGGCGTCACAACAGCTCGGGGACGGTGACCTCTCCGCGCGACGCCGCCCACGCGATGTCCGACCGGTGGTGGCCGCCCTCCAGCCGGATACGGGCCACGGCCGCGTACGCACGGTCCCTCGCCTCGGACAGGTCGGCGCCGACGGCGGTCACCGACAGCACCCGGCCGCCACTGCTCACGACCCGTCCGGCGTTGTCGATGCGCGTGCCTGCGTGGAGCACCTCGACCCCCTCGACGGCGGCCGCCTCGGCCAGGCCCTCCACGGGGTCGCCGAGCCGGGGGGCGGCCGGGTAGCCGTGGGCCGCCACGACCACCGTCACGGCCGTCCCCTCGTCCCACGTCAGCGGGTGGTGGTCGCGCAGCCCGCCGGTCGCGGCCGCGTAGAGCAGGGCGCCCAGCGGCGAGCGGAGCCGGGCCAGCACGGCCTGGGTCTCCGGGTCGCCGAAGCGCGCGTTGAACTCCACCACCCGCAGCCCCCGTGAGGTGAGCGCGAGGCCGGCGTACAGCAGCCCGCTGAAGGCTGTGCCCCGGTGACGCATCTCGTCGACCGTCGGCTGCGCCACCCGGGCCACCACCTCGTCGACGAGGCGCGGCGGCGCCCAGGGCAGCGGGGTGTAGGCGCCCATCCCGCCGGTGTTGGGCCCGGCGTCGTCGTCCAGCGCCCGCTTGAAGTCCTGCGCCGCCTCGAGCGGGACGACGGTCTCGCCGTCGGTGACGCAGAACAGGCTGACCTCCGGACCGTCGAGGTACTCCTCGACGACGACCCGCCCGCTCGCCGCGGCGTGGGCCAGGGCAGCTCGGCGGTCCCCGGTGACGACGACCCCCTTGCCGGCCGCCAGCCCGTCGTCCTTGACCACGTACGGAGGGCCGAAGGCGTCCAGTGCCGCGGCGACCTCGTCGGCGGTGTCGCACACGTGCGCCATCGCGGTCGGGACCCCGGCCGCGGCCATGACCTCCTTGGCGAATGCCTTGGAGCCCTCCAGGCGGGCGGCCTGCGCCGACGGCCCGAAGCAGGCGATGCCGCGCGCCCGGACGGCGTCCGCGACCCCGGCGACGAGCGGCACCTCCGGTCCGACGACGACGAGGTCGACGCCGAGCCGCTGCGCCAGGTCGGCGACCGCCTCCGGGTCGGCGACGTCGAGCCGGTGACTCCCCGTGGCGTCCGCCGCGATGCCCGCGTTGCCCGGGGCGGCGTGCACCGCCGTCACGCCCGGATCGCGCAGCAAGCCGCGGACGAGGGCGTGCTCACGGGCTCCGGAGCCGACGACGAGGGTCTTCACGGGCGCCGAGCCTACGTGGCGGCCGCGACGCCGACGGCGCGCCGGTAGAACGCCGCCACCTCGTCGCGGAAGGCCCGGCGGCTGGACTCCCAGGTGTGGAGCATGTGGCCGCCGTCGAAGTGCCGCACGGTGACCCGCTCCGCCGTACCCGGGTCGAGCCGCATCAGGTCACGCAGCCCCTCTCCAGGGCGTGCCGCTCGAGGTCGATGCGCCACTGCTTGTTGACCTCCTCGCTGAGCAGCTCGTACGTCCGGTCCGTCCGCAAGACCGAGGATGCACCCGGCCCGCCGTTGAACACGAGGGTGACCGGGCGGCCGGTCCCGGTGGACGGCTCGTCCGCGACGTAGGCGACGGAGAAGACCTCGGCGACCGGCTTCTCGTCCTGGCGCAGCACCAGCCAGGAGGCGCGGGTGGTGATCGCGACGTCCCCCTCCGGACCGGGCCACGACACGTGGTCCGCGACTGGCGCGGGCGGGTTGTGCCGGTGGGGCGTCGTCGGCGGCCGGCTCCTGCTCCTTCCCGGGCTCGGGCCCCGGTCGGGTGCTCATACTGCCCCGGTGGCGTGGCTGTCGGCGACGGCCAGCGCCTCGTCGAGGATCGCCAGCCCCTCCTTGGCCTCGGCCTCGCTCACCGTGCACGGCGGGACCACGTGCAGGCGGTGATAGTTGGTGAACGGGAGCAGGCCGCGCTCCTTGCACGCCGCGGTCAGCGCGCCCATGGCCGGGGACGTCCCGCCGTACGGCGCGAGGGGCTCCTTCGTCGCGCGGTCGCGGACGAGGTCGAGCGCCCAGAAGACGCCGAGCCCGCGGACCTCGCCGACGGAGGGATGGCGGTCGGCGAGCTCGCGCAGCCCGGGGCCGATCACGTCCTCACCGATGCGGCGGGCGTTCTCGACGATGCCCTCGTCGCGCATGGCGTGGATCGTGGCCACCGCCGCGGCGCAGGCCAGCGGGTGGCCGGAGTACGTGAGGCCGCCGGGGTAGACGCGGTCGCGGAACGTCTCGTACACGGCGTCGGAGAGGACGACGCCACCGAGCGGCACGTAGCCGGAGTTGACGCCCTTGGCGAACGTGATGAGGTCGGGCCGCACGTCGTAGTGGTCGAAGGCGAACCAGGCGCCGGTGCGGCCGAAGCCCGCCATGACCTCGTCGAGCACGAGCATGATCCCGTACCGGTCGCAGATCTGGCGGACGCCCGGGAGGTAGCCGGGCGGCGGCGGCATGATGCCGGCCGTCCCCGGCACGGTCTCGAGGACCACCGCGGCGATCGTGGCCGGTCCCTCCAGCTGGATCGTGTGCTCGAGGTGCTGGAGGGCGCGCTCGCACTCCTCCGCCTCGGTGGTGGCGTGGAACTCCGAGCGGTAGAGGAACGGGCCGAAGAAGTGCACTGTCCCCGACGCCCACTGATCGTTGGGCCAGCGGCGCGGGTCGCCCGTCATCGTCACCGCGGTCTGCGTGCCGCCGTGGTACGAGCGGTAGCGGCTCAGCACCTTGTGCCGCCCGGTGTGCAGGCGCGCCATCCGGACAGCGTTCTCGATGGCCTCGGCCCCGGCGTTGGTGAAGAAGACGTGCTCGAGCCCGGCCGGGGCGAGCCCGGCGACGAGGGCGGCCGCCTCCGACCGCTTGTCGTTCGCGTGCTGCGGGGCGATCGTGCACAGCCGCGCCGCCTGCTCCTGGATGGCCGCCACGACCCTGGGGTGCTGGTGGCCGATGTTGGTGTTGACCAGCTGGCTGGAGAAGTCGAGGTAGCGGCGGCCGTCGTAGTCCCACACGTAGGACCCCGCCGCGCCGGCGATCACCATCGGGTCGAGCGATCCCTGGGCGCTCCAGGAATGGAAGACGTGGGCGCGGTCGAGGTCGTGGATGCGCCGCCCCTCCGCGGGGTCGGGCGTCGGTTCCGGTGCGACGGCGGGCGTGGTGGGGCTGCTCATGGGCGGCACGGTAGTAGCCCGGCATTGGAGCGGTGTCACCCTCCTCCAATGATGCATTGGAGCAGTGTCACCCTGCTCCGATCAGGTTGGAGCGGTGTCACCCTGCTCCAAACCGGGATCGGAGCGGGGTCACCCTCCTCCAATGCGTGAAGGCCTGGCGCCTGCGCCGCGCCCTCCTCAGCGGAAAGCGTCCAGCCCCGTCAGCGCCTTGCCCACGACCAGCGTGTGCACCTCCGACGTGCCCTCGTACGTGAGCACCGACTCGAGGTTGTTGGCGTGCCGCAGCACCGGGTACTCCAGCGAGATCCCGTTCGCGCCCAGCACGGTGCGGCACTCGCGGGCGATGGCCAGCGCCTCGCGGACGTTGTTGAGCTTGCCCACGCTGACCATCTCCGGCCGCAGCCCGCCGGCGTCCTTGAGCCGGCCGAGGTGCATGGCCAGCAGGTAGGCCTTGCCGAGCTCGACGGCCATGTCGGCGAGCTTGCGCTGGGTGAGCTGGAAGCCCGCGACCGGCCGCCCGAACTGGGTGCGCTCCACCGCGTACGAGATGGTCGTCTCCAGGCAGTCACGGCCGGCGCCCACGGCCCCGTACACGATGCCGAAGCGCGCCTCCGACAGACAGGCCAGCGGACCACGCAGGCCCACCACGTCGAGCGCGGCCGACCCCGGCAGGCGCACGCCGTCGAGCACGAGCTCCGAGGTCACCGACGCCCGCAGCGACAGCTTGTGCCGCACCTCGGGCGCCGAGAAGCCGGGCGACGACGTGCGCACCACGAAGCCCCGCACCCCCTCGTCGGTCGACGCCCACACCACCGCGACGTCGGCGACGGAGCCGTTGGTGATCCACATCTTGGTGCCGTCCAGCACCCAGTCCCCGCCGGGCTCGCGCCGCGCCCGCGTCCGCATGGAGCCGGGGTCGGAGCCCGCGTCCGGCTCGGTCAGGCCGAAGCAGCCGATCGCCTCGCCGGTCGCCATCCGCGGCAGCCACTCCTGCCTGTGCTCCTCCGAGCCGAAGCGCCAGATCGCGTACATCGCCAGCGACCCCTGCACGCTGACCAGCGAGCGGACGCCGGAGTCCGCCGCCTCCAGCTCGAGGCAGGCCAGCCCGTACGCGACGGCGCTGGTGCCCGCGCAGCCGTACCCCTCCAGGTGCATGCCGAGCAGGCCCAGCGAGCCGAACTCCTTGGCCAGCTCGCGCGCCGGCACCTCGCCGCGCTCGAACCACTCCGCCACGTACGGGCGGACGGCGTCGTCGACCAGGCGGCGGGTGGAGTCGCGGACGGCCCGCTCCTCGTCGTCGAGGAGTCCGTCGAGGGCGAGCAGGTCCAGCGGGTGCACGCGGTCGGTCACCGGGCCAGCCTCGCCCACCGCGGGCGGCCGCGTCGAGCCGGCGTCGAGTCACGCCCGCAGAGGCCGACCTGGGCACTCCTATGGACCTTGCGCTGCGGATTCCGTACCTTCTAGGTCTCATCACCGACGGATCCGTCACCCACCCGACCGTCCGACTGCCCGAGGAGCACTCGATGGCTGACCCGCGCCGGCTGCGCAACTTCGTCAACGGCGAGTACGTCGACGCCCGCGACGGCCGTACCTCCGACCTGGTGGACCCGAACACCGGCGAGGTCTTCGCGCAGGCGCCGGTCTCCGGGGGCGAGGACGTCGACGCCGCGTACGCCGCCGCCTCCACCGCGTTCGAGAGCTGGCGGGACACCACGCCGAGCGAGCGCCAGCAGGCCCTGCTCAAGTTCGCCGACGCGGTCGAGGCCCGCGCCGACGACCTCGTCGCCGCCGAGACGGAGAACACCGGCAAGCCGGTCCCGCTGACCCACAGCGAGGAGATCGGCCCCATGGTCGACCAGCTGCGCTTCTTCGCGGGGGCGGCCCGCGTGCTGGAGGGCAAGGCCGCCGGCGAGTACATGTCCGGGCACACGTCGTTCGTCCGCCGGGAGCCGGTCGGCGTCGTCGGGCAGGTGACGCCGTGGAACTACCCGATGATGATGGCGATCTGGAAGATCGGGCCCGCGCTCGCCGCCGGGAACACGGTCGTGCTCAAGCCCTCGGACACCACGCCGGTCTCGACCCTGCTGCTTGCCGAGATCGCCGCCGAGTTCCTGCCGCCGGGCGTGCTCAACGTCGTCTGCGGCGACCGGGACACCGGTCGCGCGCTGGTCGAGCACCCGCGCCCGGACATGGTCGCGATCACGGGCTCGATCCGGGCCGGCATGGAGGTGGCCGCGAGCGCCGCCCGTGACGTCAAGCGCGTGCACCTGGAGCTCGGCGGCAAGGCCCCCGTGCTGGTCTTCGACGACGCCGACATCGAGGCCGCCTCGGCCGCGATCGCCGAGGCCGGCTACTTCAACGCCGGGCAGGACTGCACCGCCGCCACCCGGGTGATCGCCTCGCCCGGCGCGTACGGGGACTTCGTCGACGCACTCACCGATCAGGCACGCACGATCGACACGGTCTTCGCCAAGGGCAAGGAGGACGAGGACGTGCTGCTCCCGCCGGTCAACAACGCCAACCAGCTCGACCGGGTGACCGGCTTCGTCGACCGCCTGCCCTCGCACTCGCGGGTGACCGTCGGCGGCGAGCGGCTCGGTGACCGCGGCTTCCACTACGCCGCCACCGTCGTGGCCGACCTGCGGCAGGACGACGAGATCATCCAGAACGAGGTCTTCGGCCCGGTGATCACCGTGCAGCGGTTCTCCGACGAGGACGAGGCCCTGCGCTGGGCCAACGGTGTCCCGTACGGCCTGGCGTCCTCGGTGTGGACCAAGGACTTCGGCCGGGCGATGCGGGTGTCGCGCCGGCTCGACTTCGGCTGCGTGTGGATCAACACCCACATCCCGCTGGTCGCCGAGATGCCGCACGGCGGCTTCAAGCACAGCGGGTACGGCAAGGACCTGTCGATGTACGGGTTCGAGGACTACACCCGCGTCAAGCACGTCATGGCCAACCTCGACAGCTGAGCGCACGCAGGACGGCCCCGGCGGGACTCCCACCGGGGCCGTTCCGCGTCCGGGGCTGCCGTCC
>DATHTV010000256.1:0-7885 GCA_035462845.1 Jiangellales bacterium
CCCCGCGGGCGACAAGGCCTACCGGCACCCCACGTTCTACGAGGTCCCGGACGAGGTGCAGCACCTGTGAGCGCCGAACCCGTGAGCGCCGGTCGGCAGCCGCGGGGGACGTGGGACGGCCGCTCCGTCCCCCCCACCGGCCTGCCACCCCGGGCCGAGTACGCCCTGCGACTCGGCGACGACGCCCTCGTGCTGGCCCAGCGGCTGGGGGCGTGGGTCTCCCGGGCCCCCCAGCTCGAGGAGGACGTCGCCCTGGCCAACATCGGCCTGGACCTCCTCGGCCAGGCGCGCACGGTGCTCACGTACGCGTGCCGGCTCGAGGGGGCGGGCCGGGACGAGGACGACCTGGCCTACCTGCGCGAGGAGCGCGACTTCCGCAACCTGCAGATCGTGGAGCGGCCCAACGGCGACTTCGCCGTCACCATGGCCCGGCAGCTCGCGTTCTCCACGTACCAGCTGGGCCTGTACCGGGCGCTCTGCGGCAGCACCGACGAGACGCTCGCGGCCGTCGCCGCCAAGGCGGTCAAGGAGGTGGCCTACCACGTCGACCACGCCACCCAGTGGGTGCTGCGGCTGGGGGACGGCACGGACGAGAGCCACCGGCGAATGCAGGCCGGTCTCGCCGAGATCTGGCCCTACGTCGACGAGATGTTCGAGGCCGACAGGCTGACCGACACGCTGGCCGCCGAGGGCGTCGCCGTCGACCCGGCCTCGCTGCGGGCCGGCTGGGACACCGCCGTCGACGCGGTGCTCACCCGCGCCACGCTCACGCGCCCCGAGCCCGCCTTCCGCGGCCGCGGCGGGCGCCGCGGGCTGCACACCGAGGCGATGGGCTACCTGCTGGCGGAGATGCAGCACCTGCACCGGGCGCACCCGGGGGCGACGTGGTGACCACGGTCGCCGACCTGCGTGCCGTCGTCGCCGACGTGCCGGACCCCGAGGTGCCGGTGCTGACGATCGACGACCTGGGCGTGCTGCGCGACGTCCGGGTCGAGCCCGACGGGCACGTGGTCGTCGAGATCACGCCGACGTACTCCGGCTGCCCGGCCATGGACGCCATCCGGGACGACGTCCTGACCCGACTTCGGGAGCAGGGTGCGACCGGCGCCGAGGTACGGCTCGTGCTCTCGCCGGCCTGGACCACGGACTGGATGTCCGAGGACGGCCGCCGCAAGCTGCGCGAGTACGGCATCGCGCCCCCGCACCTGCGCGGCACCGGTCCGGTGCCGCTCAGCCTGTCCGTGCGCTGCCCGCGCTGCGGCTCCCCGGACACCCGGGAGACCAGCCGCTTCGGGTCCACCGCGTGCAAGTCGCTGTGGACGTGCCGGGCCTGCTTGGAGCCCTTCGACCACTTCAAGGCGCTGTAGATGACGACGACCGCCGCCCAGCCGTCGGCCGGTCAGCCGTCGACCGGCCAGCAGTCCACCGGGCGCCGCCACTCCGTCTTCCACCGCCTGCGGGTGTCCGAGGTCGAGCGGCTCACCGACGACGCGGTGGCGGTCACCTTCGCCGTCCCCCCGGAGCTGGCCGAGGACTACCGGTTCCGGGCGGGCCAGCACGTCAACGTGCGGACCGTCACGGGTGCCGGTGACGACGTCCGCCGCAGCTACTCCATCTGCGCCTCGCCGGGCTCGGGGCGGCTGCGGATCGCGGTGAAGCGCATCCCCGACGGCGCCTTCTCCTCCTACGCCCTGGAGACGCTCGCGCCCGGCGACGAGATCGACGTCATGACGCCGGCCGGCCGTTTCACCCCGCACCTGGACCCCGGCCAGGCCAAGCACTACGCGGCCCTGACCGCCGGCAGCGGGATCACGCCGGTCCTCTCGATCGTCGCGGCTGTGCTCGAGACCGAGCCCGGCAGCCGGGTGACGCTGCTGTACGGCAACCGCACCAGCAGGTCGGTGATGTTCCTGGAGGACCTGGAGGACCTCAAGGATCGCTACCTGGACCGCTTCCACCTCGCGCACGTGTTGTCCCGCGAGGAGCAGGACGGCGCGCTCACCAGCGGCCGCCTGGACCGCGATCGCGTCGCCCTGGTCCTGCGGACCCTGCTCCCTCCCGACACCGTGGACGAGTGGTTCCTCTGTGGCCCGTACGACATGGTGGTCGGGGCCCGCGACGTCCTCGTCGAGCACGGCGTCGACCGCAGCCACGTGCACGCCGAGCTGTTCCACGTCGGCGACACGCCGCCTCCGCCGCCGCCGGCCGACGCGGGCGTCGCCGGCGCCAGCGAGGTCACGGTGGTGCTGGACGGCCGGCGGACGAGCTTCGACCTGCCGCCCGCCGGGCCGGCGGTCCTGGACGCGGTGCTGGGAGTGCGGTCGGACGCGCCGTTCGCCTGCAAGGGCGGGGTCTGCGGGACCTGCCGGGCCAAGGTGCTCGAGGGGTCGGTGCGCATGGACCGCAACTACGCGCTGGAGGAGAGCGAGGTGGAGCGCGGCTACGTGCTGACCTGCCAGTCGCACCCGACGGCTCAGCGCGTCGTGCTCGACTTCGACGCCTGACTGCCGGCGAGGCACCCGGGCGGCCAGCCGGCGGGTCTAGGCGGCGGAGTGGCGGTCCCGGGGGTGCAGCAGGGTCTCCGCGTTGCGCGCCGCGTCGACCGCCGGTGCCAGGGAGAGCACGAGGACCGCGATCAACCCGAGCAGCAGGCTGTCGCGGGACGGCGCCAGCACCGGCCAGGCCACGGCGCCGACGACGACGAGGACGGTCGAGACGGCCACGTAGTCCGGTGCGTCGAGGATCCACTTCGGGGCGTGGTCCGCGACCAGGCAGGTCAGGCCGACGAGCACCCCGAGCGCCGGGCCGCCGACCAGGCCGAGCGCCGCCCCGGCCAGCACCGAGGTGAGCAGGCCCTCGACCGGCAGGGAGAGCAGGGCCGTGGCGGGCGCGGCCACGACGGCTCCGGCCAGGGCACCCCACCAGGGGCCGTGGGCAAGTCCCCATCGGGCGAACCGCCCGACGACTCCCTGACCCATCGCTGACCGCAGCACGCGCATCAGCGTGCCTCGGTGGGAGCGATCTCACACCTCGACGGGCCGGTCGGCCACCTATTCGTGACCAGACCGTCGCCCACTCGCCGCCATCAGGGCCCGAGAGCGACCACGGCACCACGCGCCGTCACGGTCGGAGCGTGCCTCTACCCTGACGTCTGCTCCAGCCGGCGCGGTGCCGGCGGTGACACGAGACGAGGGATCCGCGGTGGCAGGCGACGAGATCGAGTTTCGCAGCGACGTCACGGTGGAGCTCGTCCGGGCGAGCGCGCAGGACGCCGACGTCCTGTTCGCCGCCCGCGTGTCGACCAAGGGGGAGCAGTCGCTCGAGGACGTCGACGCCGACGCGAGCCGGTCGTCCGGGTTGATCAACTACCTGATGCGCGACCGGCACGGCAGCCCGTTCGAGCACAACTCCATGACGTTCTACGTGCAGGCGCCGATCTTCGTCTTCCGCGAGTTCATGCGGCACCGCATCGCGTCGTACAACGAGGAGTCCGGCCGGTACCGCGAGCTGCGCCCGACCTTCTACGTGCCGGGGCCGGACCGCCGGCTCGGCCAGGTGGGCAAGCCGGGTCACTACGAGTTCGTCGACGGGACACCGGAGCAGCACGCGCTGGTGGACGACGAGACGCGGCGTGTGTGCACCGAGGCCTACGCCGCCTACCAGCGGATGCTCCAGGCGGGGATCGCCCGCGAAGTCGCCCGCATCGTCCTGCCTGTCACGATCTTCTCGTCGATGTACGTGACGATGAACGCGCGCTCGATGATGAACTTCCTCTCCCTGCGTACCGCCCGGCCGGGTGCGGCGTTCCCCTCCTACCCCCAGCGCGAGATCGAGATGGTCGCCGAGCGGATGGAGGAGGAGTGGGCCCGGCTCATGCCGCTCACCCGGGCGGCCTTCGACGGGCACGGCCGGGTGGCGCCGTGACCGGTCTCCCTACCGGCGCGTAACGCCGCTGCACCCGCCCCGATAGAGGGGTAGGCCCGGTCGCTGTTCGGACCCCCGAGCGGACAGTGACCGGGCCCCTCGCCGTGACGGCCCGGTGCCGACGCGGCTGCGCTCGGCGTGTTGCCTCGCCTGGCAGGCGCGGGACGTCCGCGTACGGTGACCACCGACTCGCCGACAAAGACCACGCCCGTGTAACGGCCGCGGGCAGGTCCCCGATACAGGGATGAGTCCCGCTGCCGTCCGGACCCCCGAGCGGACGGCAGCGGGACTTGTCAGCGCGACACGGCACCGCGCCGGCTCCCTGACGGCGAGGACTGACGGCGGGGTGCCGACGGCGCCGGCGGCGCCGGGCTCGGAGCGCGCCGCTCCCAGTCCCCTCGCACGCCCCCGGTAGCCTGGCCGCCATGCCCGACGCCCCTCGGACCTCTCCGGACCGGCCGTTCGGCACGGTCCTCACCGCGATGGTCACCCCGTTCGATCACGACGGGCGGCTCGACCCCGTCGCAGCGGCGAAGCTGGCCGCGCACCTCGTCGACCACGGGCACGACGGACTCGTGGTCAGCGGGACCACGGGGGAGTCGCCGACGACCTCCGACGCCGAGAAGGTCCAGCTGCTCAGGGCGGTGCTCGAGGCCGTCGGGGACCGGGCACAGGTACTCGCCGGCGTGGGCACCAACGACACGGCTCACACGGTCCAGGCGGCCAGGCAGGCGGAGGCGGCGGGCGCCCACGGGCTCCTCGTCGTGACGCCGTACTACAGCAAGCCCCCGCAGAGCGGGCTGCTCGCGCACTTCACGACCGTGGCCGAGGCGACCGGACTGCCGGTGATGGTCTACGACATCCCCGGCCGCTCCGCGGTGCGGCTGGCGCGCGAGACGCTCCTGCGGCTCGCCGGGCACGAGCGGATCCGCGCGGTCAAGGACGCCACCGGCGACCTGGTCGCCGGCTCGGAGCTCATCGCCTCCTCGGGGCTCGCGTACTACTCCGGCGACGACGCGCTCAACCTCGGCTGGCTCGCGCACGGCGCCGCGGGGGTGGTCAGCGTGGTCGGTCACCTCGCGGGAGAGCGCTACGCGGCGATGGCAGCGGCAGTCGACGCGGGCGACCTCGCCGAGGCGCGGCGGCTGCACCTGTCCCTGCTACCCGCCGTCCGGGCGGTCATGTCGCCGCGCAGCCAGGGCGCCGTCATGGTCAAGGCCGCCCTGCACGCGGCCGGTCTGCTGCCCACTCGCCGCACGCGGCTCCCGCTCCCGGAGGCGACCGACGACGAGGTGCGCGACCTCGTCGCGGCGCTGGCCGAGGCTGGGCTGCGGTGAGCCACCCGCACCCGGAGCTGGTCGCCCCTCCACCCCTGCCGGACCACGGCCTGCGCGTCGTCGCGCTCGGCGGCCTGGGGGAGGTCGGACGCAACATGACGGTCTTCGAGCACCGCGGGCGGCTGCTCGTCGTCGACTGCGGGGTCCTCTTCCCGGAGGACCACCAGCCCGGGGTGGACCTCATCCTTCCCGACTTCGACCACATCCGGCACCGCCTGGACGAGGTCGAGGCGATCGTCCTCACCCACGGCCACGAGGACCACATCGGCGCCGTGCCCTACCTGCTCCGCGAGAAAGCCGACATCCCGGTCATCGGTTCGCGGCTGACCCTGGCCTTCGTCGAGGCGAAGCTCAGGGAGCACCGCATCACCCCGGACACGCTCACCGTCCAGGAGGGGCAGCGTGAGCGGCTCGGCCCCTTCGACGTCGAGTTCCTCGCCGTCAACCACTCGATCCCGGACGCCCTGGCCGTCGCGATCCGCACCACTGCCGGTCTCGTGCTGCACACCGGCGACTTCAAGATGGACCAGCTCCCCCTCGACGGGCGGCTGACCGACCTCAACGGGTTCGCGCGGCTGGGGGACGAGGGAGTGGACCTCTTCATGGTCGACTCCACGAACGCCGAGGTCCCCGGTTTCACGACGCTCGAGCGCGACATCGCCCCAGTGCTGGACCGCGTGTTCGCGCGAGCGCCCCGACGGGTGATCGTCGCCAGCTTCGCCAGCCACGTGCACCGCGTGCAGCAGGTGCTGGACGCCGCACACGCCCACGGCCGGCGGGTCGCCTTCGTGGGGCGCTCGATGGTGCGCAACATGGGCATCGCCCGCGACCTCGGCTACCTGCGCGTCCCTGGCGGGACCCTGGTCGACCTCCGTGCGCTCGACGACCTGCGTCCCGAGGAGGTCGTCCTCATGTCGACCGGCTCGCAGGGCGAGCCGATGGCCGCGCTGTCCCGGATCGCGAACCGCGACCACCAGGCGATCCGCCTGGAGAGGGAGGACGTCGTCGTCCTCGCCTCCTCCCTGATCCCGGGCAACGAGAACGCCGTCTCCCGGGTCATCAACGGGCTCACCCGGCTGGGTGCCACGGTGGTGCACAAGGGCAACGCGATGGTGCACACGTCCGGGCACGCCAGCGCGGGCGAGCTGTTGCTGGCCTACAACCTGGTCAAGCCGCGGAACGTCCTGCCGGTGCACGGGGAGATGCGCCACCTGCGCGCCAACGCCGACATCGCCCTCGCCTCCGGCATCCCCGCGGGCCGGGTCCCGATCGCGGAGGACGGCGTGGTCGTCGACCTCGTCGACGGCGAGGCCCGCATCACCGGCACGGTGCCCTGCGGCTACGTCTACGTGGACGGCTCCAGCGTCGGAGGGGTGACCGAGGCGTCGCTCAAGGACCGCCGCATCCTCGGTGAGGAGGGCTTCGTCTCCGTGATCGTGGTCGTCGACTCGGTGACCGGCAAGGTCTCCGGCGGACCCGAGATCCACGCTCGCGGGTTCGTCGAGGACGAGTCCGTCTTCGACGAGCTCCGCCCGCTCGTCTCCGACGCGCTGGAGCGCGCGACCGCCGAGGGCGTCGACGACACCTACCAGCTGCAGCAGCAGATCCGGCGCGTGGTCGGCCGGTGGGTGAGCTCCCAGCACCGCCGCCGACCGATGATCATCCCGGTGGTCGTCGAGAGCTGACCGGGCCGGCGGCGCATGGTGCCGCCGGTACGGCACGGCGTGTGACGCCTGTGACCAGCGGGGCTCATGGGTAGTGTCCTCCACCATGTCCACCCGTACGTCGTCCTCGACCGACTCGGCCCCGACGGGCCGCGGTCGGTCCGGGGCCGCGCGGACCACGTCCGCCGCCACGCGGGCAGGGGCCCCCGCCCGGCGGCCGGCCTCCGGGACGCGCAGCCCACGACCGTCCGGCGGTCGCTCGGGTACAGCCCGGACACCGGCGGCACGCCGTCCCCCCCGCCGTGGCCCGGGCCTCCCGGCCCGCGTCGTCCGTGGACTGGGGCGAGCCCTGGCCGCGGTGTGGATGGGCCTCGCCCACCTGGTGGGCGGGGTGGTGCGCCAGGTCGGCTCGAGCGCACGCGACCTCGACCCCGCGCACCGGCGCGACGGCGTGGGGCTCGGGCTCGTCGCCCTCGCGCTCGTCACCGCCGCGGCGGTCTGGTGGCAGCTCGACGGCGCCGTCGGCTCCGTGACGCGCACCGTGGTGGCCGGGACCGTCGGCATCGTGTCGTACGTCGCCCCGCTGCTCGTCGGCCTCGTCGCCTGGCGGACGCTTCGCCACCCCGACCGCAACGGGCCCGGCAGCCGTCAGCTCGTGGGCTGGTCGGCCCTGCTGCTCGGAACGCTGGGCCTGGTGCACGTCGCCGGGGGCATGCCACGCCCCGTCGAGGGCGAGCAGGCCATGCGCGCGGCCGGCGGGGCGGTCGGCTACGTCGTGTCCACCCTGCTCGCCGACCTGCTCACCGTCTGGGTCGCGGTGCCGCTGCTCGTGCTGCTCTGCGTCTTCGGCCTGCTCGTCGTGACCGGCACCCCCGCGCACGAGGTCCCCGCGCGGGCCCGGGCCTGGCGGGACGCGGTGCTGGGCCGGACCCCCGCCGAGGCGGCCGACGGCTCCGGCGC
>DATHTV010000257.1:0-11884 GCA_035462845.1 Jiangellales bacterium
AGGAGCCGTCCTCGTGCTGGACCGCGCCTTCCGAGCGCGGGAAGAACTCGTACCAGGAGCCGTACAGCGCGCGCTCGCGCTCCACCAGCAGCGGGTGCGGGCCGGAGCGGGTGACCAGGTCGCGCAGCGGCCAGTGCTGGAGGACCTCGGTGACGTCGGGGGAGAAGGCCGCCGAGAGCCGCACCTCGTCCGGGCGCCTGGTGTCCCGGACGGCCTTGGCCGCGTCGCGCAGCAGCTGCTTCTCCCCCTTGGTGCCGCGGGGCAGGCCCTTCGCGGCGCGCTCGAGGAGCTGCGCCGCCTCGGCGAAGACGAGCTCGACGTCGATGCCGGCCGGCACCTTGACCTCGGCGGTGTGGTGCCAGGTGGCCCAGGGGTCGCCCCAGCCCTCGACGGAGAAGCCCCAGGTGCCGACCTCGTCGGCGCTCACCGTGGCGTGCCACCGGTCCAGGCCGGGGGCACCCGGCTGCATGGGCACCGCCCCCCGGTCGCGGCCGGAGGGGTCGGTCAGGACCACGTTCGCGTTCACCGCGTCGTGGCCCTCGCGGAACACGGTCGCCGAGATCTCGAAGGCCTCGCCGACGACCACCTTGGCCGGGTAGGCGCCGCAGGCGACGGTGGGCTCAACGTCCAGGATCGGGATGCGTCCAGTCATCGGCGATCAACCTACCCGGGGTCGTCGGGGTGACACGTGCCGTCTCGGCGCCCCGATCCTGCCGTGGTCGGGCGGGCCGGGGCCAGCCCGTCCCGGTGAGCGGTCGTGGGGGCGCTGGTCGATGCCCGAGGCCGGAGGAGGGCTGCCGGGGCAGGCTGCCGGAGAGGGCTGCCGGAGCAGGGCTGGCGGAGAGGGCTGCCGGAGAGGGCTGTGGACGGGCGCGGTGGCGCAGGTCCCCGGGATCGCTAGGGTCGGCCCGTGCGCGCGATCCGCCGCTTCACCGTCCGGACCGTCCTCCCCGAGCCGCTCGCGCCGCTGGCCGAGCTGGTCGGCAACCTGCGGTGGTCCTGGCACCAGCCCACGCGGGAGCTGTTCGCGTCCGTCGACCCGGAGGTCTGGGCGGCCGGGCACCACGACCCCGTACGGCTGCTGGGGGAGGTGGGGCCGGACCGGCTGGCGGCCCTGGCCCGCGACGGGGAGTTCCTGGCCCGGGTCCACGGGCTCGCCGAGGACCTGCGCGCCTACCTCACCGAGGATCGCTGGTACCAGGGGCTCGGGCCGGTGGCTCCTCGCGCGGTGGCCTACTTCTCCCCGGAGTTCGGCATCACGCACGTGCTGCCCCAGTACTCGGGAGGGCTGGGCATCCTGGCCGGCGACCACCTCAAGGCGGCCAGCGACCTGGGCGTCCCGGTGGTGGGCGTCGGGCTGCTGTACCGGCACGGGTACTTCGTCCAGTCGCTCTCGCGCGAGGGCTGGCAGCAGGAGCGCTACCCGCTGGTCGACCCGGACAACCTGCCGCTGGCACCGCTCCGCGATCCCGACGGTGCCGGCGTCCGCGTGCACGTCGGGCTCCCCGGTGGCCGACGGCTGGCCGCGCAGGTGTGGGTGGCCCGGGTCGGGCGGGTGCCCCTGCTGCTGCTGGACTCCGACGTCGAGGGCAACGGCCCGGCCGAGAGGGACGTGACCGACCGCCTGTACGGAGGGGGCTCGGAGCACCGGCTGCTGCAGGAGATGCTGCTCGGCATCGGCGGCGTCCGCGCCCTGCGCGCGTACAGCCGGGTCACCGGCGCCCCCGACCCCGAGGTGTTCCACACCAACGAGGGGCACGCCGGCTTCCTGG
Organism: Jiangellales bacterium; assembly: GCA_035462845.1. Taxonomy (GTDB): domain Bacteria; phylum Actinomycetota; class Actinomycetes; order Jiangellales; family Jiangellaceae; genus DASTQL01. The sequence continues at coordinate 1,773 of DATHTV010000257.1, forward strand.
GCATCGAGCGCATCCGCGAGCTCACCGAGGACCACGGCCTCGGCTTCGACGGCGCCGTGGAGGCGACGCGGGCGGGCACGGTCTTCACGACGCACACTCCGGTGGCGGCGGGCATCGACCGCTTCGCGCGCGAGCTGGTGCTGCAGCACTTCGGCGGTGACAACGCCTGCCCCGGAGTGCCCGTCGACCGCGTGCTCGCGCTCGGCGCCGAGGACTACCCCGGCGGCGACCCCGCGGTCTTCAACATGGCCGTCATGGGGCTCCGGCTCGCCCAGCGGGCCAACGGTGTGAGCCGCCTGCACGGGCAGGTGAGCCGGTCGATGTTCGCCGGGCTGTTCCCCGACTTCGACCGCTCCGAGGTCCCGATCACCTCCGTGACCAACGGCGTCCACGGCCCCAGCTGGGTGGCCGCCCCGATGGCGGGCGTCACCTCGGACACCTCCGACGCCGAGCTGTGGGCCACCCGCCGGGTGCTCCGCGAGCACCTGGTGCTCGACGCCCGTCGCCGGCTCCGTGAGTCGTGGCTCCAGCGCGGCGCCAGCGAGGCCGAGCTGGGCTGGGTGGACGGCGTCCTCGACCCGGACGTGCTCACCATCGGGTTCGCCCGCCGGGTGCCCTCGTACAAGCGGCTGACACTGATGCTGCGCGACCGCGAGCGGCTCAGGGCGCTGCTGCTGCACCCCGAGCGTCCAGTGCAGGTCGTCATCGCGGGCAAGGCGCATCCGGCCGACGACGGCGGCAAGCGCCTGATCCAGGAGATGGTGCGCTTCTCCGACGACCCCGCCGTCCGGCAACGGATCGTCGTCCTCCCCGACTACGACATCGCGATGGCCCGCAGCCTCTACCCGGGGTGCGACGTGTGGCTGAACAACCCGCTCCGCCCGTACGAGGCGTGCGGCACGTCCGGCATGAAGTCCGCGCTCAACGGCGGCCTCAACCTCAGCATCCGGGACGGCTGGTGGGACGAGTGGTTCGACGGGGCCAACGGATGGGCGATCCCGTCGGCCCAGGGCGTGGACGACCCCGACCACCGCGACGACCTCGAGGCCAACGCCCTCTACGAGCTCGTCGAGCAGCAGGTCGCCCCGCTGTTCTACGACATGGACGCCGCCGGCGTCCCGGTCCGCTGGCTGGAGATGGTGCGGCACACCCTCTCCACGCTGGGCCCCAAGGTGCAGGCCACGCGCATGGTCCGCGACTACGTCGAGCAGCTCTACCTGCCGGCCGCCGCCTCCGGGCGCGCGCTCGACGACGGGTGGGCGGAGGCGACCGCCCTGGCAGCCTGGAAGGCTCGGCTCCGCGAGCACTGGGACGCGGTCCGCGTGGAGCACGTCGACAGCGAGGGCGGTGACGGGTTCGCCCTCGGGGGCATGCTGCGGCTGCGGGTCTTCGTCGCCCTGGGCGTCCTGGAGCCGTCCGACGTGGACGTCCAGGTCGTCGACGGCCGGGTGGACGAGACCGACGAGCTGCGCGACCCGCGGTCGACGTCGCTGCGCCCGGTGGAGCGGTACGAGGGCGGGCGCTGGCGCTTCGAGGGCGAGGTCGGGCTGGACCGCACCGGACCGGTGGGGTACACGGTGCGTGTCGTGCCGCGCCACGCCCGGCTGGCGACCGGGGCCGAGCTCGGGCTGGCCGCCCTGCCCGAGCCTGTCGCCGGGATGACGGAGGGTGTGCTCCGGTAGCCCTTCTCACGTCCGGTAGTGCGCCCGCAGCAGCACGACCGAGCGGGCGCCGAGCCGGTACGGCCCGCCGGCGCGGGCCGGGGCGCGGACGGCTCCCGAGGTGTCCAGCACCGTCTCGTACGAGTCGGCCCAGCGCCCTCCGTCGGGCAGCGTGACGGCGATCGGCTCGGCTCCCGCGTGCACCCAGGTCAGGAACGAGTCACCCACGACGCGCTCACCTCGTGGTCCGCGCGTCCGGATCCCGTCGCCGGCGAGGAACATGCCCAGCGTGCGGAGGTCGGTGTCCCACCACCAGGCGTCCGTCATCTCCTCGCCGTCGGGCGCGAACCAGGCGACGTCCTTGCGCCCGCCGGGGACGGCCGGGCGCCCCTCGAAGAAGTGGCGCTGGCGGAACACCGGGTGCTCCCGGCGCAGCCGCAGCAGCCGGCGGACGAGGTCGTGCACGTCGGCCCAGTCGGCTCGCAGCGACCAGTCCACCCACGAGATCTCGTTGTCCTGGCAGTACGCGTTGTTGTTGCCCCGCTGCGTGCGCCCCATCTCGTCACCGGCGACCAGCATCGGGACACCGGTGGACAGCAGCAGGCTCCCCACCAGGTTGCCGACCTGGCGCCGGCGCAGGGTCCGGACGTCGGGGTCGTCGCACTCGCCCTCCACACCGTGGTTCCACGAGCGGTTGTCGTCGGTGCCGTCGCGGTTGCCCTCGCCGTTGAGCTCGTTGTGCTTGCGGTCGTAGGTGACCAGGTCGCGGACGGTGAAGCCGTCGTGAGCGGTGACGAAGTTGACGGACGCGTGCGGGTGACGGCCGTCGTCGCCGTAGAGGTCGCTGGACCCGGAGAGCCGGATCGCGAGGTCGCGCACGCCCGCTGCCCGCCCGCGCCAGAAGTCCCGGACGGTGTCGCGGTACTTGTCGTTCCACTCCGCCCACAGGTGCGGGAACTCGCCGACCTGGTAGCCGCCCGGCCCGACGTCCCACGGCTCGGCGATCAGCTTGACCTCCCGCAGGACGGGGTCCTGCTGGATGACGGTCATGAAGGGCGCGAGCATGTCGACGTCGTGCATGGACCGGGCCAGCGCCGACGCGAGGTCGAAGCGGAAGCCGTCGACGTGCATCTCGGTCGCCCAGTACCGCAGCGAGTCGACGACGAGCTGCAGGACGTGCGGGTGGCCGACCGCCAGCGTGTTGCCGCACCCGGTGTAGTCGCGGTAGAGCCGGCCGCCGTCGCGCAGGTGGTAGTAGGAGCGGTTGTCGATGCCGCGGAAGGCGAGGGTCGCTCCGTCGTGGCCCTGCTCGGCCGTGTGGTTGTAGACCACGTCGAGGACGACCTCCAGCCCGGCCTCGTGCAGCGTCCGCACCATCTGCTTGAACTCGGTGACCTGCCCGCCGAGCGAGCCTGACGAGCTGTAGCCGGCGTGCGGCGCGAAGAACCCGAGGCTGTTGTACCCCCAGTAGTTGGTCAGCCCGCCGGCGACCAGGTGCGGCTCGCTGACGAAGTGGTGCACGGGGAGCAGCTCCACGGTCGTGACGCCCAGGTCGACCAGGTGGCCGACCACGGCCGGGTGTGCGAGCCCCGCGTAGGTGCCGCGCTGGTGCTCCGGCACCTCGGGGTGGCGCATGGTGAGACCTCGCACGTGCGCCTCGTACACCACGGTGTCGGTCCAGGGGACCCGCGGCGGGCGGTCGCCGGCCCAGTCGAAGTCGTCGGCGACGACCACGGAGAGCGGGACGTACGGGGCGGAGTCGTGACCGTCGCGCTCGGTGTCGTCCCCGGGGTGGGCCAGCGACGGGCGGACGTGGCCGAACACGGCGGGGTCGTAGCGCAGGTCGCCGGTGACGGCCCGGGCGTAGGGGTCGAGCAGCAGCTTGGCCGCGTTGAAGCGCCGGCCGGTGGCCGGGTCCCAGGGGCCGTGGACGCGAAAGCCGTAGCGCTGGCCGGCGCCGACACCGGGGAGCCGGCCGTGCCAGACGTCGAAGGTGCGGTCGCGCAGCGGGAGCCGCTCCTCGTGGCCCCGCTCGTCGACCAGGCAGACGTCCACCCGCTGGGCTTCCGGCGCCCACAGGGCGACGTTGGTGCCCTCGTCGTCGACCGTCGCGCCGAGCGGCGACCAGTGCCCTGGCCAGGGCACGGAGTCGTCGGCGGACAGCACCCGCGCATCGTGCCAGAGGGCGGTCGGTTAGCCTCCGCCGTACGGCGCACCCGAGACGTACGGAGGGGTTCACGTGGGCGAGTTCGTCCGGCTCGAGGTCGAGGACGGCGTGGGGACGATCCGGCTCGATCGGCCGCCCGTCAACGCGCTGTCCGCGCAGGTGCAGGACGAGCTCGAGGCGGTGGCCCGGGAGGCCGGGGAGCGCCGCGACGTCGCGTCGGTGGTGATCTACGGCGGCGACAAGGCCTTCATGGCGGGGGCGGACATCAAGGAGATGGCCGGCACGTCGTACGTGGACATGGCGCGGCGGTCGGCCCGGCTCGAGGCCGCCTACTCGACGGTCGCCCGCCTCCCCAAGCCCGTCATCGCGGCCATCACCGGGTACGCCCTCGGGGGCGGCCTCGAACTGGCCCTCTGCGCCGACCTGCGGGTGTGCGGGGACAACGTGCGGCTCGGGCAGCCGGAGATCCTCCTCGGCGTGATCCCGGGGGCCGGTGGCACCCAGCGGCTGCCACGCCTCGTCGGTCCGGCCCGGGCCAAGGAGATGATCTTCACCGGGCGGCACGTCAAGGCCGAGGAGGCACTGCGGATCGGGCTGGTCGACCGCGTGGTCCCCGCCGACCAGGTGTACTCGACAGCCCTCGAGCTCGCCCGGGGCTTCGTCGGCGGCCCGGCGCTCGCCCTGCGCGCGGCCAAGGAGGCCGTCGACCGCGGGCTGGAGACCGACCTGGACAGCGGTCTGGAGATCGAGCGGTTGCAGTTCGCGGGGCTGTTCGCCACCGAGGACCGAGCCACCGGGATGCGGTCGTTCGTGGAGCAGGGCCCGGGCAAGGCCCGGTTCGAGGGGCGGTGACCGTGGTGGCCGCCCGGGCAGCCGGCTCGCGGGCCCCCGCGACCGCCGCGGAGGTGGAGGCGGCCTGGCGCGACACCAAGCTCGCCCAGGTGCTCTACCACGACTGGGAGTCCGGCACGTACGACCACAAGTGGTCGATCTCCTTCGACGACCGCTGCATCGACTACGCCCGCGACCGCTTCGTGGCGGTGGCGGGCCGCGAGGGCTGGCCGTACGGTCCGGCGCTGGAGATCGGCGCGGGGACCGGCTTCTTCGCGCTCAACCTCGTCCAGGCCGGGGTGCTCGAGGACGTCACCGTCACCGACCTCTCCCCGGGGATGGTCGAGGCCGCGCAGCGCAACGCGCACGCACTCGGCTTCGCCGTCCGCGGGGAGGTGGCCGACGTCGAGGCGCTGCCCTTCGACGACGCGACCTTCGACCTCGTCCTCGGTCATGCGGTGCTGCACCACGTCCCCGACGTCGAGCAGGCCTTCACGGAGATGCTGCGGGTGCTGCGCCCGGGGGGCCGGTTCGTGATCTGCGGCGAGCCCACCCGGTACGGCGACGCGGTGGCGCGCCGGCTCTCGCGAGCCACCTGGGAGGTGGCGACCCGGGTGACCGCCTTGCCGCCGCTGCGCCCCCGGTGGGCCCGTCCGAAGGAGGAGCTCGACGAGTCCTCCCGGGCCGCCGCCCTCGAAGCCGTCGTCGACCTGCACACCTTCGACCCCGGCGTGCTCCGGCGCACCGCCCTGCGCTCGGGCGCCATCGACGTGCGTACCGTGACGGAGGAGCTCACGGCCGCCTGGTTCGGCTGGCCGGTCCGCACCTTCGAGCACGCCGTGCCCGCCGACCGGCTCGGCCGCCGCTGGGCCCAGTTCGCGTACCGCGGCTGGCTCGGGCTGTCCGCCCTCGACCGGCGGCTGGCGCGGTTCGTCCCCGACGAGCTCTTCTACAACGTCTCGATCACCGGAACCCGCCCGGCCTGAGCACTGCCGCCCCCCCACTGCTGCTTCGGCACGCCCGGTCGCCGCTCGCAACCCGCCCCTCTTCACGGGCGGCTCACCGCGACCCGCTCGACGGGCTCCCGCGGTACCTAGGGCCCCCAGGTGGTCGGTCTCACGAGCGTCTCAGCACGACCCGCTCGACGGGCTCCCGCGGTGACGCGAGCCCGCCCAGGTGGTGCGGCGCCAGGGTGAGCCGGCTGGTGACCTCACCGAAGGGCAGCTTCTCGGTGGTCGTGCTGCCGAGCAGCCGGAGGGCCCGGTCCGGCCAGGTCGCCGACGGCAGCGTGACCGCCTCGACCGCGTCGAACCCGAGCAGCCGGGCGGCTGCCACGAGGTGGCGGACGAGCGCGGTGCCGAGGCCGTGGCCCTGCCAGTCGTCCTCCACGAGTACGGCGAGCTCGGCGGTGCCCGGGCTCTCGCTCGCCGCGACGTTGGCCAGGGCCACGACGGATCCCCCGGGCGCCACGGCGACCAGCGCCACCGCCGTCCGCAGCACCTCGGCCAGCATCGCCCGCCGGGGCGTGCCCGCCAGGTACCTCCCGTACGTCGAGGCGGACGAGCACCGGGCGTGCATCGCGGCCACCTCGTCGAGGTCGTCGAGGGTGGCCGGTCGCACGGTCACCGCGCCCCGGTCGGGGACGTGGACGGTGGCCGGGTGAGCGAGCAGGTTGTGCACGGGGGTGGACTGGGTACTCCGGTCGAGCGGGCGGGGGTGTCCCGCTTGTTCTGCGTGTGCCATGGGCACAGGCTGCGCAGCCCGGGTTTCCTCGCGGTGTCCCGACGGTGTCGGCGTGGTGTCGAGCGTTGCCGAAGTGTGTGACGTGCCTCTCCGGTCCCTGGGCTAGCGTCGGTCCGTGCCCGGACGGTCGACACCTGCCCGGCTCCGCCGCGGCCCTCGTGACGGGCGGCCGGCCAACGACCCGCGTCCGGCCCGTGACCCCCTTTCGGCCCCTGCCCCGCGGGCGGCCCCTGCCCCGCGGGCCCCGCGGTCGACGCGTGACCCGCGGCAGGCCCGGGTTCTGACGATGGCCTCCTTGCGTTGGATGGTCCGGAAGCGCGCCTGGACCCGCTTCTACCTCGTGCGCTACTGGCGGTACTTGCTGCTGCGGCTGCGTCACCCGGAGGTGGTGACGGAGGGGTTCGTCTTCCTCGGTCGGCGCGTCGAGATCGAGGCTCGGCCCGGATACGGCCGGGTCATCATCGGTCGCTGGGTCCACCTCGGCGACGGGAACCGGTTGCGTGCTCACGAGGGCACGCTGCGGATCGGCGACAAGTGCGTCTTCGGTCGAGAGAACACCGTCAACTGCTACCTCGACGTCGAGGTCGGTGCTCGGACGCTGGTCGCCGACTGGGTGCACGTGACCGACTTCGACCACCGCTTCGACGACATCCACCGGCCGGTCAAGGACCAGGGGATCGTCAAGACCCCGGTCCGGATCGGGCCCGACTGCTGGCTCGGCGTCAAGTCCACGATCCTGCGCGGCTCGGTGATCGGCCGCGGCTCCGTCGTCGCCGCCCACGCGGTCGTCCGCGGCGTGGTCCCGGAGATGTCGGTCGTCGGCGGGATTCCCGCCCGCCTGCTCAAGGACCGCAAGGCCGCGTACGAAGCAGACGCCGCCCGGCGTGAGGCGCTCGCCGACATCGCCCGCAAGACCGCGCGCGCGGCTGCCGCTGCCTCCACGGCTGGGGCTGCGTCCATGCAGGGGTTGACGCTCGAGGGTGCGGCTGCGTCTGCGGAGGGTGCCCCTCCGCCCACGCCCGAGGCCCGACCAGCGGAGACCACCGGCGAGCCCACGAAGAGGGTCGAGTAGTCCCGTGCCAGCCGCGCTGCTCCGCCGACCTCTCCCGACGTTCTGCTCGAGCCGTGTCACGCGAGGCCGTCCTCGAACAGCGGAGCGGTGACTGCCGACCTGCTGTCGCCCCGCCGTTCGCGGCCGACCGACCTCCACGTCCGCGGCTCGCGGGGATCGGACGGCAGCGTCCGTGTGGCACCTGCCTCGCCGAACGGCGAGCCGATGTCGGAGCGGGCGGTGGTCCCGTCCTGGACCAGACCAGGACCTGGCCGGTCCGAACCGACTGCCTCGCCCGGAGTGGGTCGGACCGGCCGTCCCTCGCCGCTGCGGCCGGCAGCCTTGACCGGAGTGGGCCGGACCGGCCGTCCTGGGGCGCTGTAGCCGGCAGCGTCGCCCGGCCCGGATGTGTCGCCCCGCCCACGGCTGTCGCCCGCGCGACCGTCGCGTTGCTGCTGGTGGCGGGGGTGGCGGGAGTCGCTTGGCGGCACGAAGGGCCGCTTGCCGGTACCCCGGACCAGCGCCCAGCCGAAGCGGGTCTTGAGGTCGTGATGCTGGGCGCACAAGGGGTCCAGCTCGTCCAGGCGGGTGTGCCGCGTGCGGGCCCACTCCTCCCGATGGTCGATCTCCACCCGGCGTCGCCAGCAGCCTTCGACGGCGCACGTCGGGCTCTGCCAGGCCAGCGCCACTCTCTGCGCAGCGGTAGGACCGCGGCCGAGGTGCGTCACGTTGAGGACGTCCACTCCGCGGGTGATGACCAGCTTCAGCACAGCATCACCGAGCAGCCCGCGGGCCACCTCGACGGGGACCGGACCGACCCCCGCGATCTCGCACATCTCGTCGCCGGCCACCGACCCACGGTGGAGCGCCTCGAGATCTACCCGGAGCAGGGCCAGGTGCCTCGGGTTGCGCGGAACTCGCTCACCACGGGCAGGGCTGACCGGGGGCGTTCGCGTCGGTGGCGGAGACGCCGGCTGAGCGAGCGGGGCGGACGGACTCGCGCCGACTGCGGGTGACCGTGGTGGCGGGTTAACCTCCTGACCGCGTGGCCGGACAGGAGGCGCCACGCCGGGCAGCGGGGCAGGAGGCGCCACGCCGGGCAGCGGGGCCGATCGACCGGCCTCAGGTGCCGAGTCCGGTATCGGCGCACGCGCCGGGTCAGACCTCGACCCGTCAGGCGACGGCTTCTCGATGTCTCCGCGGATCGCGCCACCTGTCACGTGACCGGGAACGATGAGCCGCGGGGCGATGGAGCTGCTGGGGCCGTCGGGACCGGAACCGGCGGACCCCCGCGGATCGCCGAGCAGGTGGGCGGTTCCCCACCACGGTGCCGCGGAGGCGGACCGGAACTGACCGCAGGCACGGCCGTCGTCGTGGCAGCCTGCGCCCGTGCCGCATGCGCCGCCGGTGCCGCCGGTGCCGCCGGTGCCGCCGGTGCTGCATGCGCCACCGGTGCCGCGTGCGCTGCCGCCGGTGCTGCATGCGCCACCGGTGCCGCGTGCGCAGCCACCCCGTGTCGCACCGCACGTGTCGGTGCAGCCGCCGTTGTCCCCATCAGCGGAATGGGCCTTGTCGTCGTCCACGGGACCGCCACCGAGCAGGACGCCCTGGGCTGCCGCCCACCACGGCGCTTCGGCATCCGCTGGAGTCGGACCGGCCGAGGAGCGGAGGTCGCCTGCGCTCGTTGCGGGCGGCCGTACCTCGAGGGCAGCGCCATAGCCCTCTCGCGTGGCGCCGGCCGCGCCGACGCGGTGGCGGTGATCACCGGCGCCGCCCGATCGCGAGTCGACATCCGGTACGTCAGCGCCGCGCCCGGGATCTCCGCCGCCGTCGGTCCCGGCGCCCTCGTCCGGGCCGGGAGCGTCCCCGCCCGCACGTTGGGGGTCGGCTGTGCCGTCCGGCGTACCCTCCGCCCGGGCGGCTCCGTCCACCCCGGACTGGGTGTCACCGGCGGCGAGGTCCGCCATGGACATGAGTGCGTCGAAGGCGTAGGCCTCGACCGGCTCATGCCGACCGTCTCGACGGGCGGCGCGGAAGACCTGGTCCACCAACGGCTCCAACACCGCGTTGAAGGCCGCCCCCGATTGGGGCGTCCCGCGCGCGAGCAGCTGCCAGGCACCCTCGGCGTCGGTGAACCGGCGCAGTCGCCGTGCTCGGTGGAGTCGGGCGTTGCGAGCGGCCGGATCCGGGTCGGCAGCGGCGCGGACCCGGGCGCACTCGTCCCGCAGCTCGGGCAACGACACCCGCCCGGCCAGCTCCACCAGCCGCTCCTCGGCGGACGGATCGGCCTCCACGGCCGACGACACCGCCGCAGCCTGAGGAGCCGACAGCTCCCCGCGCCGCAACGCCGCGGCCACCCCGGCAGCCGCACCCCCGGCCAATCGCTTCGACGTCTCCACGGCCTCCCGAGCGGCGCCGACACCGCAGCCGGACCGGGCCGCCAGCCGCTCCACACCGGACCGGAGGCCGGCTCCCGGACCCGCTGCCGGCGGCGGGCTCTGGGCCGCCCTGCGGGCCAACAGGGTCTTGCCGGCCGAGGACAGCCGCTCGAGGCGGTCGAAGCCGCTCCAGAGAGCCTCGGCCGACGCGGCGCTCACGGCGTCCGGGTCGAGGTCACCGAGGACGCCGGCCAGGGCATCGCCCAGGCCGGCTACTCGGG
>DATHTV010000258.1:0-18406 GCA_035462845.1 Jiangellales bacterium
GGTGCCGCTCGTCGCCCGCATCCGCGACCGCGCCGTCCGGGACGACTACGCGCGGTTGCTGGCCGGGTGGACCGGGGCGGCCGACGAGCTGGCCGTCGTCCGGCGGGTCCGGCACGTGGCCGGAGGCGCCGACCGTTCCCGCGGCCGGAGGCCGGCCCAGCCGCCGGCGGACGGGCAGCAGGCGCTCGGCGTCCCCGTCCACGGCGACGTCGACCCGCAGACGCTGGCCGTCGAGCGCGAGGCGCTCAAGGCGGCGGTCCAGCGACCGGCCGTCGCGGGACCGCTCTTCGACGACCTCGACGCCGAGGCGTTCCGGTCCCCGGCCTACCGCGCGGTGCGCGAGGCCGTGGCTAAGGCGGGCGGGTGTGCCACCCAGCCGGGTGGCCCCGGCTGGGTGGAGGCCCTCCGGCAGTCCGCGCCCGACGAGGTCGTCCGGCACCTCGTCAACGAGCTCGCGGTGGAGCCGGTCCCGGCCGACGACGACGCGATGCCCCGCTACGTCAGCTCGGTCGTCCTGCGGCTGCACGAGATGTGGGTGTCCCGACGACTCGTCGGGGTCAAGGCCAGGCTGCAGCGCACCGACCCCGAGGCCGAGGCGGACTCGTACAACCGGCTCTTCGGGGAGCTCATGGCCCTGGAGAAGCACCGGCGCGACCTCCGCGAGCGCGGCCTCGGGGCCCTCTGACCCCGCCGCGTCGGGCCGACCCGCGGGCGTCCCGCGTGGGACGATCGCCCGCGTGGCACACACACTCTCCGGGCAGGCCGAGTCCGCGACCCAGGCCAAGGCCCTCAAGCTGCTCCGCGACGAGGGGCCGCTCTCGCGGGTCGAGCTCGCCGACCGCTTGGGCGTCTCGCGCACGACGATGGCGGTGGAGGTCGCCCGCCTCGTCGAGCAGGAGCTCGCCGCCGAGGTCGGGCCCGCAGCCTCCCGGGGCGGGCGCCGCTCCACCCTCGTGGACCTGGCGCCGGGTGTTCGCTTCGTCGGGATCGCCGTCGGCGCGACAGGCATGTCCGTCGCGGTCACCGACGGCCGGCTCGCCGTGCTCGGCCAGCGGCACCGTGACGTGGACGTCCGGCAGGGACCCGAGCAGGTCCTCGCCATCGCCATCGACCTCGTGCGCGAGGTCCTGGCCGAGCAGGGCGTCGAGCGCCCCTCCGGCGTCGGCATCGGCGTGCCCGGGCCGGTCGACTTCCACGGTGGAGTCCCGGTCTCCCCGCCGATCATGCCCGGCTGGGACGAGTACCCCGTGCGTGACGTCCTGTCCCGCGAGCTCGGATGTCCCGTGCTGCTCGACAACGACGTCAACGTGATGGCGCTCGGGGAGCAGCACTCCGGGGTGGCGCGGTCCGCCCGGGACTTCCTGTTCGTCAAGATCGGTACGGGGATCGGCTGCGGGATCGTCGTCGACGGGCAGCTCTACCGCGGCGTCGACGGCTGCGCGGGGGACATCGGGCACATCCGGGTCGAGGAGTTCGGACCGACGTGCGCCTGCGGCAACACGGGGTGCCTCGAGGCCTTCTTCGGCGGCGCGGCGCTGGCCCGCGACGCCGTGGCGGCCGCCCGCGGGGGTCGCTCACCCGCGCTCGGCGCCCTGCTGGAGTCCAAGGGCGACCTCAGCGCTGCGGACGTGGCCATCGCGATGGCCCAGGGTGACCCGCAGGCCATCCAGATGGTCCGCGACGGGGGGCGCAGGGTCGGCGTCGTCCTGGCGGGACTGGTCTCGTTCTTCAACCCGGGCCTCATCGTGATCGGCGGACGCGTCTCCCGGCTCGGCCACTCCCTGCTCGCGGAGATCCGCGGGGTCGTCTACCGGCGCTCGCTCCCGTTGGCGACCGGCAACCTGCCCGTGGTGCTGAGCGAGATGGGCGACGACGCCGGCACCGTGGGAGCGGCCCGTCTGATCAGCGACGTCGTCTTCGACCCTCGGTGAGAGGGCGCTGCTCGCCGCCACACTTACGCAACCATCTTGCGAAAGAATGACCGACAACTATTGACCAACGTCACAACGCACCGTTAGTTTCGGGCGCCACACTCCCCGTCACCCTGTTCGACCAAGGAGAGGCACCCATGGCACGACCCGAGGTCAACCGCCGGCAGTTCCTGCAGGCCCTCGCCGGCACCACCGTGGCGATCAGCGCGTCGTCGCTCGCCGGACCGCTGCTGAGCACCGCATCCGCCAAGAACGCCAAGCTCGTCCCGCCCGGCAAGATCGGCATCCAGCTCTTCACCATCCGCAACCTGGTGAGCAGCCTCGGATTCCGTGCGGTGTTCGAGGAGCTCGCCCGGCTCGGCTACAAGAGCGTGGAGTTCGCCGGCTACACCTCACCGGCCTCGCCCGGTCTCACCATCGAGGGACTTCGGCAGCTCCTCGACGACAACGGCTTGATCGGCGTCGGCAGCCACCTGAGCCTCAACGCCTTCCGGAACAACCTCTCCCTCGAGCTCGACCGGGCGGAGATCCTGGGCCTCTCCCACATCGGCACCGCCAACGAGCCGGTGTCCTCGGGCAACCGGACCGTCGCCGGCTACCAGGCCGTGTCCGCCGAGTTCAACGTCTGGGGCCAGGCCGCCGCGGCCCGCGGGATCAAGTGGTACCAGCACAACCACCAGAACGAGTTCCGGTTCGCCAACGACAACCCGAGCGTGCGCCTGTACGACGTGATGCTCGCCGAGACCGACCCGCGCTACGTCTTCTTCGAGATGGACATCTACTGGGCCCACGTCGGGGCGCACATCGCCCCCGGCTTCGTGCCGGTCGACTACGTCATCGCCAACAAGGGCCGCTACCCGCTCTTCCACGCCAAGGACGGGCGGGAGCGCCCCGACCTCACGAATGGCTACGAGATCGTGGAGTTCGGCGCCGGCGACATCGACTTCACGACCTTCTACCAGAAGGTCCCGGCTCGCGGCTCCTACTACTCCCTGTACGAGCAGGACAACGCGCCCAACACCCCCGCGGACCAGGGTGGCACCTGGGGCTCCACCGCCCGTAGCTACGAGGCGCTCGACGCCCTCCGCGGCTGACACCCGGCACGACACCCGCAGGGGCCGGACCACGCGTACCGACGCGCCGTGCCAGCGACGCGCCGTGCGGTCCGGCCCCTCGGGTGAGGCCCCCACGACTCACGAGGAGACCATCACCGTGCACCGTACTCTCGGCAGCCTCGCCAGGCTCGCCGTCGCGGCCAGCCTGCCCCTGGCAGCGCTCGCGACGGCCGGCCCGGCCGCTGCCCACCCAGGACACCCGGAGGACGAGCCCCACCCCTCGGCCGCCGAGACGGCGACCGACTGGAACAACTACGAGAAGATCCTGCTGACCAAGGACACCGGCGAGCCGATCGACCTCGCGGTGCTCCCCGACTCGCGGGTGCTGCACACCGCGCGCAACGGCGCCGTACGGTTGACCGACCCAGGCACCGGCGTCACCACAGTGATCAACACGATCGACGTCTACACGAACTCCGAGGACGGCCTGCAGACGATCGCGATCGACCCGGACTTCGAGGAGAACCGGTGGGTGTACCTCGTGTACGCCCCGCGGGTGATGGACGGCCTGTCGCAGAGCGGCTCGCCGTACCCCACGACGACACCGACCGGCAGCGCCCCGACCACGCTCCCGGCGGGTCAGACCGAGGCCTACTGGGACCAGTGGAAGGGCTACAACGTCCTGTCCCGGTTCCAGTGGGACGAGGCGACCGACTCCCTGGACCTCTCGACCGAGCAGGAGATCGTCCGGGTCGAGGTCCAGCGGGGCCAGTGCTGCCACGTCGCGGGTGACATCGCCTGGGACGAGGATGGCAACCTCTACCTCGCCACCGGCGACAACACGCCGGCGAGCGCTCCCGGTGCCGGTGGGTACGCCCCCAACAACGACGCCCCGAACGTGAACCCGGGCATGGACGCCCGGCGCGGGGCCGGCAGCACCAACGACCTCCGTGGCGCCATCCTGCGGATCACCGTCCAGGAGGACGGCTCGTACACGATCCCGGAGGGCAACCTCTTCGCGCCGGGCACCGCGCAGACCCGCCCGGAGCTGTACGTGATGGGCCTGCGCAACCCGTTCCGGATCGACTACGACCCCGTGACCGGCGCCCTGGTCTGGGGCGACTACGGACCCGACGCCGGCCAGGCCAACGCCCAGCGCGGCCCGATGGGCTACGTCGAGTGGCAGAGCACCACGAAGCCGATGAACGGCGGGTGGCCGTACTGCCACGGCCCCAACGCCAACTACAACGACTGGAACTTCGCGACCGCCACGCCGCGCGAGTGGTTCGACTGCGAGGCCGGTGCGATCGTCAACTCCCGGAACAACACCGGGCTGGCCCAGGTGCCGCCGGCCACGGCCCCGCAGCTGTGGTACGGCGACAACGACACCCACCAGCCGTGGCCCGAGCTGACCAACTTCGGCGCCGGCAGCGGCCAGGGGCCGATGGGCGGGCCGGTCTACCGGTACGACCCCGACAACACCTCGCCGACGAAGTTCCCGGAGTACTGGAGCGGCAAGGCCTTCTTCGGTGAGTTCTCCCAGGACTACATCGCGGCCTTCACCCTCGACCTCGCCAACGACGGCCCGGTGACCAAGATCGAGGACTTCATCCCCAACGCCTGGACCGCGATCTACGGCACCTACCCGCACGACAACCCGATGGATCTCGAGTTCGGGCCGGACGGCTCGCTGTACGTCCTCGACTACGGTGACGGCTTCTTCCGGCAGAACCCCGACGCCGGGCTCTACCGGATCGACTACGCCGAGGGCAACAAGGCCCCGCAGGCGGCCTTCACCGCGACGCCGATCTCCGGCAGCGAGGCACCGCTGACGGTCGCCTTCGACGCCTCGGCCTCGCGTGACCCCGAGGGCGCCGCCCTCACCTACCAGTGGGACTTCGACGGGAACGGCACGTTCGACGCCACCGGTGTCACGGTGACGCACACCTACACCGAGCTGGGCGCGTACACGGCCCGGCTGCGGGTCACCGACCCCTCCGGGAAGTTCGGGCTCACCAGCCAGGTCATCAGCGTCGGCAACGTCGCGCCGACGGTGACGACCAGCGTGCCGGACGGCGCCTTCTTCGACTGGGGACAGGCCGTGCCGATGACGGTGTCGGTGTCGGACCCGGAGGACGGGGACAACCCGGTCTGCTCGCGGGTGCAGTGGAACTTCGGCCTCGGGCACGACGAGCACGCCCACCCGCTCAGCCAGGGCACCGGCTGCCAGTTCGGCATCCCCACCCCGGCCAGCGCCACCCAGCACGGCGAGACCGAGAACATCTACGGCGTCGTCGTGGTCGGCTACACCGACAACGGCAACGCCGGCGTCCCGGCCGCGCGGGGCGAGGTCAGCCTGATCCTCAACCCCAAGGGCCAGGAGGCCGAGTGGGCGGACGACACCAGCGGGGTCAGCGTCACCGACGACCCGTCGGCCAGCGGGCTGCGCAAGGTCACCTCCTTCGACGCCGGTGACTGGATCGCCTACGACCCGGTCAACTTCGTCGGTGTCGACGGGGTCGTCACCCGGGCCAGCGGCGCGGGCACCCTCTCCTTCCGGTGGGGTGCCCCCGACGCACCGGCCTTCGCGACGGCCACGATCCCGGCGGGCGGCGGCTGGCAGGAGGTCACCACCTCCCTCAGCGGCGCACCGGAGGGGACGGGCCGGCTCTACGTCACCTCCACCGGTGGGGTGGACGTCGACTCCTTCACCTTCACCGGTGACGGTGTCGCGGACGTCGAGCCCCCGGTGGTCTCGGTGACGCTCAACCCGGCCGTGCCGCAGGGCGTCAACGGTTGGTACACCAGCGGCAACGTCACGGTGACGGTCAACGCCGCCGACAACGGCACCGTCGCCAGCCGCCAGCGTTCGGTCAACGGCGGGCCGTGGCAGAACGCCAACAACGCCCTCACCGTCAGCGCGGAAGGGGAGACCAGCGTCCTCTATCGGGCGACCGACAACGGCGGCAACGTCTCCGCGGAGGGCTCCGTCGCCGTCAAGATCGACCGGACCGCGCCGACGGTGTCGCTGAGCGGTGTCGAGGACGGCGCCGAGTACTCCGTCAGCGGGACCCTGACACCGGTCTTCTCAGGTGCGGACGCGGTCTCCGGGGTCGCCTCGGTCGTCGCCACACTGGACGGCGAGCCGGTGGTCTCCGGCGAGCAGATCGGGCTGTGGACCATCGAGCCGGGCGAGCACGTCCTGTCCGTCGTCGTGACGGACGTGGCCGGGCTCAGCACGACGCAGACCGTGACCTTCGTGGCGACGACCTCGCTCGACGACCTCCGGTCGATCCTCGACCGCCTGGTCGACGCCGGCGGGGTGACCACGCCGGGTGCCACTCAGCTCCGGGCGCACCTGGACGCTGCGGCCGAGCACGTGGCCGCCGGCGAGACCCGGCAGGCGGTTGCCGCGCTGGGCCGCTTCGAGCGGGTCGCGGGCAACAGCCGCTTCGTCACCGACGAGGACGCCCGTGCCGTGCTGCTCCTGCAGTCCGCGGCTCTGCGGGCGCAGCTGGAGGGCTGAGGCCGCTGCTGCGTCGACGCTCCCCGGGCGGGGGGTCCGGACCCGGACCCCCCGCCCGAGGGCGCGCCGTCACGTCCCCGCTCATCGGCGCCCTGCTCGTCGCCGTTCTGCTCGCGACGGGCTGCGGACGCACGGCGGGCGAGCCCCCGGTGACCGCGTGCCCCGGGCAGCAGCCCGAGGACGGGTTCCGGGCGCTGTTCGACGGCTCCGCCGAGAGCGTCGAGGACTGGCGACAGGCCGGCCCAGGCGGCTTCCGGCTGCAGGACTGCGCCCTGCACTCCTTCGGCGGCCTCGGGCTCCTCTGGCACCAGCAGCCTCTGGAGGGCCCGTACGAGCTCCGGGTCGACTGGCGGGTCGCCGGAGACGACAACTCGGGGGTGTTCGTCGGCTTCCCCGAGCCGGGTGACGACCCGCAGGTGGCGATCGACCGCGGCCGCGAGGTCCAGGTCGACGCCACGGACGTCCCCGCCGCGACCACGGGCGCCGTCTACGCCGTGCAGGCCCCCGACACCGCTGCGCGTGACGCGGCGCTGCGCCCTCCGGGCGAGTGGAACACCTTCGCTGTTCGGGTCGTCGGGCGCCGGGTCGTCGTGGCGCTGAACGGCGTCAGGGTCAACGACTACACCGAGACCGAGGACGGGCGACTGGTCGTGCCCGGGCACGTGGGGCTGCAGAACCACGGCGAGGGCGACGACGTGTCGTTCCGGCGCGTTAGGGTCCGCGACCTGGACTGAGGAAGGATGGGTGACATGCCGACCGTCGCCGGGATCGACTCGTCCACCCAGTCGTGCAAGGTCGTCGTCTGCGACGCCGAGTCGGGAGAGGTGCTCGCCGAGGGACGGGCCGCGCACCCCGACGGCACCGAGGTCGACCCGGAGGCCTGGTGGACCGCGCTCCTCGAGGCCGGAGCGGGCCTGCTCGACCGCGTCGACGCCGTGGCCGTCGCCGGCCAGCAGCACGGCATGGTCGCGCTCGACCGCGACGGAGCCGTGGTGCGCCCCGCCCTGCTCTGGAACGACACGCGGTCCGCCGCCGCCGCCCGCGAGCTGGTGGACGAGCTGGGCGGCGGCGCCCCCTGGGCCGAGGCCGTCGGCTCCGTCCCCGTCGCCAGCTTTACCGTGACGAAGCTGCGCTGGCTCGCCCGCCATGAGCCGGAGCAGGCGGCTCGGGTCCGTGGCGTGGTCCTGCCGCACGACTGGCTCACCTGGCGGCTGGCCGGCTCCGCGTCCGAGCCCACCACCGACCGGGGAGACGCGTCCGGGACCGGGTACTGGTCCCCGGGGGAGGGCCGCTACCGGGAGGACCTGCTGGAGCTGGCCCTCGGTCACCGGGTCGACCTGCCGCGCGTCGCCGGACCGGCCGAGGTCGTCGGCCGGACGACGGGGGGCGCGGCGGTCGCCGCCGGTACCGGGGACAACATGGGTGCGGCACTGGGCCTGGCCGCAGCGCCCGGCGACGTCGTCGTGTCGCTCGGCACCAGCGGCACCGCCTTCGCCGTGGCCGAGGCGCCCACGGCCGACCCCACCGGGGTGGTCGCCGGCTTCGCCGACGCGACCGGCCGGTTCCTGCCGCTCGTGTGCACGCTCAATGCGGCGCGGGTGCTCACCGCGACCGCCGCGATGCTGGGGACCGACCTGAACGGCCTGGACCGGCTGGCGCTGGCCGCCGAACCGGGCGCGGGCGGCCTGGTCCTGCTCCCGTACCTCGACGGCGAGCGGACCCCGGACCTGCCCGACGCGACCGGGTCCCTGCACGGCATGACGAGGACCACGATGACGCCGGAGAACGTCGCGAGGGCGGCCGTCGAGGGGATGCTCTGCGGGCTGGCGGACGGCGTCCAGGCGCTCCGCGACCAGGGTGTCCCGGTGCGGCGGGCACTGCTGATCGGTGGCGCCGCCCGCTCGGCCGCGGTGCGCGCGGTGGCCGCCGGGATCCTGGGCGTGCCCGTGGTCGTGCCCGAGCCGGCCGAGTACGTGGCCCTGGGCGCCGCCCGGCAGGCTGCGTGGGCCCTGTCCGGAGAGCCTGCCGCCCCTGCCTGGGCCGCCACCAGCACCGGGTCGCCGGCTCCGCCGGAGACGTCGGGATCCGAGGGGCGAGCGGTGCGCGAGCGCTACGCCAACTGGCGGAACTTCGTCCACCAAGTGTGAGAAGTGGCGCTCGATCGGAGCGGTAGCGGGTAACGATCTGGAGACGGACCTTCGGCTACCGCGCGATGGCACCCGAGCTGCGCCCGCCCGCGGGCGTTCTTACGTAACGTCATCGATGCAGGTCAGAGCACCTACCGCACGCGTGGATATCCGACCTCGAGACATCGATGACGCCCGTTGATCGTCGATTGTCTCACCACGGGTCACCTTTCAGGAAGTTCTCCGCCACCCTTGACCCGACCGCCTGACTCGCTTAGTTTGTCGCACCAACCGACGAACAGGTGTGACCGAGCCCACACCGGCCGACGAGGAGGGGAGGGGCTGCCGTGACGATCACCGGCGGACGCCTTCCCGACGTGCCCTCGGCCGGTGCCGACCAGCTGGCCGTGCGCCGCCACAACCTCGCGGTCGTCCTGCGGCACCTGCGCGGCTCCGGCCCCCGCTCGCGGGCCCGGGTGGCCGCGGAGACCGGGCTGAACAAGGCGACCGTCTCCAGCCTGGTCGCCGAGCTGGCCGAGCGTGGGTTGGTCCGTGACGGCGAGGCCGAGCGTGGCAGCGTCGGCCGCCCGGGCCAGACCGTCGTCCTCGACGGACGCGGCGTCTGCGGCATCGGTGCGGAGGTCAACGTCGACTACGTCGCCGTGATGGCTCTGGACCTGCGGGGCGACGTCGTGAGCGAGCGTCGCCTGTCGCTCGACACCGCCGGGCTGGGCCCGGCCGGCAGCCTCGACGAGCTCGCCCGCCTCGTCGCCGAGGCGACGGACGAGGTGTCGGCCCGGGGAGGCCAGCCCGTCGGTATCACGCTGGCCGTGCCGGGGCTGGTGGAGACCGCGACCGGCAGGCTCAGCACCGCTCCCAACCTGGGCTGGCAGGACGTCCCCGTCGTCGCCGAGATGCAGGCCCGGCTCGGCCGCCCGCCCTCCCCCGTCACCGTCGACAACGAGGCCAACCTGGCCGCGATCGCCGAGACGACCACCGGGGAGTGGGCCGGCACCGCTGACCTCGTCCTGCTCACCGGGGCCGCCGGGGTGGGCGGCGGCGTCGTCTCCGGCGGCCGGCTGCTGCGCGGGGGACAGGGCTTCAGCGGCGAGGTGGGGCACATGCCGGTCGACCCC
Organism: Jiangellales bacterium; assembly: GCA_035462845.1. Taxonomy (GTDB): domain Bacteria; phylum Actinomycetota; class Actinomycetes; order Jiangellales; family Jiangellaceae; genus DASTQL01. The sequence goes on from DATHTV010000258.1 coordinate 9,775, forward strand.
GCCGGGCGCCGATGCGGCTGTGGGCGGACCGGCTGCTGGGAGACGGTCGTCGGCCTGTCCGCGCTGCTCGTGGATCTCGCCGACCCCGACGACCCGGTCCGTGACCCCTCGCTGGACCTCGACGGCCGGCTCGCCGAGATCAACCGGCGGGCGGCGCTCGGGGACAGCCGGACGATCGCCGCCCTCGAGCAGGTCGGCTCGTGGCTCGGGGTCGGCGCCTCGATCCTGGTCAACGTCCTGAACCCGGCCGTGCTGGTGCTGGGCGGCTACCTGGCCGCGGTCGGCACCTGGCTGCGCGAGCCGCTCGAGGCCGAGCTCCGGGCGCGGGTCATCGCGCCGGGGGCGGGCGGCTGCCGGGTCGAGCTGTCCACCCTGGGCTTCACCGCGGCCGTGCGAGGCGGAGCCCAGGTGTCGTTGGAGTCCGTGTTCCGCGACCCGACTCTCGTCCACCGGGTCGAGCCCGTCGGAAGCCCGCTGCCCGCTGGAGGACCAGCATGAGCGACACCCCCACGACCGCCGGCCCGAGGCCCGACACCCGGGCGCTCCTGGAGATGCACGGGATCGTCAAGACCTTCCCCGGCGTCCGGGCGCTCGACGGCGTCGACCTCGACGTGCGCCCCGGCGAGGTTCACTGCCTGCTCGGCCAGAACGGCGCCGGCAAGTCCACGCTCATCAAGGTGCTGTCCGGGGCGCACCAGCCGAACGAGGGGGAGATCCGGTGGCAAGGAGCACCAGTGGTGCTCGCCACCCCCATGGCCGCGATGAGGATCGGCGTCGCGACCATCTACCAGGAGCTGGACCTGGTGGACGGCCTGACCGTCGCCGAGAACGTCTACCTCGGGCACGAGGTCTCGCGGGGAGGGTTCTCGCAGCGGAGCGAGGCCCGCCGCCTGACCAGAGCGGTGCTCGAGCGGCTGGGCCACGGCGAGATCTCCCCGGACCGTGAGGTGGGCAGGCTGTCGGCCGCCGGCAAGCAGGTCGTGAGCATGGCCAGGGCCCTGTCGCACGACGCCAAGCTGATCGTCATGGACGAGCCTTCGGCCGTCCTCGACCAGGAGGAGGTCGGCAACCTCTTCCGCGTCATGCGGGAGCTGACCACTCAGGACGTGGCCGTCGTCTACATCTCGCACCGGCTCGAGGAGATCCGGGAGATCGGCGACCGGGTCACGGTGCTCAAGGACGGCCGCACGGTGGCGACCGGGCTCGCGGCCCGCGAGACGCCCACCAGCGAGCTCATCCGGCTCATGACCGGCCGCTCGATCGAGTACGTGTTCCCGGACCGTCCGGGCGTCCCGGCCGACGCGGCGCCCGTGCTGACGGTCGAGGGCCTGTCCCGTACCCGGGAGTTCTCCGATGTCAGCTTCACGGTCAGGGCCGGCGAGATCTTCGGGCTGGCGGGGCTGGTGGGCTCGGGGCGTTCGGAGATCCTCGAGACCGTGTACGGCGCACGGCGCGCGAGCCGCGGGTCGGTCACCGTGGACGGGCGGAAGGTTCGCGCGGGCTCGGTCCAGGCCGCGGTCCGGGCCGGCATCGGCCTGGCGCCGGAGGAGCGCAAGAGCCAGGGGCTGTTGCTGGAGCAGTCGGTCGCACGCAACATCAGCCTCAGCAGCCTGACCCGCTTCGCCAGCGGCGGCTTCGTACGGCGGGGAGCCGAGCGGGACGCAGCCCAGGAGCAGGCGGAGGCGCTGGACGTGCGGCCCCCCGGCGTCGAGCGGCCGGTGCGCAACCTGTCGGGCGGCAACCAGCAGAAGGTCGTGCTGGCCCGGTGGCTGCTGCGCGGCTGCCGCGTGCTGCTCCTCGACGAGCCGACCCGCGGGGTCGACGTGGGGGCCCGCAGCGAGATCTACGCGCTCGTCCGCCGGCTGGCGGCGGAGGGCGTGGCGGTGGTGGTCGTGTCCAGCGAGGTCGAGGAGGTCCTCGGGCTGTCCGACCGCGTCCTGGTCATCCGGGAGGGAATGGTCGTGCACGAGGGGCCGGCCGCCGACATCGACGAGCACCGGGTCCTGGACCTGGTCATGGAAGGAAGTGCGGCGTGAGCGAACAGACCACTCCCACGGCCCCGACGACCCCGCCGGCGGACGAGCACAACCGGATCGAGGTCGCTGCTGCGACCACGACCGGCCCCGAGTCCGCCCTCACCCGGGTGATGGCCAGCTCCGTGGGCCGCAACCTCGGCCTGGTGATCGCGCTGCTGCTGCTGGTCGCCATCGGGGTGGCCACGGCCGGCGACCGCTTCGCCACGGTCGACAACCTGCTGACCATCCTGCGGCTGGCCTCGGTCATCGGGGTCGTCAGCGTCGGGATGACGTTCGTGATCACCGGCGGAGGCATCGACCTGTCGGTCGGCGCGATCGTGGCCCTGTCATCGGTCTGGGCGACCACCCTGGCGACCCAGACCATGGCGGAGAACGTCCACTGGACCGTCATGGTCTTCGCGGCGCTCGCGGTGGGCGCCGGGTGCGGGCTGGTCAACGGCGTGCTCATCGCGTACGGACGGATCGCGCCGTTCATCGCGACGCTGGCGATGCTCGCGGCCGCCCGGGGGCTCGCCGAGATCATCGCCCAGCGGCGGACCCAGATCGTCAACGTCCGCGAGTTCGTGAGCTTCTTCGGTGGCAGCGTCCTCGGGGTCCCCGTCCTCGTCATCATCTTCGCGCTCGTCGCGACGATCGGGTGGGTCCTGCTCAACCGCACCACCTTCGGGCGGCGCACCCTCGCCGTGGGCGGCAACGCCGAGGCCGCGCGGCTGGCCGGCATCAAGGTGCGGCGGCACACCGCGATGCTGTACGTCCTGCTCGGTGTGGCCTGCGGCATCGCGGCGATCATGATCGTCGCACGGACCACGACGGGGAGCTCGACCCACGGCACGCTCTACGAGCTGGACGCGATCGCGGCGGTGGTCATCGGCGGCACGCTGCTCAGCGGCGGGCGCGGGACGATCGTCGGCACCGTCTTCGGCGTGCTGATCTTCACCACCCTCACCAACGTCTTCACCCTCAACAACCTGGACACCTCCACCCAGGCCGTCGCCAAGGGCGTGATCATCATCGCCGCGGTCCTCCTGCAGCAGCGGGTGGCCGCCCGGAACCACCCCACCTGACCCCGCCTACCCCGATCCCCCTGACCCGCGCGCCCCGGTCAGAGCCGGCGCGATGCACCGACCGTCACGGCACGTTGGACCCGTCCCGCGCCCCTGCCGGGACCGACACCGAGGAGAACAGATGTCCGCACGCACCACCCGGCCGCTGGCCCGGATGCTCAAGACCACGGGCGCACTGCTCGCGGCCGGAGCGCTGGTGGCAGGCTGCACCAGCAACACCGCCGAGTCCGACGACACCGAGGCGTCGTCCGACGACGGTGGCACCTCGGCGGAGGGCAGCTCCAACGACGAGACCGGTGACACCGTCGTCATCGGCTGGTCCGGCCCGCAAGCCGACCACGGCTGGCTGGCCGCGATCAACGAGTCCGCCCTGGCCGAGGCGGAGAAGTACGAGGACATCGACCTGCGGGCCGCCGAGGGCACGAACGACGCCAGCCTGCAGATCAGCCAGATCGAGACGTTCATCAACGAGGGCGTCGACGCCATCGTGCTGCTCCCGACCGACGGCGCAGCGCTCACCGACGTGGCGATCCGAGCGATGGAGGCGGGCATCCCGGTCATCAACGTGGACCGCGAGTTCTCGTCCCCGTTCGCCGCCCGCAACACGATCCTCGGCGACAACTACGGCATGGGCGTGTCCGCCGGGACCTACGCCTGCCAGCTGATCGAGGAGAACAGCCTCGCCGACCCGGTCATCGCCGAGATCGCCGGCATCGACGCGCTGCCGCTGACGCAGGACCGGTCCCAGGGCTTCGCCGACGCCCTCGATGCGTGCGACCAGGAGGTCGACAACCGGGTGGCTGCCGAGTTCACCGTCGAGTCGGGTGAGGCGGAGGCGTCCAACCTGCTCCAGGCGGCGCCGCAGATCGACATCATCTGGAACCACGACGACGACCAGGGGGTGGGCGTGAAGGCCGCGTTCGACAACGCCGGTCGCGATGAGTTCTTCTTCATCGGCGGCGCCGGCTCGTGCAACGCGATGCAGTGGATCCAGGACGGCGAGATGGAGGCGACCGTGCTCTACCCGCCCACGCAGGCCGCCGACGGCATCCGCCTGGCCCGCCTCATCGCCCAGGACAAGGGGATGTCCGACCTGGTCCAGGTCGAGGTGCCCCGCCGCGTCGTGCTCAACGCCCCGGTCGTGACCACGGACAACGTCGACCAGTACACGGAGACCTGCTTCGAGTCCTGACCGACGGCCCCGCCGGGCGGCCACGCAGCCGCCCGGCGGGGCACCCGCCCCCGGCCCGCACAGGGCCGCCGACGACGACGTGCGAGGGACCGGAGCGATGACCGACGAGCAGACCGCCACGCGAGGCGTGGGTGACCGTTCCGCCCGGAAGGGCGGCTCCCTGGGTGTGGGCATGGTGGGCTACGCCTTCATGGGGGCCGCGCACTCCCAGGCCTGGCGCAGCGCCCCCCGCTTCTTCGACCTCCCCCTGGTCCCGCGGATGGCGGCGCTGTGCGGCCGCGACGCCGCCCGGGTCACCGCCGCGGCCGACCGGCTGGGCTGGGAGTCGGTCGAGACGGACTGGAAGGACCTCGTGTCCCGGGCCGACGTCGACCTGGTCGACGTGTGCACGCCGGGGGACACCCACGCCGAGATCGCCATCGCCGCCCTCGAGGCGGGCAAGCACGTGCTCTGCGAGAAGCCGCTGGCGAACACCGTTGCGGAGGCCGAGGCGATGGTGGCCGCCGCCGACCGCGCGCGGGAGCGCGGCGTACGGTCGATGGTCGGCTTCACCTACCGCCGGGTCCCCGCCGTCGTCCTGGCCCGGGAGCTCGTCGCCGAGGGCCGGCTGGGCGAGCTCCGCCACGTCCGGGCCCAGTACCTGCAGGACTGGATCAGCGACCCAGAGGCGCCGCTCTCGTGGCGGCTGCAGAAGGACCGGGCCGGCTCCGGCGCGCTCGGTGACATCGGCGCGCACATCGTGGACCTCACGCAGTTCATCACGGGGGAGACGATCACCGGGGTGGCCGGGCTGCTCGAGACCTTCGTCAAGGAGCGGCCGCTGCCCGAGTCCACCAGCGGCCTGTCCGGCGTGGCCGGGACCGCGCGCGGCGAGGTCACGGTCGACGACGCCGCGCTGTTCCTCGCCCGCTTCACGGGTGGCGCGCTCGGGTCCTTCGAGGCCACCCGCTTCGCGGCCGGGCGCAAGAACGCGATCCGCATCGAGGTCAACGGGTCTCGCGGCAGCCTGGCCTTCGACTTCGAGGACATGAACGTCCTGCACTTCCACGACCACACGGAGGATCCGCGGACCGCGGGCTTCCGGCGGATCCTCGTCACCGAGCCCACGCACCCGTACGTCGCCGCCTGGTGGCCGGCCGGGCACCTTCTCGGTTACGAGCACGGATTCACCCACCAGGTAGTAGACCTGATGACCGCCATCGCGGTGGGCTCCGACCCCATCCCGTCGTTCGCCGACGGGCTCCAGGTCCAGCGGGTCCTCGCGGCCGTCGAAACCAGCGCTTCCACGGAGTGCTGGCAGGAGGTGGGCTCATGACCACGTACACACCGACCAGGGAGGACCGCTTCTCCTTCGGGCTGTGGACCGTCGGCTGGAGGGGGGTCGACGTCTTCGGCGGCGCCGTCCGCCCACCGCTGGACCCGGTCGAGGCGGTGCACCGGCTGGCCGAGCTCGGCGCCGCGGCCGTCACCTTCCACGACGACGACCTCGTCCCGGACGACGCCACGCGGCAGGCGACGCTGGGCCGGTTCGCCAAGGCGCTGGCCGAGACCGGGCTCGGCGTCGAGATGGCGACCACCAACCTCTTCGGCCACGCGGTCTTCAAGGACGGCGGCCTCACCTCCAACGACCGGGCGGTCCGCCGCTACGCCGTGGCCAAGGTGCTGCGCAACCTCGACCTGGCCGCTGAGCTGGGCGCCCGGACGTACGTGCTGTGGGGCGGCCGGGAGGGCGCGGAGTCCGGGGCGAGCAAAGACGTCGCCGCGGCCCTCGACCGCTACAAGGAGGCGCTCGACCTGCTCTGCGCGTACGTGCGGGAGCAGGGCTACGACATCCGGTTCGCGCTCGAGCCCAAGCCCAACGAGCCGCGGGGCGACATCCTGCTGCCGACGGTCGGGCACGCGCTGGCGTTCATCGGCGAGCTCGACGAGCCGGAGCGGGTCGGGCTGAACCCCGAGGTCGGGCACGAGGAGATGGCGGGCCTCAACTTCGCGCACGGCATCGCGCAGGCGCTCTGGCACGACAAGCTCTTCCACATCGACCTCAACGGGCAGCACGGCCCGCGGTTCGACCAGGACCTCCGGTTCGGGGCGGGCAACCTGCGCGGTGCCTTCTGGACGATCGACGTGCTCGAGGGCGCCGGCGGCGGCAGGCGCTACGACGGCTTCGTGCACTTCGACTACAAGCCGCCGCGCACCGAGGACATCGATGGCGTCTGGGAGACCGCGCGCGCCTGCATGCACAACTACCTGGTGCTCCGCGCCAAGGTGCGGGCCTTCCGCGCGGACCCGGAGGTGCACGAGGCCCTCGCCGCGGCGCGCGTCCCCGAGCTCGCCGAGCCCACGCTCGGGTCCGGTGAGTCGCTGGACGACCTGCGGGCCGAGCGGCACGACATCGACGCGCTGGCCGCCCGAGGGATGGCCTTCGAGCGGCTGGACCAGCTGGCCATGGACCACCTGCTGGGGGTCCGCTAGAGCCCTGGGGGCGGAGCGGAGAGACCTCCCCGCCCCGCCCCCGGGCACCAACGGGGAGATGAGGTGTGTGCAGCGGCGTGCCCTCCACCGCTCGCGCTCCGTGACGGCACGACCCGCTGCCGTCATATCCGCGCGTCCCCGAGTCCGATTCCGCCCGAAGGGAGCCATCCGTGACCACGGCGAACGAGCAGGCAGGACGAGGGAGCACCCGGCGTACGGGCGTCTGGTTCATCGGCGCCCGCGGCTCGGTGGCCACCACGGCCACCGTCGGCGCGCTGGCCGTCCGGTCGGGCCTGGCCGGGCGGACCGGCCTGGTGGGGGAGCTCCCGGAGGTCGCGGCCGCCGGTCTCGTGGACCTGGGTGACCTCGTGGTCGGCGGCCACGACGTCACCGAGACGCCGCTGCCCAAGCGCGCCGAGGCGCTCGCCGACGCAGGCGTCGTCCCGCACCACCTGCCCGGGGCGCTCGCCGCCGAGCTGGCCGGCGTGGACGCCCGGATCCGTCCCGGGGTTCGCGCCGCGGAGGTGCCGCAGCGCGCGGCAGCCCGGGCACTCGAGTCGGACCTGCTGTCCTTCCGGGCGGCTCACGACCTGGAGCGGGTCGTCGTGGTCGACGTGTCGAGCACCGAGCCGCCGACTCCCGACGACGTCGCGCTGAGCTCCCTCGCCGCCGTCGAGCGGTCCCTGGACGAGGGCAGCGCCCCCCTGCCGGCGAGCTCCCTGTACGCGTACGCGGCCTTCCGGGCGGGCTGCCCGTTCGTGGCCTTCACGCCGAGTCCGGGCCCGCGGCCGGCGGCCCTGCAGGAGCTGGCCCTGGATCGGGGCCTGCCCTGGGCCGGCTGCGACGGCAAGACCGGGGAGACGCTGGTCAAGACGGCCCTCGCGCCGATGTTCTCCACCCGCGCCCTGCGGGTCCGCTCGTGGGCTTCGTACAACCTGCTCGGCGGGGGGGACGGCGCCACGCTGGCCGACCCGGTGGCGGCGATGAGCAAGACGGTCACCAAGGCGGCCGGCCTCGAGGCGATCCTGGGCGAGCCGGTCGACGGCCCGCTGCACATCGACTTCGTCGAGGACCTCGGCGACTGGAAGACCGCCTGGGACCACGTCTCCTTCGAGGGCTTCCTCGGGACCAGGATGTCCCTCCAGTTCACCTGGCAGGGCTGCGACTCGGCGCTGGCTGCGCCGCTGGTCCTCGACCTGGTGCGGCTCGTCGCCCGAGCGCACGAGGTCGGCGAGGCCGGGGCGCTGCCCGCGCTTGGCTTCTTCTTCAAGGACCCCGCGGGCAGCGACGAGCACCGGCTGTCGGTCCAGTGGGACGCGCTGCGCGACTGGTGCGCCCGGGTGGGGGAGGCCGGCCGGTGACCGGTGCGCGGGCGCTCGCCGAGCTGGTCCGGCTCCCGGCGGCGTTCACGGTGCCGGGCGACGTGCTCGCGGGCGCCGCGGCCGCCGGGTGGCCGCACGGCCGGCGAACCTGGGCGCTGCCGGTGGCCTCGACGTGCCTGTACTGGGCCGGCATGGCGCTCAACGACTATGCCGACCGTGACCTCGACGCGGTGGAGCGACCGGAGCGGCCGATCCCGTCCGGGCGGGTCTCGCCGCGGCTGGCCCTGGGCCTGGCAGCCGGGCTGACGGCAGTCGGGGTCGCCGTGGCCGGCGCCGCCGGCGGCCGGCCGGCACTGCGGACCGGTCTCCCCCTCGCGGCCGCCGTCTGGACCTACGACCTGGTGGCCAAGCGGGGTCCCGCGGGCCCCGTCGTCATGTCCACCGCCCGGGGGCTCGACGTCCTGCTCGGCGCCCGGGGCGACCTGCGGGCGGCGGCGCTGCCCGCGGGCGTCGTGGCCCTGCACACGGTGGGAGTGACCGCGCTGA
>DATHTV010000259.1:0-2585 GCA_035462845.1 Jiangellales bacterium
GACGCTCAACATGCTTCGGTGGGCATCTCGATCCCTCCTCGGATCCGGACCGGTCTCACGAGGGCGTCGATCGGAGGTGCGCGATCTCGACACTGATGTCGGCACGCCACCGGCCGGCACGGCATGATCAAGGGCGGGGGAAGCGGACCGGACCGGGCGGCGGGAGTCGGCGTGGCGGCAGGCGGAGTGCGGCTGGGTGTCGACGTCGGCGGCACGTTCACGGACCTGGTCGGCGTCGCGGACGGCCGACTGGTCACTGCCAAGGTCCCGTCAACCCCCACGGACCAGTCCGTCGGCGTCGTTGCGGCCGTCGACGCTGCGGCGCTGCAGGGCCCGGAGGTCAGCGTCTTCGCCCACGGCTCCACCGTGGCGACGAACGCGCTGCTCGAGCGCCGGGGCGGGCGCACGGCGCTGGTCACCACGAGCGGCTTCGCCGACGTCCTCGAGATCGGTCGCCAGGACCGGGCGTCGCTGTACGACCTCACCGCTCGGCGACCACCACCGCTGGTCCCTCGCGACCTCCGGTTAACCGTGCGGGAGCGGATGGGGCCGGACGGCGTGGTGGAGCCACTCGACGATGCCGACCTGGACCGGATGGTCGACGAGCTCGTCGCGGCCGGGGTCGAGGCGGTGGCCGTGTGCCTGCTCTTCGGCTTCCTGCACCCGGACCACGAGGAGCGGGTGGCTGATCGCATCCGGGAAGCGCTGCCGGGAGTGCCGGTGTCCCTCGCCAGCGACCTGCTCCCCGAGTTCCGCGAGTACGAGCGCACCTCGACGGTGACCGCCGATGCCTACCTCGCCCCTCGGCTCGGCGCGTACCTGCGCCGGCTGGCCGACCGAGCCGCAAGCCGCGGTTTGCCCGAACCTTTGGTGATGCAGTCCTCCGGAGGCGTCGTCGAGGTACGCACGGCGGTGGACCACCCGGCGCGGTTCGTGCTCTCCGGTCCGGCGGCAGGTGTGGTCGGAGCGTCCTACGTCGGCGCGCTCTCCGGCTACCGGGACCTGCTGACCTTCGACATGGGCGGGACCAGCACCGACGTCGCGCCGGTCGTCGACGGGGCGGTGCAGACCACGACAGAGGCGGTTGTCGCGGGGGTGCCGCTCAAGCTGCCGACGGTCGACGTCCACACGGTGAGCGCCGGTGGCGGCTCGGTGGCCTGGGTCGACGAGGGCGGTGCCCTACGGGTCGGCCCGCGCTCGGCCGGCGCGGACCCCGGCCCGGCCGCGTACGGGCTGGGGGGCGACGAGCCCACGGTGACCGACGCCGACCTCGTGCTCGGCTACCTCGCGGACGGGACCACGCTCGGCGGCGAGGTGACGCTCTCCCTGGACCGGGCCCGGCAGGCGCTGCGTACGCTCGGCGAGCGGCTGGGCCTCGACGCAGAGAATGCTTCCCTCGGCGTGGCCCGCGTGGCCACCACCGAGATGGTGCGCGCCCTGCGGGTGATCAGCGTCGAGCGAGGCCTGGACCCGCGCGACTTCGCGCTCGTCGCCTTCGGCGGAGCGGGCGGCGTGCATGCGTGCGCAATGGCGGAGGAGCTCGGTGTCCACACGGTCCTGATGCCGCGGGCCGCGGGCGTGCTCAGCGCCCTCGGCCTCGCGCTGTCCGACATCCGGCGGGACTACGTCGCTCCCTTGCTGAGCCGCGTGGACGAGCTCGACCTGCCCCGCCTGCACCGAGCCTGGGAGACCCTCGTGTCCCGTGCCGGCGAGGACCTCTCGGGGCTGGCCACTCCCCGTACGGAACGGCTGGCGGACCTGCGCTACCGCGGTCAGTCGTACGAGCTGACCGTGCCGGGTGACGGACCGGAGTCCCTGGTCACCGCCTTCCACGAGGCGCACGAGCGCCGGTACGGCCACCACGACCTCGGCGAGGTCGTGGAGATCGTGGTCGTACGGGTCGTGGCCACGGTCCCGGGGGAGAAGCCGGAGCTGGTCGAGCCCGAACCCCGCGTAGCCGACCCCCGTACGGGACGGCGTCGCGTCCTGCTCGAGGAGGGCCCGGTCGAGGCCGACGTGCTGGACCGGGGCCTGATGGGTCGCGGCAGCGCCGTCACGGGGCCGGCGGTCGTGGAGCTGGCCGAGGCCACGTGGCTGGTGCGGCCCGGGTGGTCCGGCGCCGTGGACGGAGTGGGCACGCTCGTGCTGACCAGGCAGGGAGGTGACCGGTGAGCCTCGACGCGGTGACCCTGTCGGTGATGCGCAGCGCCCTTGCCGGCGTGGCCGAGGAGATGGGCTCGGTCCTGGTCCGCAGCGCGTACTCGTCGAACATCAAGGAGCGCAGGGACTGCTCCGCCGCGCTCTTCGACAGGCAGGGCCGGCTGGTCGCTCAGGCCGAGCACATCCCGGTCCACCTCGGGGCGATGCCGGAGGCGGTGGCTGCGGTGATGGCGCGCGATCCTCGGCCCGGGGACGTGTTCGTGCTCAACGACCCGTACACGGGAGGGACGCACCTCCCCGACGTCACCCTCGTCTCCCCGGTGACGATCGACGGCGGCACGGTCGCGTACGCGGTCACGCGGGCGCACCACTCCGACATCGGCGGCATGGTGCCCGGCTCGATGCCGAGCAACAGCCGCGACCTC
>DATHTV010000260.1:0-3183 GCA_035462845.1 Jiangellales bacterium
GCTTCTCCGACGACGACCTCGAACGGCTTCAGCAGTGGGCCCGAGGATCCGGGGTTCGCTGGGGCCTCGACGCCCCGCACCGCGCCCCGTACGGACTGGCCACCGTCCCGCAGAACACCTGGCGCACCAGCGTGGACCGGGTCCTGCTGGGCGCGGCGATGGCCGAGGACGCCGGCGAGCCCCGCTGGGTGGGGCTCGCGCTACCGCTCGACGACGTCGACAGCGGCGACATCGACCTCGCGGGGCGGCTCGCCGAGCTGGTCGACCGGCTCGCCGCGACCCTCGACGAGCTCGCCGGCGAGCGGACCCTGGACGCGTGGCTGAGGACCCTCGCCGCGGGTCTCGACCGGCTGACCGACGTCACCGAGGCGGACGCCTGGCAGCGGGCACAGGCGCAGCGCGAGCTGGCCGCGGTCGCCACGGAGGCGGCGGAGCGCGCAACGACCTCCCGGCTGTCGCTGGCCGACGTCCGGGTCCTGCTCGCCGACCGGCTGCGCGGGCGCCCCACTCGGGCCAACTTCCGGACGGGCGAGCTCACGATGTGCTCGATGGTGCCGATGCGCTCGGTGCCGCACCGGGTGGTCTGCCTGCTCGGCCTCGACGACGGGCGCTTCCCCCGGACGCTCAGCGTGGACGGCGACGACGTGCTCGCCCGCGACCCCTGCGTCGGTGAGCGGGACCGGCGCAGCGAGGACCGGCAGCTCTTCCTGGATGCCGTACTGGCCGCCCGTGACCACCTGGTCGTCCTGCACACGGGGGCCGACCCGCGGACCAACGCCCCGCGTCCTGCCGCCGTCCCGGTCGGTGAGCTCCTCGATGCCGCCGACGCCCTGGTTGCCGCACCGGACGGGCGACCCACCCGTGACCACGTGGTGGTGCACCACCCGCTGCAGCCTTTCGACGCCCGCAACTTCGAGGCAGGCCGGCTCGGCGTGCCGGGCCCGTTCAGCTTCGACGAGCAGGGCCTGGCCGGCGCGATCCGCGCCAGCGCCCCGCGGCGCCCCCGGCCCGCCTTCCTCGACCTGCCGCTCCCCCCGGCCGACGAGCCGGCTGACCTGCCTCTCGATGACCTGGTGGCCTTCCTCGAGCACCCGGCCAAGGCGTTCCTGAGGCAGCGGCTGGGCATCACGCTCGCGAGGGACGAGGAGGAGCTCGACGACGACCTCGCCGTCGACCTCACCCCGCTGGAGCGCTGGGCGGTCGGCGACCGCCTGCTGCGAGCTCGCCTCGCCGGGGCCGACACGCACGCGTGCCTGGACGCCGAGTGGCGACGCCAGACGCTCCCCCCTCGCGAGCTCGGCCGCCGCGTCGTCGCCGACGTCATGGGGCAGGTGGAGCCGCTCGTGACCAGGGCCTCCTCATACCTCGGGGCCGAAGGGCGCGCCGTCGACGTGGTCGCCGAGGCTGCGGGGCGCCAGGTGACCGGCACCGTCGGCAGCGTCCACGGCACGACCGTGGTCAGGGTGGAGTTCTCGCGGCTGGGGCCGAAGCACCGGCTCCGGGCCTGGACCCAGCTGGTCGCCCTCACCGCGTCGCACCCCGACGAGGCGTGGACTGCGGTCACCATCGGTCGCGGCGCGGGCCAGGGGGACGTCGCGGTGTCGCGACTGGGGCCGGTCCCCCCGGCGGCCGCACTGCGGCACCTGCGGGACCTGGTCGAGCTGCGAGGGGACGGTGTGCGCACACCGCTCCCGCTCGCCGTGAAGTCGTCCGCGACCTACGCGAACCGCCGGGCGGCGGGGATGTCGCCCGCCAACGCCGCGGCCAAGGCGGCGCAGGACTGGCTCGGCGGCCGCTTCGAGGGCGAGCGGGACGACGCCGCGCACCGGCTGGTGTGGGGTGAGGCGGCGGAGTTCGACCTGCTCCTGGCCGCCGCCTCCCCCGCCGGCACCGGCGCCGAGGCCGACGAACCGCACCGGTTCGGCGAGCTCGCCCGCCGGGTCTGGGACCCGCTGCTGGCCGCGGAGGCACTGGAGAGCTGAGACCCACCCGTACGGGCCCGTGGCCACCGGGCGGCGACCACCGGCCGTACGACGGGGTTGGTCAGGCCTCCGCGAGGGCCTCGAGCCACTTCTCCCAGTAGAGCTTCCACTCCACGACGTCGTCGTAGCCGGGCAGCCGCTCGTGGGTGACGGTGACCTTCGTCCGGCCGTCACCCGCGGGCGCCAGGGTGAACAGCGCCGTTCCGGGTCCGATGGCCACTCGTACGTCCTTCGTGGTCGGGCGCGAGCGGAGCACCGTCTCGTACCCCGGGAAGAGGTCCGCCCGGTCGGCCTCGTCGAGCAGCATCGCCCGCAGCTCGTCGGCGTCGACCGCGACGGTCCGGGACTTCCCGGCTGTGAACGTGCCGTCCGGCCGCTGGTAGGGCAGCCGCCGGCCGGTGATCCGCTCCCAGCCGACGGTGACGGTCTGCGCCCACCAGCCGTCGACGCGGTGCTCCTCGCGGACGTACGCCGCGACCGCCGTGTGCCCGTCGTCGTGACCGGGCCAGGCGTCGATCACGTCGCACCAGTCGTCCCAGCCGCGGCCGGTGTGCTCGAGCAGCGTCGCGTCAGCGGTCTCCGGCTCGGCCACCCAGTGCCGGCGACGGCCGTGCCCGGCCTGCTCGAGGAGGACGCGGCGGGCGGCGCCGTAGCGCTCGCCCGTCTTCTCCATGCGGGCTCGCACCCGGCGCTTGAAGGATTCCTGTCGGGTCATGTCACTGCCTCCGGTGTCCCTGTCGCACACCCCGGCAACCCGCGCTCGCCGACGCGTACGTGGACACGACGGACGGACCGACCCTGCCGAGCACTCGAGGTCCCCTTTGCCTTCCGGATGCCGGCCGCGCGGGGGCCGGGCGAAGGTCAGGCGTGGCAAGCCGCCTGCCAGGAACGCTACACCTGACCGACCTGGAGAGCCACGGCCCGGACGGGCGCGCCGTCCGCACCCTCGAGCGGGACCGGCAGCAGCACCACGAGCGGGTCCGGGAAGTCGACCGCGCCGAGGCCGGTGAGGTTCTCGGCGATCACGCCGCCCGCCCGCGCCACGAGGTGGTGGGCCGGCAACGACGCGGCGCCGTCGGCCGCGCTGCCGGTCGGGTCGACGCTGGGCGCGTCGATGCCGATCGTCCGCACCCCGGTGCCGAGCAGCCGCCGGCACGCATCCGGGTCCAGGTACGGGTGGTCGAGGTAGGCCGGCGTGCCG
>DATHTV010000261.1:0-13451 GCA_035462845.1 Jiangellales bacterium
ACGCGCCCTGGGCCGGGCTGCTGCTCGATGCCGTCGACCGGCTCCGCCTCGCCCAGGCCCGAGCACCCGGCTGACCGGGCCCCCCCGTCCCGACGAACAGAAGCACACCCCGGCCCCGTGGAAGCCGACGCCCACCCGAGCGCCCTCGGCCGACCTGTCACACCCCCACGGCAGAATCCCCGCCCGAAGCCGACGCCCAGCGCCGGCAACGCGTCAACACCGGTCCCATGAAAGTTCCGGGCTAGGCAACGAACGCTGCGCGCGGGAACTTCACACGGCTCCGTCTTGGTGGCGTCACCGAGTCGCCGGGATCTGTGTTCATTCAGCCCCGCGCCCCGTTCTCCTGCCAAGAGCGGGACACCGCGCCACCCGTGCCACTGATCAGGGCTGGCACGGCGGACGGACGCGAGAATCCGTGCCCGCATCGGCACGAGCGGACGTCGACCTGGGGGACAAGACGTTGCCGTCGGCCCGGGTGGGGTGGTAGTGCCCAGCTGGGTTTCGGTCGTCGACGGCCGCTAGTGCACCGTGCCGGCCATGGCGTCGCCGAGACGGGCGAGGAGGTCGACCACACCGCCCGGTCCGTCCACCACGAGGTCGGCCTGGTCGCGCAGACGCGCCGGGGACTCCGCGGAGTCGGCGCAGACGACGAGGCCGGGCACGCCCTCGTCGCGTAGGGCGTGGACGGCGCGGACGGCGGGCAGGTCGCCGAGGTCGTCACCGGCGAAGAGGACTGCCGAGCAGCCGCGCTCGCTGACGAGCCCGCGCAGCGCACCCCCTTTGTCCGTGCCCGGTGGCCGCAGCTCGAGCACGAAGCGGCCGGGCACGACCTCCAGCCCGGCCTCGGTGGCGAGCTGCTCGACCTGGTTGCGCAGGGCGTCGAGGGTCCCCTGCGGGTCGTCCGCCCCGCGCGTGTGCAGGGCGAGCGAGTGCCCCTTGTCCTCCAGCCGGACGCCGTCGTGGGCGAGCTCGGCGAGCACCGGCCGGAGCCGCTCGACGCCGTCGTGGGCCGCGGGGCTGTCGACCTGCCCGTCCGCGTACCGCTCCATGCCGTAGTGGCCAAGGACGACCACCCCGGGAACGTCGGCCAGCCCTCCCAGCCGCACCGCCTCGGCGACGGGTCGTCCGGTGACGATCGCCACCGTCCCGACCAGGCCGGCCAGCCGGGCGAGCACGCCGGGCGCGTCCGGGTGGGCGAAGGCGGCCGCCGGGTCGGGGACGATCGGGGACAGCGTCCCGTCGAAGTCCAGGGCGACCAGCGCGGTCGCCGGTGAGCGGCGGAGCTCGGCGAGGGCGGCCGCGCCCTCGGGCGTACGGGGCTGGGGCAGGTCCGTCACGTCGACCCACGCTAACGGCTGGCGCTCACCCGGCGTCGCGCGGCCGGCGCGGCCGCACCAGACCCTCCTGCACGACCGACGCGACGAGCCGGCCGTCCTGCGTGAAGACGCGCCCGCGGGCCAGCCCGCGGCCGCCGGACGCCGACGGCGACTCCTGGTCGTACAGCAGCCACTCGTCGGCGCGGAACGGCCGGTGGAACCACATCGCGTGGTCGATCGAAGCCATCTGGAGATCCAGCGGCGTGACCGGGTGCGGCGCGAGGGCCGAGAAGAGCAGGGTGAGGTCCGAGGCGTACGCGAGGACGCAGACCTGGAGGAGCGGGTCGTCGGGCAGCACCTCCGCCGCCCGGATCCAGACCGGGGAGTGCGCGCCCGAGCGGTCCCCCACGCCGTCGAAGGGGGAGTCCGCGACGTGCCGGAAGTCGATCGCCTGCCAGTCCCGCCAGACGGCCGACCACACCGGGTGGCCGGTGGCGATCCGGGCCTCGAGGTCGGGCAGCTCGTCCGGTCCGGGCACGCCGGCCGGCATCGGGTCCTGGTGGTCCATCCCCTGCTCCGGCGCCTGGAAGGACGCGGACATGAAGAAGATGGGCCGTCCGTGCTGCACGGCCACGACCCGGCGGGTGGAGAACGACCCCCCGTCGCGGATCCGCTCGACCTGGTAGACGACGGGTGCGGCCGTGTCCCCCGCGCGGAGGAAGTAGGCGTGCAGCGAGTGCACCGGCCGGGCGTCCTCGACCGTGCGGCCGGCCGCGACGAGCGCCTGCGCCGCCACCTGGCCGCCGAAGATCCGCTGGAGCGAGGTCGCCGGCGACCTGCCGCGGAACAGGTCGACCTCCAGCGGCTCGAGGTCGAGGACCTCGAGCAGGTCGCTCATCGTGCGGGACATCGACGCATCATCCCCCGGCAGGTACGGGCGCCTGGTCGGTGTCTGCCAGGATGACGGTGAGGGCCTCCTCGCTCAGGCCGGCGAACACCGGCATCACCCGGTCGATCCCGTCCCACTCCTCGTCCATGGCTCGGGCGGCGTCCTCGAGGTCCGGCGGGTAGTACACGGTCGTCGACGGGACGCCGGACGGGAACGAGCCGACCTCGAGGACCTCCCAGCCCGCTTCCCGCAGGGCGTCGGCGGTCTGCTGGGCGAGCCCCTCCACCGCGGTCTGGTTGAGCACGACGACCGGGGCCCGGACTGGTTCGCTGGTCGGCTCCGGCGAGGCCTCGGGAGCGGCGGTCGGGGCGGCGGTGGGTCCGGCCGTGTCGACCTCCGCGGCGTCGTCGGAGAACACGTCGCCGGGGTCGACCTGGTCGACCTCGCCGCCGGCGACGACGAGGAGCAGCGCGACGACGCCGATCGTGCCGAGGAGCGCGACCAGGGAGGGCCAGACCCGGCCGAACCAGCCGCGCTCGGTCATGACGGGTCCAGCCGGCTCACACCTCGAACCCGAGGCGCCGGGCCGAGCGGGCCCGCTGCCGCGTGGCGCGCAGCCGGCGCAGGCGCTTGACCAGCATCGGGTCGTACGCGATCGCCTCGGGGCTGTCGATGAGCGCGTTGAGCACCTGGTAGTAGCGGGTGGCCGACATGTCGAACAGGTCGCGCACCGCCTGCTCCTTGGCTCCCGCGTACCGCCACCACTGGCGCTCGAAGTCGAGGATCTGGCGGTCCCGGTCGGCCAGGCGGCTCCCGGCGCGCTCGGCGGCGGGGCCGGTCGCGACGCCCCGGCCGGTCCCGCCCTGGCTGTCCACGGCGTCCATGCAGGCATCGTAGGGCCCTGAATGCCATCAGTGTCATTCGACCGGCCGAACGGGTCGCGCACGGGGGCCCTAGGGCCGGTTTGCCCGGACCGGCGCCCCGGCTACGGTGGGGGCGACCCCCGATCGGAGGCCAAACGTCGTGAGCACCGGGAAGAGCCCGTTCGTCGTGGTCGCCAACCGCCTGCCGGTCGACCGGGACGGCTCGGCCGGCGGGACGGAGACCTGGCGGCGCAGCCCCGGAGGCCTGGTCACCGCCCTGGCCCCGGTCATGCGCCGGCACGACGGCGCCTGGGTCGGCTGGACCGGGTCGCCCGACGACGCGCCGGATCCGTTCCACACCGAGGGCATGGACCTCGTCCCCGTGCGGCTGTCCCGGAGCGAGGTCGCCGAGTTCTACGAGGGCTTCTCCAACGCCACCCTGTGGCCGCTCTACCACGACGTCATCGTGGCCCCCGAGTTCCACCGGGAGTGGTGGGACGCGTACGTGCGGGTCAACCAGCGGTTCGCCGAGGCGGCCGCGGAGGCGGCTGCCGAGAACGCCGTCGTCTGGGTGCAGGACTACCAGCTCCAGCTGGTGCCGCGGATGCTGCGCGACGTGCGCCCCGACTTGCGGATCGGCTTCTTCCTGCACATCCCGTACCCGCCGGCCGAGCTGTTCGCGCAGCTGCCGTGGCGGCGCCAGATCATCGAGGGCCTGCTGGGCGCGGACCTGGTCGGTTTCCAGCGGGTGGGGGCAGCGGACAACTTCCGCCAGCTCGCGGAGCGCTTCGACGGGGCCCGCCTGCGTGAGGACGGCCGGCTGCGGACCGCCGACGACCGCACCGTGACCGCCCGGGCGTTCCCGATCTCCATCGAGGTGGAGGAGATCGCCGACCTCGCCGGCGACCCGGACGTGCAGGCCCGGACCAAGGAGATCCGGGAGGAGCTCGGCTCGCCCCGGCACCTGCTCCTCGGGGTCGACCGGCTCGACTACACCAAGGGCATCGGCCACCGGCTCAAGGCCTTCGGCGAGCTCCTCGCGGAGGGCGTCGTGACCCCCGAGGACGCGGTGTTCATCCAGGTGGCTACGCCCAGCCGCGAGCGGGTTGAGGCCTACCGCAACCTGCGTGACGACATCGAGCTCCAGGTCGGCCGGATCAACGGGGACTACGGGCGGATCGGCCAGCCGGCGGTCGCGTACATGCACTCCTCGTACGACCGGCGCGAGCTCGTCGCGCTGCTGCGCGCCGCGGACGTCATGGTCGTGACGCCGCTGCGGGACGGCATGAACCTCGTGGCCAAGGAGTACGTGGCAGCGCGGACCGACCTGCGGGGCGCCCTGGTGCTCTCGGAGTTCGCGGGCGCCGCCGACGAGCTGCACGGGGCGCTGCTGGTCAACCCGCACGACATCGACGGGCTGAAGCGCGCGATGCTCTGGGCGATGCGCATGAGTGAGACGGAGTGCGAGCAGCGGATGCGCTCCCTGCGCGACCAGGTGGTGACGCACGACGTCAACCGCTGGGCGCAGGAGTTCCTCGCCGCGCTGCGCGCGACCTAGCGTCGCGTGTCTGGGGCCTTCTCGCGCGGGCGGGACTTGGCGACGATGTCGTCTGCGGTCCCGGTCCAGACGAGGTGCAGCGAGGCGAGCCACCGTCGCGCACGGTGAGCACGAGGAGGTGTCCGGATGGCGAGGATGCCCAGCGCGAGGGTGCTGGCCGAGGTGCTCCGCAGCGGAAACCTCCGCGCGCGGCTGCGCGCCGCGCGGGATGGCCTGACCGGGATTCGGCTGCAGCTGATCGCCGCCGCGCTCGACCTGGGCCTGCTCGACGCGCTCGACGAGGGCCCGGCCAGCACCGAGCGCCTGGCCGAGCGCCTGGGTGCGGTCGACCTCGACCTGTTGGCGGCCTACCTCCGCGTGCTCGCTGCCGCGGGTTTGATCACCGGCGAGGGCTCGTGGCGGCTCACCCGGTTCGGCCGCGCAGTCGTCGGCGAGGACCCCGTGCGCGCGTCGTACGAGGGCTTCGGCGGCTATCACACGGAGCTCTACCGGGGGCTGCCGGCACTGCTGCGCGGTGGCCCGGGGCGGCGCGACACCGCGGAGCAGGGGGAGGTGATCGCCCGGCTCTCCGCCGCGATCTACCCGCTGATCCGGGACCTGCTCGTCCGCACGGTCACCGAGCGTCGGCCGCGCCGGGTCCTCGACCTCGGGTGCGGTGCCGGCCTGCACCTGGCGGCCATGCTCGAGGCGGCTCCCGACGCCATCGGCATCGGCGTGGACGTCGACCCCGACGCCGCTGCACGGGCCCGGCGCACCCTGACCGACCGGGGCCTGGCCGACCGGGCCAGCGTCGAGGCGGTCGACATCCACGAGGCGATCGCCGCCGGTCGCTCGGGCACTCTCACCGACGGTATCGACCTGGCTCTGCTCGCCAACGTCATCTACTACGTACCGGTCGACGAGCGGGTGGAGCTGCTGCGCGCGGTCGCCCGCCTGCTCGCACCCGGCGGCGCCCTCCTGGTCGTCACCACCCTGGCGGGGCCGCAGCTGTTCAGCCGGCACCTGGACCTGCTGCTGCGGGCTCAGGAGGGCCGCATGGAGCTTCCCGACGTCGACGTTCTGCTGGGTCAGCTCCGCGAGGCGGGCCTGCAGCCGGAACCACCGGAGCGGATCGGCCCACCCGGGGCCGCGCTCGGCGCGGTGACAGCGATCCGCTGAGGACATCGGCCACCCGAGGCAGGTCAGGCCTTGGCCACGATGTCGGGCGGCGCGCCACCAGCGGCAACCCGCGGGGTGAGACGAGCCGCCGACTTCCATCCGTCCGCTCGTCGGGCCGGACCGACAGCGCACGCCCTAGGCGCGGCCTTCGTCGACGAACGCCTGCCAGGTCTGCGTGTCCGCACCGCTGGCATCGCCGGTCTCGGCGGCCGCCTCAGGCACCGCGGCGGGCTCGTCACCGAGCTCGCGGATCGCCGCCTCGGTACGCCGTAGCTCGCGCGTCGCCAGCTCCACCAGATCGCGCAGGCCCTCGACACCGAAGCGGTCGCGCACGTGGGCGACGCTGTCGACGACGAGCCGGTCCGGCTGGCTGTGCTCCATCGGGGGCCACTCCTCACAGGTGGGGTCGGCAGGGCCATACGGTACTTGCCCCGGCGGACGGCGGGGCGGGCCCGTGGATCACGGCCTGCCGGCCCCACCCGGAGGGAGGTCAGAAGACGCGGACCGCCACCTCGGCAGGGGCGGCCAGCAGGCCCTCGATCTCCTCGTCGAGGCGGACGAGGGTCACCGAGGCGCCGGCCATGTCCAGCGAGGTGCAGTACTCGTTGACGTAGCTGCGGCCCACCGTGATCCCGCGCTCCGCCAGCTGCTGGTGGGCCCGCCGGTACAGGATGTACAGCTCGCTGATCGGCGTCCCGCCGAGACCGTTGACCATCAGCGCGACCCGGTCCCCCGACTCGTACGGGAGGTCGGTCACGACCGCCTCGAGCAGCTCGTCGACCACGGCGTCCGCGGCGGCGAGCTTCCGGCGCTCGCGACCTGGCTCGCCGTGGATGCCCACCCCGACCTCCATCTCGTCCGCACCCAGCTCGAAGAGCGGCGAGCCCTTCGCCGGCGGGGTGCACGCGGTGAGCGCCACCCCCATCGTCCGGGTGACGTCGTTGACCTTGCGGCCGATGCGCAGCAGCTCGTCGAGCTCCGCCCCCTGCTCCGAGGCCGCTCCGACGGCCTTCATGACGAAGAAGTTGCCGGCCACGCCGCGACGGCCGACGGTGTAGGTGGAGTCCTTGACGGCCACGTCGTCGTCGATGGTGAGGATCTCGACCCGGATGCCCTCGGACTCCGCCATTTCCTTGCCCATGTCGAAGGCCATCCGGTCACCGGTGTAGTTGTTGACCAGGAGCAGCACGCCCTTGGGGGACGCGAGGCGCTTCGTGGTCTCGTACACGTAGTCCATCGGCGGGGCGGCGAAGACGTCGCCTGGACAGGCGGCGTCGAGCATGCCCTTGCCCACGACCATGACGTGCGCGGGCTCGTGGCCCGACCCCGACCCCTGCACGATGGAGACCTTGTCCTCGCGCGGCGCGTCCGCGCGCATGATCAGGTTGTACTCCGGCACGTACGTGAGGGTGTCCGGGTTGGCCAGTGCGATGCCCTCCAGCATCTCGGGCACGAACTGCTTCGGGTCGTTGACGAACTTCTTCATGATGCTCCTCCGCTCGGCCATGCCTCGTTGATGCGTTCCACGATCACCGCCACCGCCATCGCGCCGGCGTCCACCGACCCCCGGCTCCGCTCGCCGGTGTAGGACGCGCGCCCCCGCTTCGCGACCATGTCGACGGTCGACTCCGCCGCCTCCTTGGCAGTGGCCGCAGCCGCCGCCAGGACCGCGCCGGGCTCGGCCCCGGCGGCCAGCTCCTGCTCGATCCGGTCCGTCATCGGAACCAGCGCGTCGAGCAGCGTCTTGTCCCCCAGCTCGGCCTGCCCGCGGGCCTTGATGCCGTCGGTGGCCGCCCGGAGCATCGCGACGACCTGCTCCCCCGACAGCCGGTCGGTCGAGCCGGCCGTGATGCCGGCCTTGAGGAAGGCCGTGCCCCAGATCGGCCCGGACGTGCCGCCGATCCGCGACGACACGACCATCCCGATCTTCTTGAGGAAGGTGCCGATGTCGGCCCGGTCGAACTCGTCCCAGCCCTCCAGGACCTTCTCGAAGCCGCGGGCCAGCGAGTAGCCGAAGTCGCCGTCCCCCACCACGGCGTCGAGGTCGCCGAAGTACTTCTCGTTGTCGACCGCCGTCTGGGCGATCGTGCGGACGACGAGCTCCACCTGCTCCTGGTCGCTCCCACTCACGGGGCACCTTCCTCTCTCGCGGCCTCTGTCCGCGCGGACCCGGGGACCGGGCCGCCCGCGCACGCCTGCAGGTCGTCCAGGGTGATGAGGTCCCCGGGCGTCGCCCGGCTCCGGTTGGCGAGGACCTCGACGGGCGGGCGTCCGGGGTCACCGAGCTCGGAGACCACGAGAGCCGCCTCGTCGAAGGCCTCCTCCCGGGTGTAGCCGTTCACGGTCACGAGGCACGGCAAACCCGCCCGGGTGGCGGCCAGCAGGCCGTTGCGCGAGTCCTCGACGACGACCGTGGCCGCGGGATCCAGCCCGAGCGAGTCCAGCACGAGGAGGTAGATCGCCGGATCCGGCTTCTTCGCCGGGACGACGTCGCCAGCGAACACGGGCACCCGCGCCGCCCGCTCGGAACCGACGGCGTGCTCGAGGACGGCGCGGACGCTCTCCTCCGCGGACGTGGACGCCACCGCGACGGTCCAGCCCGCCTCGAGGGCCGCGGAGATCACCCGGTTGATCCCCGGTCGGGCGGGGATCCGCCCCTCGGCGACCAGCTGCTTGAAGTTGCGGGTCTTGGTCTTGTGCCACCGGGCCAACAGCTCGGCCCGCTCCGCCTCGTCGTCGGGCACCCCCGCGGCGCGGACGAACTCGTCGTCGCTGAACAGGCTGGCGATGCGCTCCTTGCCGCCGCCGATCTTCAGCCGTTCCGCGTACTCCTCCTCGTCCCAGCGCACCGGGAGCCCGTACTCCTCGAACATGGCGTTGAAGGCCGGCAGGTGCCCGTACCGCTCCGTGTCGGCGAGCACCCCGTCGCAGTCGAAGACGAGGGCCGTCACCAGGCACGCCCCGAGCTGCCGAAGAGGCGGATGTGGTCCCGCGCCATCATCACCACTGCCGTGCGCTGGTGGGTGAACAGGGACGGCGGGTCCCACTTGCCCTTCGCCTCCGCCTCGCGGAGGTGCTCGAGGCTGGACTTCAGGTAGCTCTCCTTGAGGGCGGTCGAGATGTTCACCTTCGCGCAGCCCCTGGCGATGAGGTCCTGGAACTGCTCGGCCGACATCCCCGTACCGCCGTGCAGCGCCATCGGGACACCCGTCGCCTCGACGAGGTCGGTGACACGCTGGTGGTCGAGGACCGGGGCCGCGGCGTACTGGCCGTGGGCGTTCCCGATGGCCGGGGCGAAGCAGTCCACGCCGGTGCGCGTGATGAAGTCGACGGCCACCTCCAGGCTCTGCTGGGCGGACGCCTGGTCCGAGCCGATGTCGTCCTCGACGCCCTGGATGCCCTCGATCTCGCCCTCGACGTGGGCGCCGTGGCGGCGGGCCTCGGCGACGACCTCGGTCGTCTGGCGGAGGTTCTCGGCCACGTCCAGCTCGTGCGCGTCGAACAGCACCGAGTTCCAGCCGCCCTCGAGGCAGTCGGTGATGACCTGCCGGTCGGGGCAGTGGTCCAGGTGCAGGGTCACGGGGACCGGGACGTCGCGGACCAGGGCCCGGAAGATCCCGAAGAGCTGGTCCCTGCCGTACATGCGGACCGTCTTGACCGAGGTCTGGAGGATCACCGGCGCCTGCTCCTCGACGGCGGCGGCGAGCACGGCCTCGATGCTCAGGTCGTTGACGATGTTGAACGCCGCGACGCCGTAGCGGTCCGCGAGGGCGCGGTCGAGCATCTCCTTCATCGGGACGACAGGCACAGGCCCTCCGGGGGGAGAGGAAAGGCCGCCTGGGCCGGCGGCCGGGCTTCCGCAAGCGCCAGTCAATCCTTGCCGACCCGGGCTGGCAATGGGGGAATTCACGCAGGCGGTGGCGTGACCCAGCCGCGCTCGAGGCAGCGCAGGACCGCAGCCGTACGGCTCGGGGTCCCGGTCTTGCGCAGGACGGACCCGACGTGCTTCTCGACCGTCCGGCGCGAGATCGCCAGCGCACGGGCGATCTCGCGGTCACCGCGACCCTGCGCCAGGAGGGCGATCACGTCTCGCTCACGGGCGCTGAACGGCGGAGGAGCGGCGGGTTCCCGGACCGACGTCCACGCCCCTCGCCCGCTGCCGGCCCGTACGATGGCGGGCGCAGCCAGCTGGGTGAGCACTTCGAGGTCGTCGACCTCGTCGGCGGCGAAGCGCCGGCGCTCGCCCGCGAAGACGACGTTGGCACCGATCACGTCCCCCCGCCACCAGATGGGGACCGCGGCCACCGCCCCGGCGCTGGCCGGGTGGGCCGGCGGCAGGTGCCCGGCGTGCAGGTCGCTGTAGCGGTCGAGCACGACCGGCCGTCGGCGCCCGACGACCTGTCCGGTGACCCCTTCGTCGAGCGGGAAGCTCTGGCCCAGCTGGCACGCGGCCCCGTGCTCGGCCACCTTGCCGTAGCGGCTGCCGCAGCCGTCCACGAGCGAGATGCTCCCGGCGGCGGCGCCGAGCAGGTGTCGGCTCTGCGCGAGCAGCTGCTGGAGCAGCGGCGGCAGGCGGACCTCGCCGAGCAGCGTGCCTGCCGCAGTCCCCAGCGCGGATCCGGCCACGGGCGGGTCGTTCCGGCCGTGGCGCCCGTCCCCACGCGGCAGCACCGCTCGACGTTAGGACGGGCCCGCGACCTTGGCAACGCCCAGGGTGCTCCGGCCCGCGCGTCTCCACGCGCATGGCCGGGGTTCCCGGCCGTCAGCCGCTCGCCAGGAGGGGAGGTGCTCCGTAGAGCCCCGGCCCGTCCGGGCGTACGTCGGCGAGGAACCGGCGCGAGAGCTCGTACGACTCCCCGGAGAGGCGGGCGGTGTGGCGGAAGTCGAGCGGCGAGGTCGTCATCGGGAACGGCCCGGGCAGGTAGACGACGGGCACCTGCGCGGCGGCCGCGGGCACGTCGCGGACCACCTGCTGGCGGACGACGATCGCGGCGGTGTGCAGCATGGACTCCACGAGCGTGCGGGGAGCCTCGGTACGCAGGCCCAGCACCCCGCAGTCGAGCACCACCAGGCTCGCCGCCCCGAGGTCGAGCGCCTGGATGACGGGGACGTTGGCGACCAGCCCTCCGTCGACCAGGCGCCGCCCCTCGATCTCGACCGGCGGCAGGACCGCCGGGATGGCGGCGCTGGCGAGCACCGCCGGCTCGATCGCGCCGTCGCGCAGGACGACCGGGCGGCCGGTCAGCACGTCGGTCGCCACGGCCGCGAACGGCAGCCGGAGCTGGTCGAACCGCTCGACGTGCAGGGACTGGCGGACCAGGCCGGAGATGCCGGAGCTGTCCGAGAGCCAGGCGTGTGACGCCTGGAGCGTGCGCGCCCGGGCGAGCCACCCGCCGGGGAAGACGGTCCGCCGCCGGACACCCGCCCAGAGCAGGCGCAACCGGTTGCCGGCGCCGACCGGGTCGGCGGCGATGATCGCGCCGTTCAGCGACCCGACACTGGTCCCGACCACGAGGTCGGGCCGCAGGCCGGTCTCGTCGAGGGCCCGCACCATGCCGACCTGGACGGCGCCGAACGAGGCGCCGCCGCCGAGGACGAGTCCGATCGGCCGCGGCAGCGCGCCGGCGAGGTCGCTTGCCACGGCCCGATGGTCGTCTCCGGGGTTGACTGCAATACCCCCTAGGGGTATGTTCTGGCGTATGTAATGCCAATGGGAGGCGTCATGCGAACTCGGACCGACCACGACCAGGCGGGCCACGCCGGCGACGCCGGACACGCCGACGAGGCGGAGCTGGGCGCCCACGCTCAGCGCGCCGACCACGCGGGTCACGCCGACCACGCGGCAGCGTTCCGCGACCGCTTCTGGCTGAGCCTGGCGCTGGCCGTGCCGGTGGTGCTGCTCAGCCCGATGTTCGCCGAGCTGCTCGGCTACGACCTGCCGGACGTCCCCTGGCTGCGCTGGGTGCCTCCGGTGCTGGGATCGGTCGTCTACGTGTACGGCGGCGCACCGTTCCTCACCGGTGCCGTCGCGGAGGTGCGCACCCGACGGCCCGGGATGATGACCCTGGTCGCGATGGCCATCACGGTGGCCTTCGGCGCGAGCCTGGCGACCTCGCTCGGGATGGGCGACCTGGACCTCGACTTCTGGTGGGAGCTCGCGCTCCTGGTCGTGGTGATGCTCCTCGGGCACTGGGTGGAGATGCGGGCGCTCGGCCAGGCGTCGGGGGCGCTGGACGCCCTGGCCGCGCTGCTGCCCGACGACGCGGAGCGGGTGCTCGGCGACGGCTCCACGGAGTCGGTGCCGCTGGCGAGCCTGCGCGAGCAGGACGTCGTGCTGGTGCGCTCCGGGGGACGGGTTCCGGCGGACGGGGTCGTCGTGGACGGCGCAGCCGAGGTGGACGAGTCGATGATCACCGGGGAGTCGCGTCCCGTACCGCGTGGCCTCGGTGACCGCGTCGTCGCGGGCACGCTGGCGACCGACTCGTCGCTGCGCGTCCGGGTGACGGCCGTCGGCGAGGGGACTGCGCTCGCCGGCATCCGCCGGCTCGTGGAGCAGGCGCAGACCTCGCGCTCCCGCGCCCAGGCGCTCGCCGACCGGGCGGCTGCCCTCCTCTTCTACATCGCCGCAGTCGCCGGTGCCGTGACCTTCGCGGTCTGGAGCGCCATGGGTCAGTTCGACGAGGCGGTGACCCGCACGGTCACCGTCCTGGTCATCGCCTGCCCGCACGCCCTCGGCCTCGCGATCCCGCTCGTCGTGGCCATCTCGACGGCGATGGCCGCGCGGCGCGGCGTACTCGTCAAGGACCGGCTCGCGCTGGAGCGGATGCGCCAGGTCGACGTCGTCCTGTTCGACAAGACGGGGACCCTGACGCGGGGGGAGCCCGCGGTGACCGGTGTGGCGGCCGTCGACGGTGACGCGGACGCGCTGCTCCGGCTGGCGGCTGCGGTCGAGGCGGAGAGCGAGCACCCGCTGGCCCGAGCCATCGTCGCGGCGGGCCGGGCGCTCGGCGGGCAGCTCCCCACGGCCACCGACGCCCGCTCGTCCACCGGACGCGGCGTGCGAGCCCTGGTCGACGGTGCTCCGGTGGCGGTCGGCGGTCCGGCGCTGCTGCGCGAGGAGGAGCTCGACGTACCGGCCTCGCTCGAGGGACCGGCCGCCGAGTGGTCCGCCCGGGGTGCCACCGTCCTGCACGTGGTGAGGGACGGCTCGGTCGTCGGGGCGCTCGCGCTCGAGGACGCGGTGCGTCCGGAGTCCAGGCAGGCCATCGACGCCCTGCACGACCGCGGGGTGCGTGTCGCGATGGTCACCGGCGACGCCCGTACGGTCGCGGCGGCGGTGGCAGGTGACCTGGGCGTCGACGAGGTCTTCGCCGAGGTGCTCCCGGAGGACAAGGACACCCACGTGGCCGAGCTGCAGGCTCGCGGGCTCCGGGTCGCGATGGTCGGGGACGGGGTCAACGACGCACCGGCCCTGGCCCGCGCCGACGTGGGCATCGCGGTCGGCGCCGGGACCGACGTGGCGATCGAGTCCGCGGGCATCGTGCTGGCCGGCGACGACCCGCGCGAGGTGCTCTTCGTCCGCGACCTGTCGGCGGGGGCGTACCGGAAGATGGTGCAGAACCTGGGCTGGGCCGCCGGCTACAACGTGGTGATGATCCCGCTGGCGG
>DATHTV010000262.1:0-2601 GCA_035462845.1 Jiangellales bacterium
CGCCGGTGGTGGCGGCGCTCGACCCTGGCGATGGCGTGGTCGACGTCCACCCCCGCCACGAGGTGGTGGACGCGCTCGGCCGCGCCGGCGCCGACCTGGTCGAGGCTCACGTCGCTCCCTCCGTCATCCGCTGCGCCAGGCGGTCCTTGGCGCGGGCGAGGTGCTGCTTGACCGACCCTTCGCTGCACCCGAGCACAGCCGCGATCTCCGAGACCGGGCAGCCGTAGACGTACCGCAGCGCGACGCACTGGGCCTGCCGGCGAGGCAGGCGGCGCACCTCCGCCCAGAACGCGTCATCGGTACCGGCTGTCCCCTCCGCAGTCGGTCCCGTCCGGACGAGGGCCCGCAGCTCGGCCGCCCGGCGCCGTACGAAGGACGTCGAGAGGTTGGCACACACCCGCCGTACCCACGCGGCGGGCCGGTCGAGCTGCGCGACCTCGTCCCACCGGCGGAAGGCGACGAGCAGGGCCTCCTGGGCGAGGTCCTCGGCGACGGGCAGCGATCCCGAGAGGCTGTAGGCGAGGGCCACCAGGCCGCGGTACTCGTGGCGGAAGAACGCGTCGTAGGACTCCACGAACGGGAGCTCCGCGGGGGCCAGGCCCGCTGCCCCCACGGCGTCGTCCCTCGCGGGACCGCTCACGAGTGCCACTGTGGCACTTGCAGGGCTCAGCGGGCCGGAAGCCAGGCAGATCCGTACACGTCTCCCTCGCGCCCGCACCGCGTGCACACGACGATCTGCGCGTGGTCGTCGGCGTAGCGGCGCACCCACGTGTGCCAGCGGACCCGGCACCGCAACGACGTGCGGCCGCGGGACTGCTCGGTCGGTGCGTTCATACCTGTCACTCGCGCGTGGGCCCCGAGGGGATGACACGGATCTCAGGAGATGTGCACCGAGCCGGCCTCCGGCACCAGGCCGACCCAGGTCCGCCCCGGAGGTACGTGGAGTGGGGCGCCGGTCAGGCCGGTGAGCAGGAGCGGTGCTGCAGGTTCCGGTCCGCGTGACCACCGGGCCGTGACGGCCTGCGTGCCGTGGACGAGCAGGGCCTCTCCGGCCCCCGCCAGCACGACCTCGGGCACGGGGTTGCCCGCGGGGTCGAGGTAGCCGGCGTCGCGGGTGGTCACGCGGAGGACCAGCAGGGTCGCGGGAGTGAACCGGTCCCCCTCGGCGGCCAGGTCACCGTCCAGTGCCCATCCGTTCGCGGTCGTCGTCCAGCGGGCGCGGCTGCCGCGGGAGAAGGCCACATCCACCGTGCTCACCTGGGTACCGGCGGGCAGGTCGGCTGCGGCGTCGGCCCACGGCAGGTACGGCGGTGGTGGCGAGAGGCCCTGCAGCGCCGCCGCGGTGGCGAGCACCTCGGCGGGACGGACCACGACGTCGTACGGGGCGCGGCGCGCCGGGTCACGCGAGAAGCCCTGGGCGTCCACGGGGGTGACGAGCGGGACGCCGGCCGCGGCCAGCTGGTCCAGCACCGGCGGGGCGCCGCCGGAGGCGACCAGCGCGCCCCCCGTGGGTGCGGCGATGCCGATGTCGCTGCTCCGCACCGAGCGGACCGGGGCGATCCTGTCGGGCAGGGCCGAGTGGTAGATCGCGGCGAGCCTGGTCAGGCCTCCCTCGACGGGCTCCTGGACCACCAGGTCGGCGGCTCCGAGCCCGACCTGGGGTGCGGCGTTGCGGGTGTTGTCGACCTTGACCACGATGGCTGGTCGGACTGGGACCCCGTCCGGCGCGGGCAGGCCGGTCAGCGGCTGGACGGGCTCCGGGGTGGGGGTCGGGCTCGGGCTGGACGGCGTGGGACTCGGTGTCGGACTGGGCGTCGCCGCCGGCTCGCCGCCGCTACCGCACGCGGCCAGCACCAGGGCGGCGAACGTCACGCCAACCGCCGCTCGGTGACCCGGCCCTCGGCGCCAACTCACCCCCGGAGTCTGCTGCCACAGAAGGGGCGGGGCCCCCAGAACACTCCGGGGGCCCCGCCGTGGGGGTGCCTACCTCCTCAGGGGATCACGGGTCGATGACGATGGTGCAGACGATCGTCCTCGGCGACGGGTCGATCGCGATGTCCTCGTGGGTCACCGAATCGTCCCAACCGGTTGCCGGCGTGCTGTCGAGTGCGTCGGGCGCGGCACCCAGGCCGGCGCAGTCGATGGACGTGAGACTCGTCTCGCCCGATCCGCCGTCACGGAAGTTGACTTGAATGTCGGCCAGTGGCGCGTTGACGAACGTTGCCACGGCTGCTCCGGTCGGCAGGTTGTCCGTGCAGTTGGTGCCGTTGACCACAGTCACCACGACGGCTTGTCCCGGCGCGTCCGCGTACCCGGGCGGCGGCGAGGTCTCGTCGACCGTGTAGTTGCCCGGCAGCAGACCCGAGACGCAGACAGATCCCACGGCCGGGTCCTCGTCACCCGTGCCGTTGTCGGTCACGCTCGAGCCGTCGTAGGAGAAGACCGCTCCAGGTTGCGCCACGGCCCCGCCCTTGGTGCTGTTCTTGAGGATCTTGAGTGCTCCTTGCAGCAGCTCGTTCGTGTACGTGCAGTCGAGTACGTCGTCCTGGTTGTCGATGGTGAACGTCACCACCGGCCCGACGATGGATGTCGGGGTCACGT
>DATHTV010000263.1:0-20534 GCA_035462845.1 Jiangellales bacterium
CCCGCGGCGACGAGGCACAGCACCGCCAGACCCAGCCCGGCGGGCACGGCCACCCGCGCGTCGACGTCGGACACGGACACCGCGACCGGGATGGCCAGGCCGATGACGATCGCCTCGAGGGTGAGGACCGCCGCGGCGATGCCCCTCATCGGCCCGGCCCCGGGCCGAGCAGGATCCGCGCGTCGCCGGCGGTCACCACCGAGCCGGTGACCAGGACGCCCGGACCGCCGAAGGTGGAGTCCTCCTCGGCCAGCCCGACGGCCACGTCGAGTGCGTCGTCGAGCCGCTCGGCCACCTCGACCCGGTCCGGACCGAACACCTCCACCGCCAGCCTGGCCAGGTCCTCCGCCGGCAGGCAGCGTGGCGAGGAGTTCCGCGTGACCACCACCGCGGCGAGGACCGGCTCGAGCGCCTCGAGCAGGCCGACCGCGTCCTTGCCCTCGAGGACGGCGACCACGCCCACGAGGCGAGTGAAGGAGAACGACTCCTGCAGCGCCGCCACGAGCGCGTGGGCGCCGTGCGGGTTGTGCGCCGCGTCGACCAGGATGCTGGGGCTGCGGCGGACCAGCTCCAGTCGACCGGGCGAGGCGACCCGCGCGAACCCGGCCCGGACGGCCTCGACGTCGAGCTGGTCGCGCCCGCCGCCCAGGAAGCCCTCCACCGCCGCGAGCGCGCAGGCGGCGTTCTGCGCCTGGTGCGCCCCGTGCAGCGGCAGGAAGAGCTCCTCGTAGACGCCGGAGAGGCCCTGCAGCGTGAGTACCTGCCCGCCGACGGCGACGTCGCGGTGGCGCACGCCGAACTCCAGGCCCTCCCGGGCGACCGTGGCGCCGACCTCGACGCAGCGGCGGAGCACGACCTCGGCCGCCTCGACCGCCTGCTGCGCGACCACGGCGAGCGCCCTCGGCTTGACGATCCCCGCCTTCTCGGCGGCGACGTCGGCGAGCTCGTCGCCGAGGTACTCCGCGTGGTCCAGGCCCACCGGGGTGATCACCGCGACCTGGCCGTCGGCGACGTTGGTGGCGTCCCAGGTGCCACCCATCCCCACCTCGACCACGGCGACGTCGACCGGCGCGTCGGCGAACGCGACGAAGGCGAGCGCGGTCACCACCTCGAAGTAGGACATCGGCGTGCCGGGGTGCCTGGCGTCGACGAGGCCCAGGTAGGGAGCGAGCTCGTCGAAGGCGGCCACCAGCCGGTCGACCTCCACCGGGTCGCCGTCCAGGGCGATCCGCTCGGTCACCGACTCCAGGTGCGGGCTCGTGGCGCGCCCGGTTCGCAGGCCGAACTCCAGCAGCAGCGCGTCGACGATCCGCGCCGTGGACGTCTTGCCGTTCGTGCCGGCCACGTGGATGACCGGGTACGAGCGCTGCGGCTGGCCGAGCAGGTCGACGAGGTCGCGCATGCGCTCCAGCGAGGGGTCGATGCGCGACTCCGGCCAGCGCGCGGCGAGCGCCGCCTCGACTCGGGCGAGCCCCTCCGGTACGACGCCTCCGGCCGTCACGGCGCGGCCGGGAGCGCGCCGAGCTGACCCTCGAGCCGCGCGATCTCCGCCTCGGCGGCGACCCGGCGGTCGCGGATCTTGGCGACGACGGCGTCCGGGGCCTTGGCCAGGAACTGCTCGTTGTCCAGCTTGGCCGTCGTCTGCTCGAGCTCCCTGCGCGCTCCGGCGAGGTCCTTGTCCAGGCGGCGCCGCTCCGCCGCGACGTCGACGGCGCCGGAGAGGTCGACCTCGACGGTGGCACCGCCGAGCTGGACGGAGGCGGTCGGGACGAAGCCGTCGCTCGCCGGGTCCAGGCGCAACAGGGCGCGGAGCTCGGCCTCGTGTGCGGCGACCGGCCCGCCCGGCGTCGCGCCGACGACGCGCGCGGGGACCCGCTGCCCGGGGCGCAGGCCCTGGTCGCTGCGGAACCGCCGCACCTCGGTGACCAGGCGCTGCACCTCGGCCACCTCGTCCTCCGCCGCGGGGTCGGCGTACGAGGGATCGGCGACCGGCCAGTCCGCCACGACCACCGACTCGCCACCGGTGAGCTCGGTCCACAGCACCTCGGTGACGAACGGCGTCATGGGGTGCAGCAGCCGCAGCAGCGTGTCGAGGACGTGGCCCAGCACCAGCCGGGTCGTGTCCGCCTCGGCACCTCCGTGGGACAGCGGGGTCTTGGCCAGCTCCACGTACCAGTCGCAGAACTCGTCCCAGGCGAAGTGGTACAGCGCCTCGGCGGCCTTGGCGAACTGGAAGTCCTCGTAGTAGGCGTCGACCGCGGCGACGGTCGCCTGCAGGCGCGACAGGATCCAGCGGTCGGCGCCGGACAGCGCCGTCCGCGGCGGCAGCGCAGCCACCCGCGCGCCGTTGAGCAGCGCGAACCGGGTCGCGTTCCACAGCTTCGTGCAGAAGTTGCGCGAGCCCTGGACCCACTCCTCGCCGATCGGCACGTCGGTGCCCGGGTTGGCACCCCGGGCCAGGGTGAAGCGCAGCGCGTCCGAGCCGTAGGCGTCCATCCAGTCCAGCGGGTCGACGGCGTTGCCGAAGGACTTGGACATCTTCTTGCCGCGCTCGTCGCGGACCATCCCGTGCAGCGCCACCACCCGGAAGGGCACGGACCCCTCCGGGCCCCGGTCCGCCCTCGCGTACAGGCCGAACATCATCATCCGGGCGACCCAGAAGAAGAGGATGTCGTAGCCCGTGACCAGCACCTGGTTCGGGTAGAACTTCGCCAGCGCGGGGGTCTCGTCGGGCCAGCCGAGCGTGGAGAACGGCCAGAGACCGGACGAGAACCACGTGTCCAGGACGTCGGGGTCCTGGGTCCACCCCTCTCCCCCGGGCGGCTCGTCGTCAGGACCGGGGCAGACCACCTCGCCGTCTGGGCCGTACCAGACCGGGATGTGGTGACCCCACCAGAGCTGCCGCGAGATGCACCAGTCGTGCATGTGGTCCACCCAGCCGAACCACCGCGCCTCCATGTCGGCCGGGTGGACGACGACCCGGCCGTCGCGGACGGCGTCACCGGCGGCGCGGGCCAGCGGACCCACGCGGACCCACCACTGCAGCGACAGCCGCGGCTCCACCACCGTCTTGCAGCGCGAGCAGTGACCGACGGCGTGGACGTACGGGCGCTTCTCGGCCACGACCCGGCCCTGCTCGCGCAGCGCGGCGACGACCGCCGGACGCGCCTCGAAGCGGTCGAGCCCCTGGAACGGGCCGTGGGCGGTGACGTTGCCCTGCTCGTCGAGCACGGTGAGGCTCGGCAGGTCGTGCCGGCGCCCGATCTCGAAGTCGTTGGGGTCGTGCGCCGGCGTCACCTTGACCGCGCCGGTCCCGAACTTCGGGTCGACGTGCTCGTCGGCGATCACGGGGATGCGCCGCCCGGTCAGCGGCAGCTCGACGGTGCTGCCCACGAGGTGCCGGTACCGCTCGTCGTCCGGGTGCACGGCGACCGCCGTGTCGCCGAGCATCGTCTCCGCACGGGTGGTGGCGACCACGATCGCGGCCTCGCCGTCGCCGTAGCGGATCGAGACGAGCTCGCCCTCGTCGTCGGTGTGCTCGACCTCGATGTCGGACAGCGCCGTGTGGCATCGCACGCACCAGTTGATGATGCGCTCGGCACGGTAGATCAGCTCGTCGTCGTACAGCCGCTTGAAGATGGTGTGGACGGCTCGGGAGAGCCCCTCGTCCATGGTGAAGCGCTCGCGGGTCCAGGCGACCCCGTCGCCGAGGCGGCGCATCTGGTCGAGGATCTTGCCGCCGGACTCCGCCTTCCACGCCCAGACCCGCTCGACGAAGGCCTCCCGGCCAAGGTCGTGGCGGCTGATGCCCTCGCGGCCGAGCTCGCGCTCGACGACGTTCTGGGTCGCGATCCCGGCGTGGTCCATGCCGGGCATCCACAAGGCCTCGAACCCCTGCATGCGGCGCCGCCGCACCAGCGCGTCGATGAGGGTGTGCTCGAACGCATGACCCAGGTGCAGCGACCCGGTGACGTTGGGCGGCGGGATGACGATGCAGAACGGCGGCTTGTCGCTGTGCTCGTCGACCTCGAAGTAGCCGCGCTCGACCCACCGCTCGTACAGCGGTCCCTCGACGTCTGCCGGCACGTACGCGGTCGGCAGGGTCGTGGTCGGCGTGGGGTCCGGTGCGGTCACCCCGCGGAGTCTAGTGAGCGCGCGTCTTCCTCTCCCCGTACGGGGCGGACGGGTCTAGCGTGCAGCGTCAGGTGCGGCTGGCCCGCTCGGGGCGAGGAAAGGGGCTACCCATGGCTGACGTGACCAGTGCCCTGCTGCGGCGCAAGCCGGTCGGGTCCTTCGTCGCGGAGACCGGCGCCGAGACGGACGGGGGAGAGCTGCGGCGCACGGTGTCCCTGACCGAGCTCACCGCCCTCGGCGTCGGTGCGACGGTCGGGACCGGCATCTTCTTCGTTCTGGAAGAGGTGGTTCCCACCGCGGGCCCTGCGGTGATCTTCTCCTTCCTGCTGGCGGGCTTCGCGGCCGGCCTGACGGCCCTCTGCTACGCGGAGCTGGCGTCGACGATCCCCGTCAGCGGTTCCGCCTACTCCTACGCCTATGCCGTTCTCGGCGAGATCGTCGCCTACGTCATCGGCTGGTGCCTGTTGCTGGAGTACGGGCTGTCGGCCGCGGCAACGTCCATCGGCTGGAGCGGCTACCTCAACGAGCTGTTCATCGACCTGTTCGGCTGGGAGATCCCCGACGCGCTGGCCCGCTCTCCCGAGCAGGGAGGCGTGATCAACCTGCCGGCGGTGCTGCTGGTCGTGCTCTGTGTGACGCTGCTGCTCCGCGGCAGCCGCGAGTCGGCGATGGTCAACCTGGTCATGGTCTTCATCAAGGTCGGCGTGCTCATCCTCTTCGTGCTGATCGCCTTCACGGCCTTCACCAGCGACAACTTCCAGGACTTCAACCCGTACGGCATGGCCGGCATCGTCTCGGCGACCAGCGTCATCTTCTTCACCTACATCGGGATCGACGCGGTGTCGACGGCCGGGGAGGAGGTGCACAACCCCAAGCGGAACCTGCCCCTGGCCATCATGGCCGCGCTGGTCATCGTCACGACCCTGTACCTGCTCACCACCATCGCCGCGATCGGAGCCCAGCCGGTCGAGGCCTTCGACGGCGCGTCGCCCGAGCTGGCCCAGATCATGCGCGACGTCACCGGAGCGACCTGGCCGTCCACGGTCCTCGCCCTCGGCGCGGTCATCTCGATCTTCAGCGTCACGCTCGTCGTCCTCTACGGGCAGACCCGGATCCTGTTCTCCATGGGGCGCGACGGTCTGATGCCCAGTGCCTTCCACCAGGTGGACACCAGGACCGGCGTCCCGCGCAGGAACACCCTCATCGTGGGCGCCGCCGTCGGCGTGCTGGCCGCGCTGGTGCCGCTCGACTGGATCTGGGACCTGGTCAGCCTCGGCACGCTCACGGCCTTCAGCGTCGTCTCGGCCGGCGTGATCATCCTGCGCTACCGCGAGCCGGACCTGCCGCGCGGCTTCCGGGTGCCGCTCTTCCCGGTGACGCCGTTGCTGGCGATCCTCTCGTGCCTCTTCATCATGTCGGGCCTGGGCCTGGTCACCTTCCTCGTCTTCGGTGCCTGGCTGACCGTCGCGGGGATCACGTACGTCCTGTACGGGTGGCGCAACTCCCGGCTGCGGCACGCCGGCCTGGGACGGGACGAGTGACCCGCTACCTGGTGGCCTGCCCACCGGACGAGACGACCAGAGAGGTCCTGGCGCTCGGCCGACAGCTGAGCGTCGCCGCTTACGTCCACCACGACGTGGTGACGGTGGCACCGGGCCCGTGGGCCTTCCGCTCGAAGGCGAGCGTGGACGCGGAGTACGTCGCCTTCGTCGAGCAGCGTGCCGCCGGCGTGCTGGAGCGCGCCCGCAAGGAGCTGGGGGACGTGCCTGCGGAGTACACCGTGCTCCACGAGCACCGGTCGGTGGCGACTACCCTGATCTCCCGGGCCGAGGCGACCGCTGCGGAGATGGTGCTCATCGGGTCCAGCCGGCGCCGCCCGGGTCGGATCTCTGTCGGCAGCACCGCCGACGCGCTGCTGCACCGGTCCGGTGTCCCGGTGGCGACGGCGCCGGAGGGCTACTCTCCCCCGCCCGGGACTGCGCTCAGCCGGGTCACCGTAGGCGTCTCAGGCTCCAAGGGCGAGCAGGACGCCATGTCACTGGCGGCCCGCCTGGTGCGGGAGCGGGGGATCCCGCTCCGGGTCGCCACGACGCTGGTCGTCGACCGCGACGCCGCCCTTCCGGTCGTGGGCTTCGGGCCGGACATGGCGATCTGGACCGAGTGGCACGCCGAGCTCCGTACTCTCCACGCCGAGCTGCTGGAGGGACTGCCGCCGGACGTCCAGGGCACGTCCATCATCACGCAGGGCGACTCGTGGGCGGCCGCGATCGACGCACTGGACCCGCTCGACGGTGAGATGATGATCATCGGTTGCAGCGGTCAGGGGCTGATGCGCCACGTGTTCCTGGGTACCCACAGCGGCAAGATCGTCCGCAACGCTGGCCTGCCGGTCGTCGTCGTGCCTCCGGCCGCGCAGCACTGACCCCGCCCCGCCCACGCGTGCGTCCGGCGCACCGTTACCCGCGGCCCAGAGGAACAGACTCGCTCCCCGTGCCGAGGTCGGCGAGCGCCTCCGGCAGCGGGTGCGGCCCGAGCCCCGGCTGTTCGGAGACGGGGAGGTGCCCGCCGTCCAGGACGAACGGCTCGGTGAGGTCGCGGGCGTAATAGCGGTCGGAGGCCGAGGTGTCGCCGGGAAGGGTGCAGCCGGGCAGGGCGGACAGGGCCACGTTCGCCCCCCGGCCCACCCCGGTCTCGAGCATGCCCCCGCACCACACCGGCACCCCGAGCGCGCGGCACACGTCGTGCACGCGCACCGCCTCCAGGTAGCCGCCCACCCGGCCCGGCTTGACGTTCACCACCCGGCACGCCCCGAGGGCGATCGCGTCGGCGGCGTCCTTGGCCGACTCGATCGACTCGTCGAGGCAGATCGGCGTCCGGACCAGCCGGGCGAGCTCGGCGTGCTGGCGCAGGTCGTCCTCCGCGAGCGGCTGCTCGATGAGCAGCAGCCCGAAGTCGTCGAGGCGGGCCAGGTGGGCGGCGTCGGCGAGGTCGTACGCGGCGTTCGCGTCGACCTGCAGCAGGACGTCGTCGCCGTAGCGCTCGCGGACGGCACGCACGGGGTCGACGTCGAAGCCCGGCTCGATCTTGAGCTTGATCCGGACGTATCCCTGGTCGAGGTAGCGGCCCACCGCCTCCACCAGCTCGGGGACCGAGTCCATGATCCCGACGGAGACGCCGCACGGCACGCGGTCGCGCTGCACCCCGAGGAAGGACGCGAACGACTCGCCCCTGGCCCGCAGCTCGGCGTCCAGGACGGCGGCCTCGAGCGCCGCCTTGGCCATCGGGTGGCCCTTGTACGCGCGGCAGGCCGGTGCGACGTCCCGAGCCCGCAGCCCGCGCAACCGAGCGCGGGCCGCGAGCGCCGGGACGAGGAAGCGGCGGAGCACCGCGGCGGCGCCGTCGAGGAACTCCGGCGAGTAGAGCGGCTCGCTCATGGCGACGCACTCGCCCCAGCCCTCGGCCACGTCCGTACGCACCCGGACCAGCAGGACCTCGCGCTCGGTCTCGGTGCCGAACGACGTGCGGAACGGGGCGACGAGGGGCATCCGCACCCGGTGCAGCTCCACCGCCTCGAGCCTCACCGCCGGCCCTCCGCCTCGACCTGCACGACGTACGCGCCGTCCGGGGCGAGCCCGACGACGCGCGCACCCCGGCCCATCAGCTCCCCCAGCGTGTCGCGGACCGCCACCCGCCAGGCGCGCGCCACCTCCGGGCGTTCCCGGCGCAGCGCCTCGACGTCCTCGGGAGTGGCGACGGAGACCACCCGACCTCGCCCGCCCTGGCCGGGCTGCGCGCGACCCGGCAGGGGTCCGCCGTCCGGCCCCACCGCCAGCAGCGGCTCGGCGGCAGGCGGTGCGGTCGGGGCGGCGATGCCCTCGCAGGCGGCCGCCACGTCGTCGTCCGCCAGCGCCCATGACACGAGCAGGCGGTCGCTCGCGTCACCCGCGTTGACGCTGTCCGTCATCACGCCGTAGAAGTCCGGCAGGTACTCGACCGCCCGGGCCCGGAGCCGCCGCAGGTTGAAGGCGGCGTTGCGGCGCACCAGCGGGTCGTAGGTCCACGTGATCGTCCGCAGGCCCGCTTCGAGGGCCCAGGCCCGCTGGTCGAGCTTGAGGGCGAGACCGATGCGGCGTCCGCGGGTGGCCGCGGACACCGCGGCGATGTGCGAGTGCAGGCCCTGGCCGGGGGGTGCGGCGAGGAAGCCAGCGGCCGCACCGACGAGCTCCGCGCCGGAGTAGGCGCCGGTGACGTAGTTGCCGCTGTGCGCCAGGGCGACGAGCAGCTCGGTGCTGATCGGCCGGTCACCGGCCTCCGGGGTCCAGACCGAGTCGAAGAGCGCGATGGCCGCAGCGGCGTCGGCCGCGCCGTGCAGGGGCCGCACGTGGACCCCTCCGGTCGCCGCGCCCGCCTCGGCGGCCGCCCGCGCCCGGACCGCCGGGAGGCCCGAGCCGGTCATGCCCGAGCCGGTCATGCGGGGTCGGCACTCAGCAGCGCGGCGACGAGACCGGCGACGAGCGCGGCCCGGGTCGCGAGCGAGTCGGCGACGACGTGCTCGTCGTCGGCGTGCGCCCCCCCGCCCTCCGCGCCGAGTCCGTCGAGGGTGGGGGTGCCGACCCCGGCGGCGAAGTTGCCGTCCGAGCCCCCGCCGACCGCGGCCCCCGCCGGCACCGGCAGCTCCAGGCTCGCCGCCACCGCGCCGGCGAGCGCGAGGAGCTCGCCGGCAGAGCCGGCCGGCATGGGGGGACGGTTCGTGCCGCCGCCGACCCGCAGCCCCGCCCCGGGCAGGTGCGGACGGAGCGCCCGCAGACCAGCCGCCACCCGGTCCAGCTCCTCCTGGCTGGTCGCCCGCACGTCGAGCGTGAGCTCGGCGGAGTCGGGGACGGTGTTGGCGCTCGACCCCGCCCTCGACAGGGTCGGGGTGACGGTGGTCCCGGCGGCCGGGTCGGCCAGGTCGGACACCGCGAGCACCTGGTGGGCCAGCTCGACGCCGGCGTTGACCCCGAGGTGCGGCTCCAGCCCGGCGTGCGCGGCGCGGCCGGTGACGTGCAGCCGGTACCCCCCGATGCCCTTG
Source organism: Jiangellales bacterium (assembly GCA_035462845.1). Lineage (GTDB taxonomy): Bacteria > Actinomycetota > Actinomycetes > Jiangellales > Jiangellaceae > DASTQL01. Next base: position 9,206 of record DATHTV010000263.1, read on the forward strand.
CGCTCCACCTTGACGGCTCCGCCGGGGGCGGCCCCCTCGGCGACCAGCGCCGCCCGGCACCCGCGGGCCGCCTCCTCGACAAGGCTCCGCGACGAGGGCGAGCCGATCTCCTCGTCGCCCGTGACGAGCACGGTGACGCCGTCCGGGACGACGCCGTAGGCCGGACCGAGCGCGGCGAGGGCGTGGAAGACCTGCACCAGCCCGGCCTTCATGTCGAAGCAGCCGGGGCCCCTGACGACCCCGTCCGCGACCGACCACGGGATCCGCTGGAGAGTGCCGAGTGGCCACACGGTGTCGTGGTGGCCGATCAGCAGGACCCGGCGCGGCCCGTCCCCGAGGTCCCAGCGCAGGTGCGGGACGCCGTTGCGAACCAGCCGCTGGGCGGGCATCCCCGTCAGGCGCTCGCCGAGGGCGCTGACGGCGTCCGCGCTGCGGCCGAGCGCGGCGTGGTCGGACGTGGGCGACTCGACCTCGACGAGCGCACGCAGGTCGTCGAGCATCGCGGGCAGCGCACCGCGCAGGGTGCCGACGACGTCGCCGAGGGGCGGGCGGGCCGCGGTGTTGACGGGAGCGGACGGCACGGCGGCCGCCTGGTCAGGCGCTCTTCTCGCGCCGCTCGCGCTTGCGCGTGCCCACCTCGCGGGGGACCAGGGTCGGGTTGACGTTCTTGGCGACCACCTCGCCGGTGATCACCACACGGGCCACGTCGTCGCGGCTGGGCACCTCGTACATCACCGCGAGGAGGACCTCCTCCATGATCGCCCGCAGGCCGCGCGCCCCCGTGCCGCGCAGCAGCGCCTGGTCGGCGACCGCGTCGACGGCGTCCTCGGTGAACTCGAGCTCGACGTTGTCGAGCTCGAAGAGCTTCTTGTACTGCTTGATCAGCGCGTTCCGCGGCTCGCTGAGGATCCGGATCAGGGCGTCGCGGTCCAGCGGGCTCACCGTCGTGATCACGGGGAGCCGGCCGATGAACTCGGGGATGAGGCCGAACTTCAGCAGGTCCTCCGGCATGACCTCGCCGAAGAGGTCGACCGCGTCGCGGTCGGCCTTGCTGCGGATCTCGGCGCCGAAGCCGAGCCCTCGGCGGCCCACGCGGTGCTCGACCAGCTGCTCGAGGCCGGCGAAGGCACCCCCGACGATGAACAGCACGTTGGTGGTGTCGATCTGGATGAACTCCTGGTGCGGGTGCTTGCGCCCGCCCTGCGGCGGGACGCTGGCCGTCGTGCCCTCGAGGATCTTGAGCAGGGCCTGCTGGACGCCCTCGCCGGAGACGTCCCGGGTGATCGACGGGTTCTCGCTCTTGCGGGCGATCTTGTCGACCTCGTCGATGTAGATGATGCCGGTCTCGGCCTTCTTGACGTCGTAGTCGGCCGCCTGGATCAGCTTGAGCAGGATGTTCTCGACGTCCTCGCCGACGTAGCCGGCCTCGGTCAGCGCGGTGGCGTCGGCGATCGCGAACGGCACGTTGAGCAGCTTGGCGAGGGTCTGCGCGAGGTAGGTCTTGCCGCATCCCGTGGGGCCGATCAGCAGGATGTTGGACTTGGCGAGCTCGACCGGCTCCTCCTTGGCGTGCCGGCTGCCGGTGGCAGCCTGCCGCGCCTGGACCCGCTTGTAGTGGTTGTAGACGGCCACCGACAACGCCTTCTTGGCGGTCTCCTGGCCGATGACGTACTGCTCGAGGAACTCGTAGATCTCGCGCGGCTTGGGCAGCTCGTCCAGGCCGACCTCGGAGGTCTCGCTGAGCTCCTCCTCGATGATCTCGTTGCAGAGGTCGATGCACTCGTCGCAGATGTAGACCCCGGGGCCCGCGATGAGCTTCTTGACCTGCTTCTGGCTCTTCCCGCAGAAGGAGCACTTGAGCAGGTCACCGCCGTCGCCGATGCGTGCCACCAGGTGCGTCCCTTCCATCGTGCCCAACCGGCCGGTCACGTGCGCGGCGGGACCTGCGCCCTGCCGTGTGTCGACGGTACTCCGTCCGGGCCCCGAGCGGCCCCCCGACCCGTCGGCGCGGCGTGCCGGATCTGCCGGGTCGAGGGGACCGCGCCGGGGCGCACGGTCCGCGCCGTCAGGACTCGAGACTCGCCTTGCGCGAGGTCGTGATGGAGTCGATGAGGCCGTAGTCGAGCGCCTCCTGGGCGGTGAGGATCTTGTCCCGCTCGATGTCCTTGCGGACCGTCTCGATGTCCTGGTTGGAGTGCCGCGAGAGCATCTCCTCCAGCAGCGAGCGCATCCGCATGATCTCCTTGGCCTGGATCTCCAGGTCGCTGGCCTGGCCGTACCCGCCCTCGGTGTAGGGCTGGTGGATCAGGATCCGCGCGTTGGGCACGGCGAGCCGCTTGCCCTTGGCGCCGGCTGCGAGGAGCACCGCCGCCGCCGAGGCCGCCTGCCCCATGCAGACCGTCCGGACGTCCGGCTTGATGTACTGCATGGTGTCGTAGATCGCGGTGAGCGCGGTGAACGATCCGCCCGGCGAGTTGACGTAGATCTCGATGTCTCGGTCGGGGTCCATCGACTCGAGGCAGATCAGCTGGGCCATCACCGCGTTGGCGACGTCGTCGCTGATCGGGGTGCCGAGGAAGATGATCCGCTCCTCGAACAGCTTCGCGTACGGGTCGATCCGGCGGAAGCCGTAGGAGGTGCGCTCCTCCCACTGCGGGATGTAGTAGTTCATCGACGGGAGCTTCAGGTCGCTCATCGGGTCTCCTGGACGGGCGCGGGAATCGGGGCGTAGGGGCTGGGTGACCGGCCGGGCTGCTGCCCGGCGCTCAGGCGGTGCCGCCGCCCTCGGAGACCTGCGACGCGCTGCGCACGACGTGGTCGACGAAGCCGTAGGCCTGCGCCTCCTCCGCGGTGAACCACCGGTCGCGGTCGGAGTCGCGCTCGATCTCCTCGATCGTCCGGCCGGTGTGCTGGGCGATCAGCTCGGCCATCTGCTTCTTGACGTGCAGCATCTGCTCGGCCTGGATGCGGATGTCGCTGGCCGAGCCGCCGAGTCCGCCCGACGGCTGGTGCATCATGATCCGCGCGTGCGGCGTGGCGTACCGCTTGCCGGGCGCCCCGGCGGCCAGCAGGAACTGGCCCATGGACGCGGCGAGGCCCATCGCCAGGGTGGCGACGTCGTTCTTGACGTACTGCATCGTGTCGTAGATGGCCATGCCCGCCGAGACGGAGCCGCCCGGGGAGTTGATGTAGAGGAAGATGTCCTTGTCGGGGTCCTCGGCCGCCAGCAGCAGGATCTGCGCGCAGATGGCGTTGGCGTTCTCGTCGCGGACCTCTGAGCCGAGGAAGATGATCCGCTCGCGGAGCAGCCGGTTGTAGATGTGGTCGTCGAGGCCGGACTGACCGCCCGGCGCCGGCGTGCGGGACTGCGTGCTCACCATGTCGACTGGTCTCCTGCTCGGTGGCCGGGCCCCGGCGCGCAAGCGGGGAAGGGCCCGTGGGTACGGGTGGGGCTGACGCCCCCGAGGGGGGTGTCACCGACCCTAACCAACACCTCGGACACGGCCATCCGACAAGCAGCGGTGTTCGCTCACGGCGCATGGCGCACGCTCGGCCAGGCGCGCGCCTGCCGCCCAGCGCCCACCGACCGCTGCCGGCCGGTGGGCGACCGTGGTCAGTCAGCCTTGGTGCCGGCCGCCTTGGTGCCGGCCGACCCATCGGCCTGGTCCTCGGCGAGGTCGTCGTCGGCCCCGGCGAACATATCCTCGGCCGCGTCCTCGTCGGCCCCCGCGAACAGGTCCTCGTCCGCGACGTCGGCATCGGCCCCGGCGAACAGGTCCTCGTCGCCCTCCGGGGCGACCGAGCCGTCCTCGCGCAGCCGGGCCAAGGGCACCTCACGGCCCGACGCGTCGAGCACGGTGGCGCGCTCGACCACGAGGGCCAGCGCCTTGCCCCGCGCCACGTCGGACATCAGCGCCGGCAGGTTGCCGCTCTGCACGTACTGCTGCGCCAGCTCGTTCGGGTCGACGCCGGACTGGGAGGCGCGCTGGAGGATGTAAGAGGTCAGCTCCTCCTGGTCGACGCCGATCTGCTCGGCCTTGACGACCTCGTCGAGTACGAACTGGACGCGCAGGTTGCGGCGCAGGTCGCTCTCGAACGCGGACCGGTGCTCGTCGTCGCCGTGCCCGTCGGTGAAGTGCTCCTCGACCTGGGCGCTGATGAGGCCCTCCGGCAAGGGCAGGTCCCCGACCTTGTCCAGCAGCTGCTCGAGCACGGCGTCGCGCGCCTGCAGGGCCTGCTGGAGGCGCCGCGTCCGCTCGACCCGCTCGGCCACGTCGGCGCGGAGCTCCTCGAAGGTGTCGAACTCGCTGGCGAGCTGGGCGAAGTCGTCGTCGAGCGGCGGGAGCTCCTGCTCCTTGACCGCGGTCACGGTGACCTCGCACTCCACCTCCTGGCCCTCCTGAGTGCCGAGGAGCGAGGTGGTGAAGGTCGCGGACTCGCCGGCGGAGAGCCCGACGACCGCGTCGTCGATGCCGTCGACGAGCTGGCCGCTGCCGATCTGGTAGGAGACACCGCTCGCCTCGCCTCCCTCGACGACCTCCCCGTCGCGGCGCGCCACGAGGTCCACCACGACGAAGTCGCCGTCGACAGCGGGACGGTCCACGCCGGTCAGCGTGCCGAACCGGGCCCGTAGCACCTCGACCTGGGCGGCGACGTCCTCCTCGGCGGGCGCGGCGTCCTCGACGCGCACCTCGAGGCCTTCCCAGTCGGGGAGCTCGACGGCCGGCCGCACGTCCACCTCGGCCGTGAACTTGAGCTCCTCGCCGTCGGCGAAGTCGGTGACATCCACCTGCGGGGTGCCCAGCGGCTGGAGCTCGTTCTCCTGGACGGCCTGGCCGTACAGCGACGGCAGCGCGTCGTTGACGGCCTCCTCGAGGACGGCCGCACGGCCGAAGCGCTGGTCGATCACCCGCGGAGGGACCTTGCCCTTGCGGAAGCCGGGGACGACCACCTGGGCGCCGATCCGGCGGTAGGCGGTGTCGAGGCTGGGCCGGAGCTCCTCGAAGGGGACCTCGACGAGCAGGCGTACCCGCGTCGGGTTGAGGGTCTCGACGACGCTCTTCACGCTGACGTGTCTCCTGTGGGACGGGTGCTGGTCTGGGCCGGGCGCCCACGACTGCGGTAGTCACCGCCGCGGGCGCGGGTCGTGCTGGTGGTGCGCTGGTGAGTACGTCTGGGACCCCGGGGCCCCGGAAGGCCTCGGAACCTGGTCGGGGCGGGGAGACTCGAACTCCCGATCTCCTGCACCCAAAGCAGGCGCGCTAGCCACTACGCTACGCCCCGCGGCGCCCGGGCAAGTCTAGGGCAGCCGAGGGGGTAACCTGACCGGCCGGGTCCCCGCTCGCGAGTCCCGGGTCGCGCGCAGGGGTCCCGTTCGCGGGTGTAGCTCAATGGCAGAGCCCCAGCCTTCCAAGCTGGCCATGCGGGTTCGATTCCCGTCACCCGCTCCGGAGATCGGACTCGGCGACGCGTGAGCGAGCCCACGTCGACGGCCACGCGGCTAGGATCTACCCCTCGGGCCGAGGGGCGGCAACCCGAGGAAGGCCGGCCGGGTGGACGCACTGTTCCCCTTCACGAAGTTCCTCCCCCCGCAGCTCGACGACCGGATGTCCGTGCGGCGAGTCGTCGAGCCGCTCGATGCCGCGGTGTCGGCGCACTCGTTGACGGTCGTCTCGGCACCCGCCGGTTCCGGCAAGACCACGGCACTGGCGGCCTGGTCAGCGGTGTCCGACGCCCCGGTGGGCTGGGTGCGGATGAGCGAGGACGACGACTCCCCGCCGGTCCTGGCCGCGGCCCTGCTCGCCGGCATCCGCCGGGTGGCCGGCGGATTCGGTCACCGGCTCGAGCAGGTTCTGGCGCAGCCCGAGACCGCGACCAGCCGGCACCATCTGCTGACCTCGCTGGTCAACGACCTGGGCGAGGTTCAAGGGCTGCGCCTCGTGCTCGACGACTTCCACGCGATCTCCGGCCCGGAGTGCCTGGCCCTGCTCGGCGCGCTCGTCGATCACCTTCCCCACGACGTGCGGCTCGTGGTCGCGAGCCGCACCCCGCCTGCCTTGTCGCTGCCGCGCCGTCGGGTGCGGGGTGAGCTGGCCGAGCTGGGCCTGGCCGACCTGCGCCTCGACCATGAGTCCGTGCGGTCGGTGTTCGCCCGGGACGCCGAGGTGGGCGACGACCTGGTGGAGGAGGTGGCGAGGGCGACCGGCGGATGGGCGGCGGCGGTACGCCTCGCCGCCGCAGGCATCGCCGCGGGCCTGGGGTCCGTGCCGCAGGCGCACGAGGACCCCGTCGCCACCATCCGACCCGAGCTGTGGCGGTTCCTGGCCGACGAGGTGCTGGACGCTCAGCCTGAGGACCTGCGGACGTTCCTGCTGGAGACCGCGATCCTGGACGAGCTCACGCCGTCCGCCTGCGCGGGGGTGACGGGCCGGCCCGATGCCGCCGAACTGCTGGCCGAACTCGACCGGCGCAACCTGTTCCTGGCCCGCTACGTGGGGAGCGCCGGCAGGGTGTGGCGCTACCACGACCTGTTCGCGACGTTCCTGCGCGACCGCCTCCATGCGGAACGTAGCGCCCCGCAGCTGTCGGACCTCCATCGCCGGGCCGCCGACGCGCTTCCCCCCGCTCGCGCCGTCCCGCACCTCCTGTTCGCCGGCGAGCACGAGCAGGTCGCCACGTTCGTGGTCGAGACCGTGTTCCGGGACATGGACGCGAGCGTCCTGCCGATGGTGGTGCCGTGGGTGGAAGCGCTGCCGCCTGAGGTCGTTGGCCGTCACCACCGCCTTGCGCTGACCCTCGCCTGGCGCGACGAGGTGCACGGCAGGGCGACCGAGGTCATCACCCGCCTCGAGCCCCTGCACGCGCGCCTCCGGACCTGTGGGGACAGCCGTGCCGCGGCGGAGGTCGGGCTGGAGCTGGCCAGCGCGCACTACATGGCCGGGGACGTGGAGCGTGTCGGGACGCTGCTGGACGAGGCCCTCGAGCAGCAGCTGGACGGCTGGTGGCGTGTCGTCGCGCTCGCCCTGCGCATGCACCGGTGCCGCGACCGGGGCGACTGGTCCGGCGCCAGCCACGACCTTGGTGCGGCCTTCGACCTCGCCCTCGCCACGGACGACGCTGCCGCACACCGGGTCCTGGCCAGCACTCTCTCCTGGAGGCTGCTGTTCGCGGACCAGGGCCCGGCCTGGGTCCTGGCCCGCACCGGACGGCTGGCGGACCGCCTGCGAGGGCCGGGCGGGGCGGCCGGCCTGACCCAGCTGCGGCCGGTCCTGGCGGGCGCGGCCTTCCTGGGGATGCGCCTCGGCACAGCGGCCGACGAGGTGAGACGCGCCCTGGCGGACTCCCGCGAGATGGGCGTGCTCGCCTGGACGCACCAGAAGGCGGAGGCGTTGCTGCTGGCCTTGTCGCTCGCGGCGACGGACCACGCCACCATCCGGGCGGTGGCCGAGGACGCGTTCGCCCGGACGGACTCCTCGCCCGTCGACGCCGCCATGCACCACTGCTATGCGCATGCCGCGTTGCGTTCCGCCTGGCTGAGGCGCGACCGTGCCGGTCTGGACGCCGTCCTCGGGCGGCTCGCCGGCGGCCCGTGGCCAGAGGACCGGATCGTGCGCGTGGAGGGGCAGACGTTGCAGGCCCGGCTCGCTGGTCGCCGGCCCGACCTGGAGGCCCTGCAGGACGCCGAGGAGATGCAGCGCCACCTGCGGTGCTGGCTCGCCATAGGGCTCCCCGGCCTGGAGCGGGCGACGATCCTGCTCGACCAGGGACGCACTGCCACCGCGCTCGAGGCGGCGGAGCCGACCCTGGCGGCTGCTGCCCGCTACGGCGCCGGGCTGCTGGTGCCGGAGGCGCCGTCGCACACCCCCCTGCTGCGGCGCTGCGTCCGTGCCGGCCTGCACGCCGACGTCGTGCGCGAGGCGCTGAGCCCGCAGGACCGTCGCCCCGGCAGCGCCTCCGTGGACGTGCCGGGGACGGGCGAGCGGCTGTCGCGCCGCGAGGTTGAGGTGCTCGCGCACGTGGCCCGTGGGCAGTCGAACGGCGAGATCGCGGCCGAGCTGTTCATCAGTGAGGTGACGGTCAAGTCCCACCTCACCAGGGTCCTGCGCAAGCTCGGGGCCAGCTCACGCACCCACGCGGTGGCGCGCGCCCGCGAGCTGCACCTGCTGTAGCAGCGGCGCTCGGCAGCGGCGGCGCTGCGGGTTTGCGACCCGCAATGCGACCTTCGGCGGATGCCCGGCTCCCGGGGTCGCGCGACCGTGGCCACGAGACCACGACTGCCCCCCATCACGGCTGCGAGGAGACGACGATGACTACCCCGATCGCGACGGACCTCCGGGCTCAGGGCACGATCGTCACGCTCGAGTCCGCGCTCGCCGCCACGCACGCAGACGTGCTGCGCTGGCACGCCCGGGCGATCAGCCCGACGGACGTCTCAGACTCCCGCCTCCTCGGCGACAGCGGCAGGTTCGTGCGGGCTCGCGGGTCGCTCCTCACCGATGAGCGTGGCACCGAGTACCTCGACTGCCTCGCCGGCTTCGGCGCGGTGAACGTCGGGCACAACCACCCTGAGCTGCTGGCTGCCCTGGAGCAGGTGGCGGAGCTGCCCAACTTCCTGCAGGTCTGGCCGTCGGCCGTCGCGGCCGCGCTCGCCGCCTCGCTCCTCGAGGTCGCTCCCGGCGGTCTCGGCAGGGTGTTCTTCTGCAACAGCGGCACCGAGGCCGTCGAGGCGGCGATCAAGCTGGCGCGCGGCAGCACCGGGCGCCGCGGTCTCCTCTCGACCACGCAGGCGTTCCACGGCAAGTCGATGGGCTCGCTGTCCGTGTCCGGGCGCCCGGTCTACCGAGAGCCGTTCGGTCCGCTGCTTCCCGGCTGCGAGCTCGTGCCGTTCGGCGACCTCGACGCTCTGGAGCGGGCTCTGCGAACGCGCGAGTACGGGGGGTTCGTCGTCGAACCGATCCAGGGTGAGGCCGGCATCGTCGTGCCGCCCGCGGGCTACCTCAAGGCCGCCGAGCAGCTCTGCCGGGCGACCGAGACCCTGCTCGTGGTCGACGAGGTCCAGACCGGGATGGGCCGCACCGGGACGCTGTTCGCCTGCGACCGGGAGGGCGTGGCCCCCGACGTGCTCTGCCTGGCCAAGGGCCTCGGCGGCGGGTTGATACCGATCGGCGCCTGCCTGGCACGATCCGAGGTGTGGAACCGCGTGTACGGGACGCGCGAGACGGCCCACCTGCACACGTCGACGTTCGGCGGGGGGACCCGGGCCTGCGCCGTCGCCCTCAAGACGCTCGAGGTCCTGCTGCGCGACCGGCTGCCCGAGCACGCCGACCAGGTCGGGGCACGGCTGCTCGCCCGGCTGAGTGACATCGCCGAGCGCTTCCCCCTGATCGCAGAAGTCCGCGGTCGTGGGCTGCTGATCGGCGTCGAGTTCGCCGCGCCGAGGATCGGCGCACGCTTGGCCCGCGAGTACGCCGGGGCGGTGGCGGCCGCACTGCTGTGGCAGGAGCACCGCATCATCACGATCAACACCCTCAACAACCCGAACGTGATGCGCATCGAACCGCCCCTCGTCCTCACCGAGGAGCAGGCCGACCGCATCGCCGATGCCCTGGAGGCCGTCGCCCGCCGCCACCGGAGCGTGCTCGGCGCCGGGGCACGGGTCGGCGTGCGCAGCCTGCGCGGGCGGCCGACCCGGAACCGGCTGTGAAGGACACCGGCGTCAGCTGCGCCAGAGCAGCACGAGCGCCCGGTCGTCGTCGCCGCTGTTGCCGACGGCCTCGACGAGCTTGTGCGCGCCGTTGCGGAAACCTGTCGTCACCAGCCTCTCGGCCTGCCCCAGCAGCCGATCGATCCCGTCGTAGATGTCCAGCTGCGGCGTCTCGACGAGCCCGTCGGTGTAGAGCAGCAGGGCGTCGCCGCGGAGCAGGCGTCCGGTGACCGGCTCGTACTCGTCGTGGTCGAAGACGCCGAGCAGCCCTCCGGAGCTGTGCAGCACCTGCCACCGGCCCGAACCGGCGTGGAACTGTACCGCCGGGGGATGTCCCGCACTGCGTACGGCGTAGTGGCCGGTGCGCAGGTCGAGCACCAGGTGGACGGCCGTGGCGAAGCCCTCGCCCCAGCCCTGCCGCAGCAGGTAGGCGTTCGCGGCGGGGAGGAAATCGGCCGGCGGCAGGGACCCCAGGAGCCCTCCGAAGGCGCCGGACAGCAGCAGCGCCCGGGTTCCCGCCCCCAGGCCCTTGCCCGACACGTCGACGAGGACGACCTCGAGGTGGTCGGTGCCGGGGGCCCGCGCCGACACGAGGAAGTCACCGGAGAAGGTCGCCCCTCCCGCCGACCGGTGCACGACCTCCGCCTGCCAGCCGCGGGGCAGCTCGGGGAGCTCGCCCTGCGCCCGCAGCCGGTCCCGGAGGTCGACCAGCATCGACTCACCCATCGTGCCGTGGACGCCGAGCCGGGCCCGCGACCGAGCCGTCGCCAGCGCCACGACCGCGGTGGCGCCGACGACCAGGACGACGGCGAAGTAGAGCCGACCGAAGGACGTCTGGGCGCCCTCGACCACCACGGCGACCCCGACGGCCACGATCACCGCGACCACCCCTCGCAGCGGCAGGGCGACCATGGCCAGCAGCAACGGCAGGACCAGCACCGCGAGGGGAACCTCGTCCAGGTAGTGCAGCGCCACGGCGAGGACCAGCACCAGCAGGAACAGCCCGGCGAGAACCGAGCCCTCGCTGCCGAGCCGGCGGCGAGCCCGGGCCCACCGCCACCGACGGGTCCGCGCGCCGTGCCGTCGCGGCGTCCCCGTCGTCACGGCGGGAACACTAGACCCAGCCCGGCTGGCAGGTCGGGCACCACACGATGCGGCGGGCCCCGAGGACGGCCGCCGAGATGGCCGTGCCGCATCGCCGGCACGGCAGCCCCCCGCGCTCGTACACGTAGAAGCTCTCGGCCCTGCTCGCCCGCGACCGCCCGGACGGGCGGTCCTCTGGCTCGGTGGTGACGATGCGCCCCGCCCGCACGCCCGCACGCATCAGCCGGACCAGGTCGTCCCAGACCCCTGTCCAGGTCGCGTGGGCGACCTCCCGGCCGGGCCGGAACGGCGACACCCCGGCCCGGAAGAGCACCTCCGCCCGGTAGACGTTCCCGACGCCGCTGAGCACGCGCTGGTCGAGCAGCAGGGCCCCGACGGCGGAGCGGCTGCGGGAGATCCTGGTCCACGCGGCCTCCGGGTCGGCGTCCCGCCTCAGCGGGTCGGGGCCGAGGCGCGCGTGCCGCGCCCGCTTCGCACCCACGTCGCCCAGCTCGCAGGCGGCCGGGCCGCGCAGGTCCGCGT
>DATHTV010000264.1:0-5281 GCA_035462845.1 Jiangellales bacterium
CGACCTCGAGCACCCGCAGGTCCTGGCGCAGCAGGTCGATCGTCAGTCCGGTCTCCACGCCGAACCCCGTCGCGAGCGGCAGGCCCGCCTCGAACGCCGTACGGGTGAGGCCGCGCTGGCCGGACAGCGGCTGGGTCGGACGCCAGCCGGTGGCGCGCTCGATGCCGTCCCTGGCCAGCCCGACGACGAAGCCGTGGCCGCCGCCCGGCTGAGGCGGCAGGGTCGCGATGCTCATGTCGGCGGTGCCGTCGAGCACCGGGACGGTCAGCGGTGCCGCGGCAGCCGCCGTGCCCCCGAGGTCGGCGTCGAGGAAGAGCAGCGCGCGGGGGGACTTCGGGCCCTGCTCACGGGCCTCGATCGCCGCCACGGCGGCGGCCCCCGACTCCATGGCCGCGCCCTTGCCACGGTTGCGGGCGTGCGAGACGACGACCGCGCCCGCTGCCCGGGCCACCGCCGCGGTCGCGTCCGTCGAACCGTCGTCGACGACCACGACCAGGTCGACGCCGTCGATCGTCGCCGCGGCCTCGACCGTCGCCGCGATCCGCTGCTGCTCGTCCTTGGCCGGGATGACCGCGGCGACGCCGGAGACGCCTGGTCCGCCCGGTCCGCGGGTTTCGCCTGCTGCGTCGGCCGGGCGGCGCTGGTCGGCCGGCGTCTGCTGCGCGGAGCTGGGGCGGGGATCCGCCTCGGGAGCCGTCACGGCGAGCGAGCGTATCGGGGGCCGGCGGTACGTCCTCCGCCGCGCGCTGAGAGCCCTCACTGCCCGAACCCGTACACCAGGGGCTCCTCACTGCCCGAACCCGTACACCAGGGGCTCTTCACTGCCCGAAACCGCCCTCAGCGCCCCGCTGCCACCCGCCGAAGGCGGTTTCGGGCCAGCAAGCGCGGATGCCCGCCGGGCGGCCCCCCGAAGGCGCTCCAACCTCTACCCCAGGCTCACCTACCCAGGCTCACCGGGCGTCAGTCGGCCACCATCGCGCCGGCACCCGCGGGATCCCGGGCCGGCGCAGACGGTCCACGAAGCGCGCGGCGAGGGCCGGTCGGCGCGCGTACGCGAGCTGCCAGCCGTAGCGGACCACCGCGAAGCCCAGCTGCTCGAGTCGCCACTGCCTCTCCTTCTCGGCCTGCACCACCGTCACGTCCTCGTACTTGCCGAGACCGTCGCCCTCGCCGATGAGCCAGTGGTCCGGCCAGAGGTGGTCGACACGGAACTCCGGGAACGTCTCCCCCACCCACACGTTCGAGAGCGGTACGGGCAGGTCGTACTCGAGGCAGGCCAGACGCCCCAGGGTCTCCAGGGGGTTCTCTGCACCTCCGTCGGCGTGGCGCACGACCCTCGCCGCCCGCCGCCCGCCGGGCCAGTCCGCTTGCACTGCTGCCTCTGCCGCGAGGGTTGTCGGCGTGGCCAGGCCGCGGTGGAGGACTGCGTCGGCGACGACGAGCGCGTCCCGGAAGTCCGCGGTCCGGGCGAGGTCGACGGCCACGCGCTCCGGCGTGCAGACGGCGAGCCCGTCGACCTCGGTTCGGGCCGACTCGGGCAGGGCCGCGACGAGGGTCCGCGTCCGGCCGTGCTGCGAAGGGTAGGCGCCTGGCGTCTTGTCCCGTACGAGGTGGATGGCGGCGGGAGGTGGGCCCACGTGCGGCAGCCGATGGACCGCCGCTCCCGCCCAGCGAGTCGCCCATGCCGGGTCCCGGCAGACCAGGAGGGCCGCACGAACCTCACGGCGGTAGGCAGCCCACGGCTCGAGCCGGGTCACGTCCCCGAAGGCCCCGCGCCGCAACCGGACGAGCTCGCCCCTGCGGACGAGCCGCTCCAACCGGTCGGGGCTGACGCCGGCTGCCTCTGCGGTCGGGACGTCGACGACGCCGTGGCCGGCTGCGACGAGGGCGGCGATGTCTTCGGGAAGTGGCATTCACGCACGGTCGCCCACGCGCGGGGCGGGCGAGCCCGGTGATCGCCGCGTTGTGGATATCCGGGCCTCCGCCGCAGAGCTGTGGACGGCCGAGTGCGGAGGGCAGAGCACGCGCCCTCGATGCCCGAAACCGCCTTCGGCGCCCCCCGCAGCCACGCCGAAGGCGGGATCCGGCCAGCAAGCCGCAGTGGACCTGGGCCCGAGCCCCCGCCCAAGCCCTCATCACTGCCCGAAACCGCCTTCGGCGCCTCCCGCGGCCCCGTCGAGGGCGGGATAGAGCCAGCAAGCGCCGCGACCCCTGCCCAGGGGCCCTTCTAGGCCTCTATCACTGCCCGAACCCGCCTTCGGCGCGAGGGAGAGCGGGGGCCAACCGCGTGTGACCTGGCCCACACGCGAAAAGTTCGCGGCGCAACTTCCCACATCCGACCGTCGCGAGGTATTTTCGGTGTCAGACCCCGGTCGCTCTTGCATCCCCCGTCGAGAGCGATCGGGGTTCTCAGTTCGTCCGGCCTCAGGGGGTCTGCACCGGATGACGAGCACCCGCCGGTCGTACCCCTGACACCGGCTCAGCGGATGGTGACCTGCCGGTTCGCCAGGGCGGCCCGCGCGCGCCGCTCGTCGGTCGTGAGCGGCGCGGTCTCGTCCAGCGCGGCCGTCAGCCGCTCCGCGAACTCCACCGCCGGGTCCTCCAGGTCGTCGACCGGCGTGCCGACGACCAGATCCCACACCGGCACCAGCAGGCCGTGCGCCCGGAACGTGCCCAGCAGCTTGCCCTCGGCCAGGCCGTCCTGACCGGCCGACCGCAGCCGGGCGAGGGCGTCGAGCAGCGGCTCCTCGTCGTACGGGAGGACCCACCGCAGGTGCTCGCGGTCACCGACCCGCGCCCAGTACGCCGCCTGCACCGAGACCAGCCGCTGGGTGGGGACGACGGCGGCCGAGGCGCGCTCGAGGGAGGCGGCCACCTCGGGGGTGACGTCCTGCTCGCCCTCGGTCCAGAAGTCGAAGCCGTCGTGGACCGTCACCGTCAGCGGCACATCGGGGTCGACGAGGTCCTGCAGCCGCGGACCGGGGCCCTCGGGCAGCCCCGGGGCGATCGAGGTGCCCGGCTCGGCCGCGAGGGCCTCGAGCAGCGTGTGGGCGAGGTCCGAGCTCACGTCGCCGGACGCCTGCGTGGTCTGCAGCCCGAGCCAGACCTGCCCGTCGGCGCGGGCGAGAGCCGGCAGGGCCATCGGCAGCACGGTGGCGGCGACGACCGTACGGTCGGCATGCTCGCCCACCAGCTGCAGCGGAGCCGTCGCGGCGGGGACGAACTCCCGCATCGCGATCAGGTCGCCCTCGCCGGCGAGTCCCTCGAACGGCCGCGCCACGTACGTGCGAGCGGTGGCCCGGGCGACCCGAGCCGCGGCCTTGCCGTGGCAGACCTTGTACCGCTTGCCGGAGCCGCAGGGGCAGGGCTGGCGGGGGCCGACCTCGGGGACGTCGGCGGAGCGGGTGGCGGTGGGAGGCACGGCCGGAGAGCCTAGCCCCGCTGAGACCGGGCACCGCCGGGACGGTCGGTGGTCGTGACGGCGTCGTCCGCGGCCACGACGGCCCACACGGTGACCTGTCCCGCCGCGCGCTCGACTCCCCAGTCCGCGGAGACGGCCGCGACCATCGCCAGGCCGCGGCCGCCGAGGGCACTCGTCGCCGGCGGTCTGGCACGGGGGAAGGTCGGCCCGCCACCGTCGGTGACCCGGACGACGACCGACGCCTCGTCGCAGTCCCAGCGGAGCGCGACGGCGTCGTCACCGGGCAAGGGGCGGGCGTGGCGCAGGGAGTTGGAGACCAGCTCGGAGACGACGAGGAGCACGTCCTCGATCGCGCCGTCGGGCAGGGCCGTCGCGGCGAGATCCTCACGCACGTGCGCTCGCGCGTCGCGGACGCAGCGGGGCGTGCGTGGCAGCAGCAACGACCTGGTGGCGAGGGCCCGCCCGGAGGTGGCGGGGCGTGCCATCGCCTCCCTCCTCCCGGGCCACGGTCTCGGACAGTCCGGCCCTACGGTGCCCGGTCGACCGGGGTGCCGAAACCACCACCATCAGGGCGGTGCTGAGGTGCTCGTCACGGAGCCCGGCCGGACGCCAGTTGGCCGAGCACCGCCGCGGGCCGGTCAGTGATGATCACGTCGACGCCCAGGTCGACACATCGGCGCACGTCGGCGGCGTCGTTCACGGTCCAGACATGCACCTCGTGCCCCTGCTCCTGGAACGCCCGTACGGCCGCGGGGTGGCGGCGCACGACGTCGATCCCGGGCCCCGCCGACCGTACGTTGACCGGCAGCGAGCCGTCCCGGAACCGCAGCGGCAGCCGGTCCATGAGGAGCACGGTGGACACGCTCGGGGCCAGCCGCCGGAGCCGGCGCAGCGAGAGCGGCGAGAAGGACATCACGCGCACGGCCGAGGCGGCGCCGAGGGGCGGATGAGCCAGGCCGTGCCGGTCGAGCAGCTCGACCAGGCGTCGCTCCACCAGACCGGCGTAACGGGTCGGGTGCTTCGTCTCGACGGCCAGCTCGAGCGGACGGCCGGCGTCGCGGACCACGCGGAGCAGGCGGTCGAGGGTCAGGATCCCCGTACGCGTGCGCTCCGGCCACTCCGCCTCGTCGTCGAGGTCCCAGCCACGGCGCCAGCCGCCGAAGTCGAGCTCGGCGAGGTCGGCCAGCTCCAGCGCCGAGACGGGCCCGCGGCCGTTGGAGGTCCGCTCGACCCGGCGGTCGTGGACGCAGACCAGGTGACCGTCCGCGGTCAGCCGCACGTCGCACTCCAGCCCGTCGGCGCCGTCGGCGATGGCCTTCTCGTAGGCCGCGAGCGTGTGCTCCGCGACGTCCTCGCTGGAGCCGCGGTGGGCGATGACCCGGGGGCGCGGGGCGTCCACCGCGGGAGCGTCCCACGGAGACGGGCCGGCTACACGTCGCGGGGTCCGTCGGGCAGCAGGACGCCGGGGTTGAGCAGGCCGTCCGGGTCGAGCGCACGCTTGACCGACCGCATGGCGGCGATCTCGGCGTCGGAGCGGGTCAGGTGCAGCAGGCGGGCCTTGGCCACGCCGACCCCGTGCTCGGCGGCGATGCTGCCCCCGTACGAGGCGGCCAGGCGCAGCACCTCCTCGTCGACCGGGTCGTCGGGGGCGGCGCCGAGCACGTTGACGTGCAGGTTCCCCTCGACCAGGTGCCCCCAGACGTACGTGGGGTGGGGCGCCGTCGCGGCGGGCAGCTCGGCGAGGAAGGCGCCGAGCCGGTCCAGGGGCAGGGCGACGTCCATCTTGTGCGGTGGGCCGAGCCCGGCCGCCAGGGTGGCGACGGCCTCGGTGTGACGCTCGCGGTACTCCCAGAGCCGGGG
>DATHTV010000265.1:0-19223 GCA_035462845.1 Jiangellales bacterium
TCCTCAAGGTCGGCAGCACCTCGCTGGTGCTGGCCATGGTCGAGGAGGGCTTCCTGCCGGGGGACCTGGGCGTCGAGAAGCCGGTCACCTCCCTGCACCGGGTGTCGCACGACCCGACCCTGCGCCACCTGCTCACCCTGACCGACGGCCGGACGGTGACCGCGGTCCAGCTGCAGACCGAGTACTGCGAGCAGGCGCGCAAGTTCGTCGAGGACCGGTACGGCGCCGACGCGGACGCGGACACCCTGGAGGTGCTGGAGCGCTGGGAGTCGGTGCTGTCCCGGCTGGCCGAGGACCCGATGCTGTGCGTCAGTGAGCTGGACTGGGTGGCGAAGCTCGCCCTGCTCGAGTCCTACCGCGACCGTGACGGCCTGGACTGGGACCACCCGAAGCTGCACCTGGTGGACCTGCAGTACTCCGACGTCCGGCCGGCCAAGGGGCTCTACCACCGGCTCCTCGGCCTGGGCCGGATCGAGCGGATGGTCTCGGACACCTCGGTGGCCCAGGCCGTCCTCGAGCCGCCCGAGGACACCCGCGCGTACTTCCGCGGGAAGTGCCTCGAGCGCTACGCCGACAGCGTCGCCGCGGCGTCCTGGGACTCGGTGATCTTCGACCTGCCGGGGCGCGACGCCCTCCAGCGCGTGCCCACCCTGGAGCCGCTGCGGGGCACCCGGGCCCACGTCGGCGAGCTGCTCGACCGCAGCCGGACGGCGGAGGACCTCCTCCGCGCGCTGTCGGGCCGCTGACCGCCCGTCCGACGCCCACGGCGCTGCTGCCACCGCCCCGCCGCCGGGCCGAGCGCGCGTCGGTCCCGCTGGGTAGGGTCGGCAGGGACGGCACGGCCGCCCGCGAGGAGGACTGGCATGGCGACACGGGACACCGGTGGGCAGCAGCACAAGCAGACCCGCCGCAGCGAGGACGCCGCCGACACCGAGGCGACCGAGGTCTCCGAAGACCTCAGGGAGCGGCAGGACAAGCTCGCCGGCGACGTCGACGCGATCCTCGACGAGATCGACGAGGTGCTGGAGGAGAACGCGGAGGAGTTCGTCCGCGGTTTCGTGCAAAAGGGCGGGGAGTGACGTTGGCCGACGGCTCGCACGGGCGGCTCCCGCTCGCGTTCACCACCGCGGGCTCCTCCTCCTTCACCGACTTCCTCGGGGAGCACGCTCCCGACCTGCTCCCCGGACGGCGCACGGTCCCCGGCGGGAGCGGACCGCTGGAGGTCCCGCACGGCACGACCATCGTGGCCGCGGCCTTCGCCGGCGGAGTGGTGATGGCGGGCGACCGGCGCGCCACCATGGGCAATGTCATCGCCCAGCGCGACATCGAGAAGGTCTTCCCCGCCGACGCCTACTCGTGCGTCGGCATCGCCGGGGCCGCCGGGGTGGCCGTCGAGATGGTGCGGCTGTTCCAGGTCGAGCTCGAGCACTACGAGAAGATCGAGGGCACCGTGCTCTCGCTCGACGGCAAGGCCAACCGGCTGGCGGCGATGATCCGGGGCAACCTGGGTCTGGCGCTCCAGGGGCTCGCGGTGGTCCCGCTCTTCGCGGGTCACGACCTGGCGACGGGCGGTGGGCGGATCTTCTCCTACGACGTCACCGGCGGGCGCTACGAGGAGCACTCGTTCCACAGCGTGGGCTCGGGGTCGCTGTTCGCCCGCGGGTCGCTGAAGAAGCTGTACCGCGACGACCTCGGCCCCGAGGACGCCGTCACGGTGTGCGTCCAGGCCCTCTACGACGCCGCCGACGACGACTCGGCGACGGGCGGGCCCGACCTGTCCCGGCGGATCTGGCCGGTGGTCGCCGTGGTGGACCACCGGGGCTACCGACGGCTCGAGGACGAGGACGTGGGCGCCGTCGTCGAGAGCGTCGTGGGAGCCCGGCGCACCCACCCGGACGGGCCCCAGGCCCCGATGCTCTGACCGTGCCGCCACACCCGGGCCCGCCGGCCCCCGTGCGAGAGGACCCCCCGCGATGACGATGCCGTTCTACGTCTCGCCCGAGCAGCTGATGAAGGACCGGGCGGACTACGCCCGCAAGGGGATCGCGCGGGGCCGCAGCGTCGTCGTGGTCCAGTACGACGCCGGGATCCTGCTGGTGGCCGAGAACCCCTCGCGAGCCCTGCACAAGATCAGCGAGATCTACGACCGGATCGCGTTCGCCGCCGTGGGCAAGTACAACGAGTTCGAGAACCTCCGGATCGCCGGCGTCCGCCTCGCCGACCTGCGGGGCTACGCCTACGACCGGCAGGACGTGACCGGACGCGGGCTGGCCAACGCGTACGCCCAGACGCTGGGCACGATCTTCACGCAGGAGCCGAAGCCGTACGAGGTGGAGATCATCGTCGCCGAGGTGGGGGACGGCCCGGCGACGGACCAGGTCTACCGGCTCACGTACGACGGGTCGGTCGCCGACGAGCACGGCTTCGCGGTCATGGGGGGGTCGGCCGAGCAGATCAGCCGGCACGTGGGCGAGCACTACCGCGACGGCATGCCGCTGTCCGCGGCCCTGCGGGTCGCCGTCGGGGGGCTGGCCCACGACGGGCCGGCCCCCCGGGAGGTCACCGCGGACGCCCTGGAGGTCGCCGTGCTCGAGCGCAGCCGGACCCGGCGGGCCTTCCGCCGGGTGCAGGGCGCCGAGCTCGACCGGTTGCTCGCCACCGCGCCGGAGCCGGAGCCGGAGGCCCCGCCGACGTAGTGTGAGCCCATGGACCGCCGCATCTTCGGCATCGAGAACGAGTACGGGGTCACGTGCACGTTCCGCGGCCAGCGGCGGCTGTCGCCGGACGAGGTGGCGCGCTACCTGTTCCGGCGGGTGGTGTCCTGGGGTCGCAGCAGCAACGTCTTCCTGCGCAACGGTGCGCGGCTCTACCTCGATGTGGGCAGCCATCCCGAGTACGCCACGCCGGAGTGCGACTCGATCACCGACCTGGTGACGCACGACAAGGCCGGTGAGCGGGTGCTCGAGGGCCTCCTCGTCGACGCCGAGAAGCGCCTGCGCGAGGAGGGCATCGCCGGCGACGTCTACCTGTTCAAGAACAACACCGACTCCGCCGGGAACTCCTACGGGTGCCACGAGAACTTCCTGGTCGCGCGGCACGGCGAGTTCTCCCGGCTGGCCGACGTGCTCATCCCGTTCCTGGTCACCCGGCAGATCATCTGCGGCGCCGGCAAGGTGCTCCAGACCCCCCGCGGCGCGGTGTTCAGCGTGAGCCAGCGGGCGGAGCACATCTGGGAAGGCGTGTCCTCCGCGACCACCCGGTCCCGGCCCATCATCAACACCCGCGACGAGCCGCACGCCGACGCCGAGCGCTACCGCCGCCTGCACGTCATCGTCGGCGACTCGAACATGAACGAGTGCACCACGCTGCTCAAGGTGGGGGCCACCGACCTCGTGCTGCGGCTGGTGGAGGCGGGGGTGCCGATGCGGGACCTCACGCTGGAGAACCCGATCCGGGCGATCCGGGAGATCAGCCACGACATGACCGGGCGCCGCAAGGTGCGGCTCGCCAACGGCCGCGAGGCCTCCGCGCTGGCGATCCAGGAGGAGTACTTCACCAAGGTCCGGGCCTTCGTCGACCAGCGGGAGCTCGACTCACCGGTGGTCCAGCGCGTGCTCGACCTGTGGGAGCGCACGCTCAAGGCGGTGGACTCCGGTGACCTGTCGCTGGTGGAGCGCGAGATCGACTGGGTCACGAAGTACCGCCTCATCGAGCGCTACCGCGAGCGGCACGACCTGCCGCTCACGAGTCCCCGGATCGCCCAGCTCGACCTGGCCTACCACGACATCCACCGTGGACGGGGTCTCTACTACCTGCTCGAGCGCAAGGGCGCCGTGACCCGGGTGACCCGCGACCTCGACGTCTTCCGGGCGAAGTCGGTCCCGCCGCAGACCACACGGGCGCGGCTCCGCGGGGAGTTCGTGCGGCGGGCACAGGAACGCCGTCGCGACTTCACCGTCGACTGGGTCCACCTCAAGCTCAACGACCAGGCGCAGCGCACCGTCCTGTGCAAGGACCCGTTCCGGTCCGTCGACGAGCGCGTGGAGCGGCTCATCGCCGGCATGTGACGCCCGCCACCACGGGCCCCGCGGCGGCGCCCGGCTCAGGGACTTCTCAGGCTGCCGGGTTAGGGTGGCCACCTCGGCCCGCCCCGGATGACGTCACCGGCTCTGTCCTGCCCCGGGTGGTCGAGACCTGATGCCCCCCAGACGAGGACGCCCCACCGTGCGCCGTACCCCCGCGCTTATCGCGCTCCTGATCTCCGCCACCCTCGGTCTCGCCGCCTGCGGCAGCGACACCGGCGACGGCGACGCGGCCTCCGGCGCGTCCGGCGACGTCCCCACGGCGACCGGGGAGTTCGGCGAGAAGCCGGTCGTCGAGATCCCGGAGGGCGAGCCTTCCGACGAGCTCGTGGTCGAGGTGCTGTCCGAGGGTGACGGCGCCGAGGTCGCCGCCGGCGACTTCCTCCTCGCCGACTACCTGGGCCAGACCTGGGAGCCGGGCGAGGACGGCGAGCCCAACGTGTTCGACAACAGCTACGACCGCGGGCAACCCGCCGGGTTCGGCATCGGTGAGGGCGCGGTGATCCCCGGCTGGGACGAGGGCCTGGTCGGCCAGAAGGTCGGCTCCCGGGTGCTCCTGGTCATCCCGCCCGACCAGGGCTACGGCGAGCAGGGGACCCCCGACGGGTCGATCCCGCCCGACTCCACGCTGGTCTTCGTCGTCGACATCGTGGACACCGTCCCCGACGACGTGGCCATCTCCGGCACGCCGGTCACCGATCTGCCCCCGGGCCTGCCGACCGTCGAGGGAGACGGCACCGAGGCGCCGACCGTGACGGTGACCGGGACCGAGCCCCCCGCCACGTCCGACGCGGTGCTGCTGGTGGCCGGGGACGGCGAGCCGATCGGCGAGTCCCTGATCGCCAAGGTCCTCCAGGTCTCGTACGCCACCGGGGAGACGCAGTTCTCCTCGTGGGAGCAGCAGCCGGCCCTCATCGTCCCCGAGCAGCTCGAGCAGCTGCCAGGTCTGGCCACCGCGCTGGAGGGCCAGAACGTGGGCAGTCGCGCCATCGTCCGGGTCGCCGCGGCGGACAACGTCCCCGAGGGCGGCGAGGGCGAGGCACTGGTGCTCGTCGTCGACGTCGTCGGCACGATCTGAGCGGAGGCCAGCCATGGACAAGCCGGAGGTCGACTTCCCGGACTTCCCCGTTCCCGACACGCTGCGCATCGACGACCTGGTGGAGGGCAGCGGGGTCGAGGCGACCGCGGGCTCGACCGCGGTCGTGCACTACGTGGGCGTGTCCTACTCCACCGGCGAGGAGTTCGACGCCTCGTGGAACCGGGGCAGCCCGTTCCAGTTCCCCGTGGGCGCCGGGCGGGTCATCGCCGGCTGGGACCAGGGCGTGCAGGGGATGAAGGTCGGCGGTCGCCGGCGGCTGGTCGTGCCGCCGCACCTGGGGTACGGGGAGCGCGGCGCCGGCAGCGCCATCGCACCCGGTGAGACCCTGATCTTCGTGGTGGACCTGCTCGACGTCCGCTAGCGCCGGCTGTCAGCCGGTCAGGGCGGCCGCGTGCCGGCCCGCGGCGGCCGAGGCCAGGAACGCGGCCGGGTCCTCCTCGAGACCGCGTCCCATCGTGGACAGCCGGACCGGGACGTCGCGCAGCGCGTCGCGCAGGCCGTCCACGTTTACGTCGACCAGCCGGTGCGGCGGCGAGAGGGCGGCGGCCTGCTCACGGACCTGATCGCCCAGGGGTCCGTCCAGCCGCGGCACGACGACGTCCGCGCGTGCCAGCGCCACTCGGCCGTACGCGGTGAGCGAGTGGTGCGACACGCCTCGGTGGCGCTCGCGCGGGTCGGCTGCGCTGACCCGGAGGGCCGCCACCGGCCGCCCGCCGAGGACCCCCGCGGCGTTGAGCGCCTCGCCGCAGGCGACCCCGCTGAACCCCCAGCGGGTCCCGGTGCCGAGGTTGCCGGGTCCCTGGATCACCACGGCGACGTCGGCGCCGAGCACGTGCCGGGCCGCCAGCAGGCCCGAGTGCAGGGTGACCGCCTCGGCGTCGCCGCCGACCGCCTGCCCGACGGTGACGGTGGCCGCC
The DNA here is from genome assembly GCA_035462845.1 of Jiangellales bacterium. Classification (GTDB taxonomy): domain Bacteria; phylum Actinomycetota; class Actinomycetes; order Jiangellales; family Jiangellaceae; genus DASTQL01. Next base: position 6,099 of record DATHTV010000265.1, read on the forward strand.
AGCCACCCGGCGGCGCGCAGGGCGGCCACCGAACGGCTGAACCACAGCGGGAGCGCGCCGCCGTCGGTCATCAGGTAGACCACCCGCAGCCCCGGGCGGTCGGCGCGCAGCCCCGCGACCACCGCGGGCAGCGCCGAGTGCAGGTCGGCGACCACGACCGGCATCCCCGCCAGGTCGTCGGCCTCGCGCAGCACCTCGTGGTACGGGGAGTCCTGCTCGTCGACGCCCAGCACCGTCGCCTGCAGGGGCGTGTACCTGGCCTTGACCAGGTGCCCGGGCCCCGGGGGCGGGTCCGCGGGCAGCCGGTCGGGGGTGGCCACCACGATCGCGTACCCGCCGGTGCCGAGACCGAGCGCGAGCGCCGTCGTGTTGAGGAGCACGGTCTCGCCGCGCTCGGGGCGGCCGACGAGCGCGTCGTAGGCGAGCGCGCGGGCCGGCCCACCCCCCTCGCCACCGATCTCCACGTCGAGCTCCAGCGCACCGGGCCACTCTCGCCGGACCCCGGTGACCACGCCCCTGCGCCAGCGGATCACGGGCGCAGGCTAGCGATTCGCTAGCCTCGCCGGGCGGAGGCCCGCAGCGGCGGCGGAGAGGGGGTGCCCGGGTGTCCCAGGCCAAGAGCGAACGCCTGATGAACCTCGTGATCGCGCTGCTCGTCGCCCGCACCTACCTGCCCAAGGCGCGGCTGCGCCAGGTGGTCGGCGGATACGGCGACCAGACCGACGAGGCCTTCGAGCGGATGTTCGAGCGGGACAAGGAGGAGCTGCGCGAGCTCGGGATCCCGATCGAGACCGGAGCCGAGGACCCGTTCGCACCCGACGAGGAGATCGGGTACCGGATCCGGCGCAGCGACTTCGAGCTGCCGGCGATCAGCCTCGAGCCCGACGAGGCCGCGGTGCTCGGGCTCGCCGCGCGGGTGTGGCAGCACGCCACGCTGGCCGAGGCGACGAGCCGGGCCCGGCTCACGCTGCGGGCCGCGGGCGTGGAGACCGACACGCGCGCGCTGGCCGCCGTCGAGCCCCGGCTGGCCGCCGAGGAGCCGGCGTTCTGGCCGCTCTGGCAGGCGCTCCGGGACCGGCGCGTCGTCTCCTTCGACTACACCAAGCCGGGGGCCCCGGCGGCCGAGCGCCGCCGTCTCGAGCCGTGGAGCGTGCTCTCCTGGCACGGGCGCTGGTACGTCGTCGGCCGCGACCGCGACCGGGACGCGCCGCGCATGTTCCGGCTGTCCCGCGTGGTCGGCGCGGTCGCCCGGCACGGGCGCGCCGGTGCGTACGAGGTGCCGCCACCCGACCAGGTCCGGCAGGCGGCCGCCTCGCTGACCCCGCCCGCGGTGGCGGGGACGGCGTCCGTCCGGGTCCGGGCCGGCGCCGGGTGGGGGCTGCGCCGCCGGGCGGTGTCCGTGACGGCCGAGGCACCCGGTTGGGACCTCGTGGAGGTGCCCTACGCCGACGCGGGCGTGCTCGCCGAGGAGGTGGCGGCCTACGGCGCAGCCGCCGTGGTCGTGGCCCCCGCCGAGGTCCGGGACCGGACGGTGGACCGGCTGACGGCCGTGGCCGAGGGCGGCCGGCGGTGAGCGCCGGGGCCCAGGAGCAGGTCTCGCGGCTGCTGGCCATGCTCCCGTACCTGCTGGCTCACCCCGGTGTGCGGGTCGCCGAGGTCGCGGAGCTGTTCGGCGTCAGCGAGCGTCAGGTGGTGCGCGACCTGGACGTCCTGTGGTTCTCGGGCCTGCCGGGACTGGCCATGGGCGACTACATCGAGGTCGACATGGAGGCAGTCGAGGGGGAGGGCGTCATCAACGTCTCCAACGCCGACTACCTCGCCAGGCCGCTGCGGCTGGGCACGGACGAGGCACTCGCCCTGCTCGTCGCGGTCCGCGCCCTGGCGGCCGTCCCGGGGGTCGGCGAGCGGGCGGCCGTCGACCGGGTGGTGGCCAAGCTCGAGCACGCCGCCGGGTCGTCGGCGGAGCGGGCGGCCGCCGTCCGGGTCGAGGTCGACACCGTCGCGGCCGACCACGTCGCGTCCGCGGTGCGGCGGGCCCTCACCGAGGGCCGGCGCCTCCACCTCACCTACTGGGTGCCCGGACGCGACGAGACCACCGAGCGGGACGTCGACCCGATGCGGCTCGCGGTGGTGGACGGGCGGTCCTACCTCGAGGGCTGGTGCCGGCGCGTGGGCGACGTCCGGCTGTTCCGGCTGGACCGGATCACGGCCGCCACGGTGCTGGACGTCGCCGGCGCCGTCCCGCCGGGGGCCCGGCCGCGTGACCTCAGCGCGGGGCTGTTCCAGCCGTCACCGGACGACGACCTGGTCACCCTCGACCTCGGTCCGGGGGCCCGCTGGGTCGCCGAGCAGTACCCCTGCGAGTCCGTGGAGGAGACCGCTCAGGGCCACCTGCGGGTCCGGCTGCGGACGCCGGACACCCGCTGGGTGCGCCGGCTCGTCCTCCGGCTCGGCGGGGCGGCGCGGGTCGAGGACCCGCCCGCACTGGCCGCCCAGGTGCGCGCCGACGCCCGCGAGGCGCTGCGCGCGTACGAGGCTCCCGTCGGGGCCGGCAGCACCGCGGGCTAGGCTGCCGGCGATGCTGTGGGTCCTGCTCGTCGTCGCGCTGCTGCTGGGGGCGGTGGCCGTGCTCGGCCTGGCCACGCGCTCCTTGTACGTGCGGGGTCGCCGCCTCGCGGGGGAGCTCGCCGCGGCCTCCGCTGCACTGCAGGCGTCACTGGACGCGATCGCTCCGCCAGCCGACGGTGACCACCCGGCCCCACCGGTCATGCCACCCGTCACCCCGGCGGACAGCCCGGCGCCGACGCCTGGGCCTTACCGGCACGGCGTACGATGAGTTCGGCCCAGCCCCACCGGAAGAGGTAGTCATGTTCCGCCAGCTCGGACCAGCCGAACTGATCATCATCCTGCTCATCGTGCTGCTGCTGTTCGGCGCCAAGAAGCTGCCGGACACGGCGCGCGGCCTGGGGCGGTCCATGCGCATCTTCAAGGCCGAGACCAAGGGCCTGCGCGACGACGACGAGGCCCCGGACACCACCGCGGCGCCGGCACCGCGCGCGGTGGAGTCGCAGCCCGCCGAGCCACGCCCCACGACGCCCGGCGACCCGGTCGCCGACTCCGCCCCCTCCCGGGCCCCGGAGTCCGAGCGCACCGACCGCTGACCGGGGGCCGGACCGGTGGCCACCTCGATCGGTCGCGGGTCCCGGGCTCGGCGTCCCCGTGACGACGAGGGGCGGATGCCGCTGGCCGACCACCTGCGCGAGCTGCGCAGCCGGGTCGGCCGGTCCGTGCTGGCGATCGTCGCCGGCGGCGTCCTGGGCCTGGTCTTCTACCAGACGATCTTCGGCTGGCTGACCCGGCCGTTCAACGAGGCCGTCGTCCCGCTGGCGGAGGAGCGGGGTCTCGACGCCAAGGTCATCTTCGACGGGATCGCCGACCCGTTCACGGTGCCGTTCAAGGTGGCGCTGTTCACCGGGCTGGTCGTCGCGGCGCCGGTGTGGATCTACCAGCTGTGGGCGTTCGTCACCCCGGGCCTGTACCGCAACGAGCGGCGGTGGACGACGACGGTCCTGCTCACCTCGGTGCCGCTGTTCGCCGCGGGGGTCGCGCTCGGCTACGCCATCCTCCCCGTCGGTCTCAACGTCATCCTGAACTTCACCCCGGGCGAGGTCTCCAACTACGTCAGCTTCTCCGGCTACCTCAACTTCGTGCTGCGGTTGCTGCTGGTCTTCGGCCTGGCCTTCCTGCTCCCCGTGTTCGTGGTGCTGCTCAACGCCGTCGGGGTGCTCTCGGGGGACCGGCTGGGCCGGAGCGCCCGGTGGATCATCATGGGGATCTTCGTGTTCGCGGCCGTGGCCACCCCCACGGGCGACCCCGTGACGATGTCGCTGCTGGCCGGGCCGATGTGCCTGCTCTTCGCCCTCTCGTACGCGGTGTGCAAGCTCAACGACCGGCGCCGGGCCAGGTCGGGCAGCGAACCCGACTACGGCGCCCTGGACGACGACGAGGCGTCCGAGATCGAGCCGGTCGCCGACGAGGCGCACGACGACGTGACCTCGGCCCTGGACGAGGAGCCGGGCGTCGTCACGGACGGGAGCGGCCGACGCACGGACGACGTCACCTGACCTGCCCAGGCGCTAACCTCACGCCGTGCCGCACGAGGTGGTCCTCCTGGTCAACCCCACGGCCGCCCACGGACGGGGTGCCCGGGTCGCGGCGGCCGCCGCCACGGCGCTGCGTACCGAGGGCATCGGGGTGCGCGAGGTCAGGGGGCGCGACGCCGGCGAGGCCGCGGAGCTCGCGGCCCGGGCCGTGGAGAAGCAGCCGGACGCCGTGGTCGCCGTCGGCGGTGACGGCATGGTCCACCTGGCCCTGCAGGCGGTCGCCGGCGGCGACGTCCCCTTCGGCGTGGTCCCGGCCGGCACGGGCAACGACTTCGCCCGGGCGGTCGGCGTCCCTCTGGACGACCCGGTCGCCGCGGCCCGCGGGATCGCCCGGGCCGTGCGGGCGGGGACCAGCCGGCCGGTGGACCTCGGCCGCAGCGAGGGCACGTGGTTCGGGTGCGTCGCCGCGGCCGGCTTCGACGCTCGCGTGAACGACCGGGCCAACCGCATGTCCTGGCCGCGCGGCCGCTCCCGCTACCCGATCGCGATGCTGGCCGAGCTCGGCGTCGGCCGTCCGCTGCCGTACGTCGTGGAGACCGACGGCCGGCGTTGGGAGACCCGGGCGATGCTGGTCGTGGTCGGCAACGCCCGGTCCTACGGCGGAGGGATGCTGGTCACCCCGGACGCCCGGACCGACGACGGGCTGCTCGACGTGCTCGTGCTCGCCGAGCTGCCCACGTACGAGTTCCTGCGGGTCTTCCCGCGGGTGTACCGGGGCACGCACGTGACGCACCCGGCGGTCACGGTGCTGCAGGCCCGCCAGGTGCACCTGGCGGCCCCGGGGATCACCACGTACGTCGACGGCGAGGTGCTCGGCACCCTGCCGCGCGGCTTCGAGGCCGTCCCCGGGGCCGTGCAGGTGCTGGGCCGGCCTCAGCCCTCCTGACCCTGGACGACGTCGTCTCCGTGTCCTTGGCCGACGGCCTTGGTCGTGGCGGTGCCGGACGAGCGCACCTCGACCTTGCGCGGCTTGCTCGGCTGCGGGACGACGCCGCGCACGCGCAGCTCGAGGATGCCCTTGTCGTACGCCGCGTCGACCGCGTCGGCGTCCACGCCTTCGGGCAGCGCGAAGTCGCGGCGGAACGCGCCGTAGCGCTGCTCGCGGACGAGCACCTGGCGGTCGTCGTCGTCGGACCGCATGACGTGCTGGTCGGTACGCCGGCCCGTCACGGTCAGCCGGCCGTCGGCCACCTCGATGTCGACGTCGTCGATGTCCACGCCGGGCAGCTCGAGCCGGATGACGACGTCGGCGCCCTCGCGGGTCATGTCCACGGCGGGGACGAAGCCGGCCGCGGCGCTCGCGGCGGCTCCGGCGCGACCGCCGAAGGTCCGTCGTACGAGCTGATCGAAGGTCCGGTCGAAGTCGGTGTCGACTCGGGCCAGCGCGCTGAACGGGTCCCAGATGGTCATCGCCATCGTGATCCCTCCTCGATCTGGTGTCGGGAACCGTCTCGATTAGCACTCTAGGACGTCGAGTGCCAATCGTCTAGCACTCTCAACGCCCGAGTGCCAACAGACCTTCCCGGGTACGGTGGCGGTATGGCCTCGCCCGCGGAGCGCTACGCCGCAGCGCGGCGGCGCCGGCAGGAGCAGGACACCGCGCTGCACCGCTTCGCCGGGAGGTACGACTTCCCGCTCGACGACTTCCAGCTGCGGGCCTGCCGAGCGGTCGAGGAGGGCCGGGGCGTCCTGGTCGCCGCGCCGACCGGCTCGGGCAAGACGGTGGTGGGGGAGTTCGCGGTCCACCTCGCGCTGGAGCACGGACGGAAGGCGTTCTACACGACGCCGATCAAGGCGCTGTCCAACCAGAAGTACCGCGACCTGGTGCGCGAGCACGGGCCCGAGCGGGTCGGGCTGCTCACCGGCGACCGCAGCGTCAACGGGGACGCCCCCGTGGTCGTCATGACGACCGAGGTGCTGCGCAACATGCTCTACGCAGGCTCGCCGACGCTCGCGGGCCTTGGCTGGGTGGTCATGGACGAGGTCCACTACCTCGCCGACCGCTTCCGTGGCGCGGTCTGGGAGGAGGTGATCATCCACCTGCCGGACGCGGTCGCGCTGGTCTCCCTCTCGGCCACCGTCTCCAACGCCGAGGAGTTCGGCGAGTGGCTGGGCACCGTGCGCGGACCGACCGACGTGGTGGTCGAGGAGCGACGGCCGGTCCCGCTGTGGCAGCACGTGATGGTCGGCCCACGGTTGCACGACCTCTTCGTCGACGACGGCCAGAAGCGGGTCAACCCCGAGCTCGTGCGGCTGGCACGGGACGAGAAGCGGATCACCCGGCTGGGGGACCGCCGGCCGCAGCGCGGCGGGCACCGGCCGCGTCGCCGCTCCGGCTCGTACACGCCGGGGCGCACCGAGGTGCTGCACCGGCTGGAGTCCGCGGATCTGCTGCCGTGCATCACCTTCGTCTTCAGCCGGGCCGGGTGCGACGCCGCGGTGATGCAGTGCCTGTCCGCCGGCCTGCGGCTGACCGAGCCGGCCGAGCGGCCCCGGATCCGCGCCCTGGTGGAGGCGCGGTGCGCCGACATCCCGGACGAGGACCTGCACGTGCTCGGCTACCACGACTTCCTGGCGGGGCTCGAGGCCGGCGTCGCCGCGCACCACGCTGGGATGCTCCCCACCTTCAAGGAGGTCGTCGAGGAGCTGTTCACCCAGGGCCTGGTCCGCGCGGTCTTCGCGACCGAGACGCTCGCGCTCGGAATCAACATGCCGGCCCGCTCGGTCGTGCTCGAGCGGCTGGTGAAGTGGAACGGCGAGACCCACGCCGACGTCACCCCCGCCGAGTACACCCAGCTGACCGGCCGGGCCGGCCGTCGCGGCATCGACGCCGAGGGGCACGCAGTCGTCCTCTGGCAGGCCACGCTGGACCCGGAGTCGGTCGCCGGGCTCGCCTCGACCCGCACCTACCCGCTGCGGTCGTCGTTCCGTCCCTCCTACAACATGGCCGTCAACCTCGTCGGCCAGGTCGGGCGGCACACCGCCCGCGAGCTGCTGGAGTCCTCCTTCGCGCAGTTCCAGGCCGACCGCGCGGTCGTCGGTCTGGCCCGCACGATCCGCCGCAACGAGGCGGCGGTGGAGGGCTACGCGGAGGCGATGTCCTGCCACCTCGGCGACTTCGAGGAGTACGCCGACCTGCGCCGCCGGATCGGCGAGCGCGAGGCGGCGCTGGCCCGCGACGGCGCCCGGCTGGCCCGCGCCGCCACCGTGCAGTCGCTCGAACGCCTGCGCCCGGGAGACCTGGTCCGCGTGCCGTCCGGCCGTTTCGCCGGGCTGGCCGTGGTCCTCGACCCGGGGGTGCCCGGGGGTCCTGCCGACGGGCCGCGGCCGAGCGTGCTGACCGAGGGGCGCCAGGTCCGCCGGCTGGCACTGACCGACTTCCGCGACCCGGTGGAGCCACTCGGGCGGATCACGGTGCCGCGGTCCTTCGACCCCCGGTCGGCCGGCTCTCGGCGTGACCTCGCGGCTGCCCTCCGGGCTGCCGCACCCGAGTCCGGCGGCCGTCGCCGGTCGCGCGGCGGCAGGTCGGCCGCCGCCGACGACGAGGCCCTCACCGACCTGCGTCGCCGGCTGCGGGCGCATCCGTGCCACGGCTGCGACGACCGCGAGGACCACGCCCGCTGGGCCGAGCGGCGGGCGCGCCTGCAGCGCGAGACCGACCAGCTCCAGCGTCGCGTCGAGTCGCGCACCAACACCGTCGCCCGGCAGTTCGACCGGGTGTGCTCGCTGCTGCAGGACGTCGGCTACCTGCACGGCGACGAGGTCACCGAGCCCGGCCGCCGGCTGGCCCGGCTCTACAGCGAGCTGGACCTGCTCGCCGCCGAGTGCCTGCGCGAAGGCCTGTGGGACGGCCTCGACCCGCCCGGGCTCGCCGCAGTGGTCTCCGCCCTCACGTACGAGTCACGCCAGCCCGACGACGCGGCTGCCCCGGAGCTCCCGCCCGGCCGGGTCCCCGAGGTCCTGGCCGAGACGGTGCGGCTGTGGGCCGACCTGGACTCCCTGGAGCGCGACCACGGCCTGGACTTCCTCCGTGAGCCGGACCTCGGCTTCGCGCTCGCCGCCTGGCAGTGGGCCTCCGGGGCGCCGCTGGAGCGGGTGCTGGTCGGCGCGGACCTCACGGCCGGCGACTTCGTCCGCGCGGTCAAGCAGCTGCTCGATCTGCTGGACCAGGTGGGTGACGCAGCCGGCGACTCGCCCCTCCGGCGTACCGCGCGGCAGGCCGTCGACGCCCTGCGCCGAGGGGTCGTGGACTACGGGGCGCCCGCCTGAGCTGGAGGAGGGCCACCCTGCTCCAACCCCCGGATTGGAGGAGGGCCACCCTGCTCCGACCCGGGATTGGAGGAGGGCCACCCTCCTACGCTCCCACTGGAGGAGGGTCACCCTCCTCCAATGGCGGGTTGGATGAGGGCCACCCTCCTCCAACCAGGCCGGGCCAGGCCTATGCCGACGAGGCCGCGAGCGCGTTGAGCACCCGGTTGACGCTGCTGTCGAGCCCCCAGCGGTCGGCCAGCTCCACCAGGTCCTCGGGGTGGGCGGGCCGGCCGGGCAGGCGATCGTCGTACGGGGGGAGCGGCGCGTCGGTGCGTACCCGGGCCACGGCCGGCGCCGCGGTCAGGTAGTCGCGGGCGGCGGCCAGCTTCACCCGGACGGTGGGGGACCGGTCGGCGGACGGGTCGCCCAGCGCCAGCAGCAGGTCCTCGACCGTGCCGAACCGGCTGACCAGCGTGGCCGCGGTCTTCTCGCCCACGCCCTTGACGCCGGGGAGTCCGTCCGAGGGGTCACCGCGGAGGATGGCGAAGTCCGCGTAGCGACGGCCCGGGACGCCGTACCGGCGCAGGACCTCCGACTCGTCCACCACCTCGTGCTTGCCCACCCCGCGCGCGGTGTACAGCACGCGCACCTGGCGCGCGTCGTCCACCACCTGGAACAGGTCCCGGTCACCGGACACCACGTCGACCGGGCAGTCGGCCTGCGCCGCGATCGTCCCGATGACGTCGTCGGCCTCGAAGCCGGGGACGCCCACGCGGGCGAGACCGAACGCGTCGAGCACCGCCTCGATGACCGGGACCTGCGGGGTGAGGTCGTCCGGCACCTCCTCACCGCCCTGAGGGGCGACCCGGTGCGCCTTGTACGAGGGGACCGCCGCGACCCGGAAGGCCGGCCGCCAGTCGGCGTCCATGCACGCCACCAGGCGGGTCGGCCGGTGCACGGAGACCAGCCGGGCGATGAAGTCCAGCAGCCCTCGGACCGCGTTGACCGGGGACCCGTCCGGCGCACGGATCGAGTCCGGCACGCCGAAGAAGGCTCGGAAGTAGAGCGAGGCGCTGTCGAGGAGCATGAGCTTGTCCGGTCGGTCGGGCACCGCCGCACCGTAGCGCTCCGAGTTCCGGCGCCGGGCTCCCTGGGTCCTCCCGCGCGCCGGTCGCACCAGCCCAGACGTACTCCACCCTGAGGACGGGTCGCGCAGGACTCCGGTTCACGTCGCCCCGGCGCGGTCGGCGCCGTCGTCGTAGTCCCTGCTCACGTCGAAGCCCTCTGCACGCTCGGAGATGTCGGCCAGGAGCGTCAACGAGCTGCCGAGCCAACGAAGAACGCCGTAGCCGAGGAGTCCCGCGATCACGAGCGGCATCGCGCCGAACAGCGCCTCGAAGCGGCCCAGCCCCCTGAATCGGACGTAGCTCACGAAGATCAGGACGAGGAGCCCGATCACGACCGCCGCGTAGAGGACGCTCAGGACGTCACAGATGCGAGCCGTGGAGCGCGCCTTCAGTCGGTTCCGCTCGAACAGCGCGAGGGTGTCTGTCGAACCTGTGGCCACGGTCGATCCCCTCGAGCGACGGCATCTGGGCCGCGTTGGGCGTGCAGGACAGATCGCACTGTAGGGAAAGGAACGCACCATCCGTCGTGAGATCGCACACGCTGTAACTCCTGGCCGTGGCAGCTCCGATCAGTAGGGTGCGGCGTCGTGATCCTCCACGACCCCCGCCGGCTGGAGCTTGCGCGTGACGCCACCCGGGCTGCTGGCATCGACGCGCTGCTGGTCACCCCGGGGGCCGACCTGCGCTACCTCACCGGCTACGACGCGATCCCGCTCGAACGGCTCACGTGCCTGGTCGTCCGGCCCGACGGCGACCCGGTGCTCGTCGTGCCGCGGCTGGAGCGTTTGGCCGCCGAGGCTTCGCCGGCGAGCGGCCTCGAGATCGTCGCCTGGGACGAGACCGACGACCCGGTCGCGCTCGTCGCGGGCATCGTCGGGAACGCGACGCGGGTCGCCCTGGACGACCACATGTGGGCCGAGAAGGTGCTGCGCTTCCGTGCCGCGCTCCCCGCGGCCGAGCAGGTCCTCGCCGGCGCGGTGCTGCGTGAGCTGCGGATGCGCAAGTCGCCCGCGGAGGTGCAGGCTCTCCGCGACGCGGCAGCGGCCATCGACCGTGTCCACGCCCGCATGGGGGAGTGGCTACGACCCGGGCGGACCGAGGCCGAGGTGGGGGCCGACGTCGCCGCTGCGATCCTCGCCGAGGGCCACGTGCGCGCCGACTTCGTCATCGTCGCCTCGGGCCCGAACGGCGCCAGCCCGCACCACGAGCTCGGCGCCCGGACGGTACGGCCGGGGGACCCGGTCGTCGTCGACATCGGCGGCACCACGGCCGACGGCTACTGCTCCGACTCGACCCGGACCTACGCGGTGGGCACGCCTCCGGAGCGCTTCCTGGACTCGTACGCGGTGCTGCTCACCGCCCAGCGCGCGGCGGTCGACCACGTGCGACCCGGGGTGACGGCCGCGTCGGTGGACGCGGTGGCCCGGGCGCTGATCGACGACGCCGGGCTGGGGGACCTGTTCGTCCACCGGACCGGACACGGTATCGGGATGGAGACGCACGAGGACCCGTACGTCGTCGCCGGGAACGAGCGGCCGCTCGAGTCCGGGATGGCGTTCAGCGTCGAGCCGGGGATCTACCACCCCGGCCGGTACGGGGCCCGGATCGAGGACATCGTCGTGGTCACCGACGAGGGCGTCGAGCGGCTGAACCGGCGACCTCGGGAGCTGGCCGTCCTCGACGCCTGACCGGTCCGCCGGTCACCCGGCCAGCGCGTCCAGGGCGAGGTCGACGTCGGCCTCCGTCGTGTAGAGGTGGAAGGCCGCCCGCAGCCGGCCGCCGCGCACCGCGGCCCGGATGCCCGCGGCCGCGAGCCTGTCCTCGGCGCCCGCGACGTCGACCGAGACGATCGCGCTCCCGGCCGGAGGCAGCCCGAGGCCAGCCCTGAACCGGTCGGCGAGGGCGACGTCGTGGTCGCGGACGGCGTCGACGCCGACGTGCGCGATCAGCTCCAGCGCCGGAGCGGTCCCGACCCAGGAGAACCACGCGGGGGAGACGTCGAAGCGGCGGGCGTCCCCGGCGAGTCGCAGCGGCGGCCCGTAGTAGGACGTGTGCACGTCGTCGCCGGCGAACCAGCCGGCCTGGGCGGGCTGCACCCGGTCCGCGACCTCCGGGCGGATGGTGAGGAAGGCCGTCCCACGCGGGGAGCAGAGCCACTTGTAGGCGGCGCAGACCAGCACGTCGACCCGGGAGGCGTCGACCGGCAGCCAGCCGACCGCCTGGGTCGCGTCCACGACCGTCAGCGCGTCGACGTCGGCCGCGGCGCCGACCACCGCGTCGAGGTCGGCCACCTCGCCGGTGGCCGACTGGACGAGGCTGAACGCCACGATGTCCGTCCGCCGGTCGACCGCTCCTGCCAGCTCGGCCGCCGGGACCGTACGCACGCTCACGCCCCGTGCGGCCTGCACGAGCCACGGGAAGAGGTTGGAGGTGAACTCCTCCTCCGGCACCAGCACCCGCGAGCCGTCGGGGACCGATCCGGCGACCAGGGCGACGAGCGAGGAGACCGCCGCGCCGGTGGCGACGTGCGCCGGCGGCACGCCGACGAGCGCCGCGAAGGCCTGCCGGGCCTGCTCGGTCGCGCCGCCCCACGGCTCCCACGAGGTCCGGCCGACCCGCCAGTCGCCCAGGGCCGCCTGCATCGCGTCCCAGGCCGGGTCGGGCGGCAGGCCGTACGACGCGGTGTTGAGCCAGCCGGGCTCGGGCCGCCACATCCCGCGGGCTTCCTCGAGGTGCACGCCGCGAGTCTGTCAGGCGGGTGCGCCACCGACGACGTCCCCGCCGCCGGCACTAGGGTTCGGCCCGTGGAGGACACGGACCGCAGGATCGTGCGGCTGCTCGCCGGGGACGGCCGGATGAGCTACACGGACCTCGGCCGGGCGACCGGGCTGTCCACCTCCGCCGTGCACCAGCGCGTGCGGCGCCTCGAGGAGCGCGGCGTGATCCGGGGCTACTCCGCGGTCGTCGACCTCGACGCAGCGGGGCTGCCGCTGACGGCCTTCGTCTCGATCAAGCCGATCGACCCGAGCCAGCCCGACGACGCGCCAGACCGCCTGCGCGACATCGCCGAGATCGAGTCCTGCTACTCGGTCGCCGGCGACGAGTCCTACCTGCTCAAGGTCCGGGTCGCCACCCCGGGCGACCTGGAGACGCTGCTCGCCCGCATCCGGGCGGCCGCAAACGTGTCGACCCGGACCACCGTGGTGCTCTCCACGCCGTACGAGGGCCGCGCGCCGTCGCTGTGACGCACGGCCCTCGACCAGCAGGGCCCGCGGGAGGTTGCGCGTCGGTCAGACGTGGACCGGGGCCGCCGCCTGCGCCTCCGCGGCCGCACGCGACGCCGCGGCGCGACGCTCGGCCTCGGCGAGGTGGTCACCGCCGTGCTCGTGCCACCACGCCTGGCCCTCGGCGGGCAGCGTGTCGATCGGGTCGTAGTACTCGTACGACCGTCGGGTGGCCTCGTCGTCGTCGGCCTCGATGCCCGTGCGGTAGTTCTTGGTCCAGTACGAGATGCCCCGCACCTCGTCGTAGTCGTGCACCTGGTGCACCCAGCGCTTGCCGACGTACGGGACGTCGCAGACGAT
>DATHTV010000266.1:0-14781 GCA_035462845.1 Jiangellales bacterium
ACCCGCTCGCGCCCGCGACGGCGACGCGCAGTCCCATACCTCGACCCCTCCTCGGCGACGAGGCATGAGTATGCCTAGGAGGGAATGACTATGCAACCCCGGCGAGCATCCGCTCCAGCTCCGCCACCGATGCCGGGTCACCCTTGGCGAGCACGCGGCCGTCCCCGGCGGCGACCAGGACGTGCGGCAGCCGGGCAGCGCCGCCCGGGTCGGGTTCCACCGGCTCCACGTCGAGTCCACCGGCGAGAGCCCGGCCGGCGGCGGAGTCCTCCACCAGGAGTCGCAGCACGAGGCCGGGGACCCGGGGGACGCCGGACGCCTGGAGGTCCAGGGCCAGGTCGCGGCAGCTGGCACAGCCGGGGTCCAGGCTGACGAGAGCGGTCGCCGGAGCAGCGGGCACCTCCACCGATCCGGAGGGGATGGAGTCCAGCCGCAGGTGGCGGACCTGCTCCTGCACCCCCGCGAGGGTGCGGTCCAGCGACGTCACGACGGTCAGCAGCCGGGCCAGCACGGCTGCCAGGGCGAGGACGAGCAGCGCCAGCGCGACGACGGCGACCGCCCAGGCAGCACTCACCTCGAGCCCGCCACGCGCAGGAGCGAGCTGCCGCGGGCGGCGAGGAACCTCCGCACCTCGACCACGAGGAGCGCCAGCCCGCCCACCGCCAGCGTCGCGACCAGCACCCCCAGGGCGTCCAGGTCGGTCACCGAGCCGGCCCGCACCCACGGCCCCGGCCAGAGGGCGAGTGCCCCGGCCGGTGCGAGGGCGACGACCACCCCTGCGACGGCGAGCACCCCGTTGCGGACCACCAGCCGGTGGCTGACCTGCTGCCGGCGGGCGAGACCGCACCCGCACCCAATGGTCCGGCCGCGCCGGACGTTGATCCCGATTCCGGCGGCGAAGGCCACGAGGACAACCGCGGCCAGCACGGCCACCGGCACGATCAGCACCCCCAGCAGCAGGGCCAGACCCACCACGACCTCCAGCCACGGGAGCGCGACGGCCACCGGTGCCACGACCGGCGTGGGCAGCACCTGGTAGTTCGCGACGGCGGCACGGAACCCTGCGGGGTGCCGCAGCTTGGTGACGCCGGCCAGCAGGAAGACCCCCGCCAGCACGAACCGCGCGACGAGTCCGACGTACTCCACGGCGAGACCTCCAGTCATCGACTCGCACCGTGACCCGGGCCGTCGAGCGGGTCCCCCGGACCGTACGGCAGGACACCCAGGGTGCGGCCGGGTGGCGCGCCGTCGGCGGCGACCCGACGCAGCTCGGCCACATCGTCCGCTCCGGCGCGAAGGAACCGCCCCGACCAGGCGTCCAGCTCCCCTCGGGCCACCGCCACCACCAGCTCGACCACGTGCTCCGGAGCGGTCCAGTCGGTGCGGTCCGCGTGAACGGCCATCCCCCGCGTCATCGCGGTGTCCACCACGCCCGGCGACACCTCGAAGGCGCGCAGGCCGAGGTCGTACCCGGCGGCGTGCAGGCCCCCGCCCACCCGGAACAGGCCGGTCTTCGCCACGTTGTAGGCCGAGTAGACCGGCATGTCGCGGGTCCCCGAGCCCGAGTTGAGGTCCACCACCCGACCGCCACCCCGGGCGACCATCCCGGGCACGACGGCCCGGACGCAGTGGAACGGCCCGCGCAGGTCGGTCTCCACGACCCGCCACCACTCCTCGGGGTCCGCCTCCCACACGGGCACCTCGACCGCGTCGATGGCACCGGCGCTGTTCACGAGCAGGTCGACCGGGCCCAGCCGCCGTTCGACGGCGTCGACGGCGGACCGGACGCCGGACCAGTCCGTGACGTCGGCGACCACGTCGGCGGCCCGGCCGCCGGCGGCGCGGACCGACGCGGCCACCTCGGCGAGCGGCTCCGGCGTCCGGCCCAGCAAGCCGACCGAGAGCCCCGCGCCCGCCAGCCCGCTCGCCACGGCCCGGCCGATGCCCCGCCCCGCGCCGGTGACGAGGGCGACCCGGGCCGGAGGCGGACCGGGGGCGTCAGGCACCGCGCAGCACCGCCCCGGTCCGCGCAGCGGCCGCCGCGACGGCGGCATCGCGGGCGGCGTTGGCCTCCTCCGCGGTGAGGGTGCGGTCCGGCGCTCGCAGGCGCAGGGAGAAGGCGAGCGACTTGTGCCCCGGCGGGACCTGCTCACCGGTGTAGACGTCGAACAGCCGCACCTCCTCGAGCAGGGCCCCCACCCCGTCGGCGAGCGCCCGGCCCACGTCCTCCGCCGGGACGTCCCGGCCGACGACGACCGCGACGTCCTCCTTGGCGGCCGGGAAGGCGGGGACGGGACGTGCCTGGACGGGCCCGTTCACGGCCGAGACCAGGAGGTCCAGGTCGAGCTCCAGGGCGACGGTCTTCTCGGGGAGGCCCAGGGCCGCCACCACGGAGGGGTGCAGCTCTCCCGCGTGCCCGAGGAGCGAGCCGTCCTCGAGCCGCAGGGCGGCGCAGCGGCCGGGGTGCCAGGGTGCGTGCTCGCGGTCGGCGGAGACGGTGACGTCGAGACCGACCGTACGGGCCACCAGCCGCGCCAGCTCGACGGCGTCCGAGGTGTCCACCGGCCGGCCGGGTCCCCACCAGCCGGCCTGCTCCCAGCGGCCGGAGACGAGCGCGGCGACCCGCGTTGGCTGAGCGGGCACGGCCGCGTGCAGCTCGGCCAGCTGGCCCTGGTCCGGGTGGACGCCCGGCAGCAGCCGGGGCGGGACGGAGGGCCCGGCCGCCGGTCGCACGACCTGGCCGACCTCGAAGACCGCCACGTCCGCGCCATTGCGTCCGACGTTGCGCCGCTGCACGTCGACCAGGGTCGACAGCAGCGACGTGCGCAGGAGGGGCTGCTCCTCCGACAGCGGGTTGCTCAGCCGCAGCGCCCGGCGGCGCGGGTCGTCGACCGGGAGGGCCAGCTCGTCGTGCCGGGCGGGTGAGACGAACGGGTAGCTGAGCACCTCGACGAGACCGGCCTCGGCGAGCGCCCTGGACACCGAGCGGCGGATGCGCTGGCCCGGGGTGAGCCCTCGGCCCGGCGGGGCGACCGGTAGCACCGACGGGATCCGGTCGTAGCCGTCCAGGCGCGCCACCTCCTCCACGAGGTCGGCGGCCTGGAGCAGGTCGGGTCGCCAGGATGGGGGCAGGACCCGGAGGACGCCTCCGTGGCGGCGCACCGTGCACCCCACCTGCTCGAGCAGCTCGGTCACGCGCGGGACCGGCAGGTCGTGGCCGACCAGCCGGGCCGGGTACGCCACGGGCAGCGGGATCGGGCTCCGGACGGGTCGCGAGTCCACGTCGGTGCCGCCGTCGTCGGGCGCACCCCCGCCGTACCGCACCAGGAGCCGGACCGCGAGCTCCGCGGCGGCCGGCTGGAGCTCGTCGTCCACGCCCCGCTCGAAGCGGCGGCTGGCCTCGCTCGCGAGCCGGTGCCGGCGGGCCGTCCGGGCGACCGAGACCGGGTCGAAGTGCGCCGCCTCCACCAGGACGTCGGTGGTCGCCGGCGACACCTCGGTGCTGGCGCCGCCCATGACACCGGCGAGCCCGATCACCCGCTCGCCGGAGGGCCCGTCCGTGATGAGCAGGTCCTCGGCGTCCAGGGTCCGGTCGACGTCGTCGAGGGTGGTCAGCCGCTCCCCCGGGCGCGCGCGGCGGACGGTGATCGGGCCGTCGAGCCGGTGCAGGTCGTAGGCGTGCAACGGCTGGCCCAGCTCGAGCATCACGTATTTGGTGACGTCGACGGCCAGCGAGATGGGGCGCATGCCGGCCTGCTGGAGCCGCCTGCGCAGCCACCAGGGCGACGGTGCGGTCGGGTCAACCCCGCGCACGACCCGGGCGACGAAGCGGTCGCACCCCGGACGGCCGTCGATCGGCGCCTCGTCGCTCAGGACCACGGGATGCCCGGACGTCCCCGCGGCGGGGACCGGCAGCGCCGCCGGGTCCCGGAACGCGACGGCCACGTCGGCCCGGCGGCCGTGCGCGTACTCCCGTGCGATCCCGCGGATGCTGAGGCAGTAGCCACGGTCGGGGTTGACGTTCACCTCGACGACCTCGTCGTCGAGCCCGAGCAGACGGATCGCGTCGGCTCCGGGCACCGGCTCGGCCGCCCCGGGCCCGAGCAGCTCGGACAGGACGATGATCCCCTCGTGCTCGTCACCGAGACCCAGCTCCCGGGCGGAGCAGATCATCCCGTCGGAGACGTGGCCGTACGTGCGGCGGGCCGAGATCCCGAACCCGCCCGCGAGGACCGAGCCGGGCAGGGCGACGACGACGAGGTCCCCGACGCCGAAGTTGTGGGCGCCGCAGACGATGCCGCGGCCCCGGCCGGCCGGGCCGTCGGCGGCGTCGTCGCCGACGGCCACCGAGCACCAGCGGATCGTCTTGCCGTTGCGCTGGGGCTCGTCGACGTACGCGAGGACGCGGCCCACGACCACCGGACCGGTGACGTCTCCCGCGTGGACGCCCTCCTCCTCCAGCCCGACGCGGACCAGGTCGGCGGCGACATCGGCGGCCCGCGCACCGGGGGCCACGTCGACGTGCTCGGCCAGCCAGGTCAGGGGGACGCGCATCAGACGTCCATCCCGAACTGGCGGCTGAAGCGCACGTCGCCCTCCACCATGTCGCGCATGTCGGCCACACCGTTCCGGAACATCAGGGTCCGCTCGATGCCCATGCCGAAGGCGAAGCCCGACCAGCGCTCGGGGTCGATCCCGGCGGCCCGGAGCACGTTCGGGTGCACCATCCCGCACCCTCCCCACTCGATCCACCCGGTGCCTCCGCACGTCCGGCAGCGGGCGTCCTCGCCTCGGCAGAGGAAGCAGGTGAGGTCCATCTCCGCGCTCGGCTCGGTGAAGGGGAAGAAGGACGGGCGCAGGCGGGTGGTCGTGCCCGGACCGAACATCGCCGCGGCGAAGTGGTCCAGGGTGCCCTTGAGGTGCGCCATGGTCAGGCCCTCGTCGACGGCGATGCCCTCGACCTGGTGGAAGACCGGCGTGTGGGTGGCGTCCAGCTCGTCGGTCCGGAACACCTTGCCGGGGACGGCGACGTAGAGCGGCACGCCACGCTCGAGCAGCGACCTGGCCTGCGCGGGGGAGGTGTGCGTCCGCAGCACCAGCCCCGACTCCGGCGGGTCGACGAAGAAGGTGTCCTGCATCTGGCGGGCCGGGTGGTCCGGCCCGAAGTTGAGCGCGTCGAAGTTGAACCACTCCCCCTCGACCTCGGGCCCTTCCGCCACCTCCCAGCCCATGCCGACGAACAGGTCGGCCACCCGCTCCTGGAGGGTCTGCAGCGGGTGCCGTGCGCCGGGTCGCCGCCGGTCCCCGGGCAGAGTGACGTCGACGGTCTCCTCGGCCAGCACCCGCGCGTCCCGCTCGGCCTCCAGCTCCGCCTGCCGCTGCGCCACGGCCCGGGCGACAGCTGCCCGGGCCGCCCCGAGGCGCCGGCCGGCGTCCTTGCGTGCCTGTGGCGGCAGGGCGCCGATCTCGCGGTTCGCGAGGGTCAGCGCGGCCCGGTCCCCGGCGTGGGCGAGCCGGGCCGCCTTGAGCGCGTCGAGGTCGGACGCCGCGGCCACGGCGGCGAGGGCGTGGTCGAGCGCCCGCTGCACCTCGTCCGGGTGCA
The DNA here is from genome assembly GCA_035462845.1 of Jiangellales bacterium. Taxonomy (GTDB): domain Bacteria; phylum Actinomycetota; class Actinomycetes; order Jiangellales; family Jiangellaceae; genus DASTQL01. The sequence goes on from DATHTV010000266.1 coordinate 5,603, forward strand.
GGGCGCTCACCTCGACCGGGTCGAACTGCTGGTTGGGGGCGGACATCGGCCTCGGGTTCCCGTCACGCTGGGGCGCCGCCTCCGCGGGCGGCGTGCTGGACCCGGCGAGTCTAGGAGGCGGCGACCGTGGACGGAGGCCCGGTCCGGCCCTCGGTCGGGAAGCGGGCGGTGACCAGGGCGCCGCCGCCCGGCGCGGCCCCCAGCTCCAGGGAGCCGCCGTGGGCGCGGACGATCCCGTGGACGAGGCAGAGCCCGAGGCCGCTACCCGAGCTGCCGCCGGCCCGCCAGAACCGGGTCGTCGCCCGCGACCGCAGGGACTCGGGGATCCCGGGCCCCTCGTCGGCGACCCGGACCACCACCTCGTCACCCGCCCGCTCGACGCTGACCGTGACCGTGCCGCCCCCGTGGCGCAGGGCGTTGTCCAGCAGGTTGGCGAGGACCTGGTCGACCCGATCGGGGTCGGCGGCGACCGGCCCCGGCCTGCCCCGCACCTCGACGACCAGCCGGTCGGCCGGCTCCCCCGCCGCGACGGCGCGACGCACCTGCTGCCGGGCGTGCTGGACGAGGTCCACCGTCGTCAGCTTCGGCCGCAGCCGGCCGGAGTCGATGTGGGCCACGTCCAGGAGCGTCGACACGAGCCGGCCGAGGCGCTGGGCGTCCGCGGCCACGCTCTCGACGAGCATCAGGCGCTGCGGGTCGGACAGGCGGTCCCAGGCGGCCAGCAGGGTGGAGCTGAAGCCCTGGACGCCGGCCAGGGGGCCGCGCAGCTCGTGCGCCGCGGTCGCCAGCAGGTCGGCCCGGCGGCGCTCGGTCCGGATCCGGTCCTCGGCACCGCGCAGCAGGACGACCACCCGTGACACCGGCCCGAGCGGACCCGCGGGCCGGACGATCCGGGCGCCGACCGCGACCTCCCGGCCGTCCGGGAGGGACATCACCCGCTCGACCAGGACCCGGCGGGTGCTCAGCCCCCCGTACGGGTCGGCAGCCGCGAACCAGTCCTGGCCGTCCTGGTCGACCAGCGGGACGACGTCGCGCAGGTGCTTGCCGACGACATCGGCGGCGTGCACGCCCAGGAGCCGGGCCGCCGGCGCGTTCAGCACGGCCACGCGCCCCTCGTCGTCCGCGACGACGCACGCCTCCGGGAGGTCCTCGGCATCCACGCCCGGACCTGCTGTCCCCACATCCGCCATGCCCTGCGCCCCCACCCCTGACGCCCCGAGCAAGCATCAGACTAGTCCTGAACAGGCCCGTCTGGGGAGCGTCGCTGCGCGCGTGCCGACGCGTACAGGCACACCGCTGCCGCCGTGGCGAGGTTGAGGCTCTCGGCAGCGCCGTGGATCGGCACCCGGACGGCTCGGTCCGCCAGCGCGACGGCTCCCGTCGGCAGCCCGTGCGCCTCCGTCCCGAACAGCCAGGTCGTGGGCGACGCCAGGAGGCCGGCGTCGGCGGCGGCGTCCAGGTCGAGGCTCGCGTGGGCGTCCGCGGCGAGCACGACGAGCCCCGCCTCCCGGCAGCGGGCGAGCGCGGCGGTGAGTGGCGTCCCGACGACGAGCGGCACGTGGAACAGGCTGCCGGCGGACGCCCGAACGGCCTTGCCGTTGTGCGGGTCGACCGAGCCCTCGGTCAGCACGACCGCGTCGGCGCCGGCCGCGTCGGCCACCCGGGTGACGGTCCCCGCGTTGCCGGGGTCCCGGACCTGCGCGAGCACCACCACCAGCTTGGGGCTGCCGGCCAGCGCCTCGGCGAGCGGCACGTCCACGACCCGGCAGACGGCCACGAGCCCCTGCGGGGTGACGGTCTCCGCGAGCGTCCCGATCGCGGCCTCGTCCACCCGCAGGACGGACGCGCCGCTGCGGGTCGCCCGGTCGAGCAGGTCCCCGTACCGCTGCGCGGCGAGGTCGGTGACGAAGACCTCCTCCAACAGGTCCGGGCGGCCGAGCGCCTCGCGGAGCCCCTGCGGGCCCTCGACCAGGAAGCGCCCGGCCACCGCACGCGCCGACCGCCTGGTCAGGCGCCGCGCCTGGCGCACCCGCGCGGAGCGGGGGCCGAGGACGCCGGGCCGGGCCAGGCGGTCGGGTGTCACGGAGCGGCGGTCAGGCCGCCGGGGCGTTGCGGTCCTCGGGCAGCGCGGCCCGGGCGACCTCGACCAGCGCCGCGAAGGCGTTGGCGTCGTTGACCGCGAGGTCGGCGAGGTGCTTGCGGTCGACCTCCACGCCCGCGGCCTTGAGCCCCTGGACGAAGCGGTTGTACGTGAGGCCGTGCGACCGCGAGGCGGCGTTGATCCGCGTGATCCACAGCTGGCGGAAGTCGCCCTTGCGCTTCTTGCGGTCGTTGTAGTTGTAGACGAGGGAGTGGGTGACCTGCTCCTTCGCCTTCCGGTACAGGCGGGACCGCTGCCCGCGATAGCCGCTCGCCCGTTCGAGGACGACCCGGCGCTTCTTGTGGGCGTTGACCGCCCGCTTGACGCGTGCCACTGGAACTCCTTGCGCTCTCCCGGCCGTGACGGCGCGGGGTCGTCGTTACTTGCCGAGCAGCTTCTTGACCTTGCGGACGTCGGCGGCCGAGGTCTCGACGTCCATCGCCAGCCGGCGCGTGCGGGTCGAGGGCTTGCCCTCGAAGAGGTGGCGCCGGTTGGCCTGCTCGCGCATGACCTTGCCCTTGCCCGTGAGGCGGAAGCGCTTCTTGGCGCCGCTGTGCGTCTTCATCTTCGGCATGTCGCCGTGTCTCCTCGTCCGTGCCGGCCCGCCGGGTGCGACGGCGCCGGGGCTGTGTGTCGTCGGTCAGGCCTGGTGGCTGCCCTCGCCGGCGGCGCGGGCCGCGCGGCCGCTGGTGCGCTCGGCCCGCTCGGCCTCGCGCTCCGCCGCCTGGCGGGCCTTCTCGGCCTCCCGCTCGGCCTTGGCCTCGGCCTTCTTGCGGTGCGGGCCGATGACCATGATCATGTTGCGACCGTCCTGCTTGGGCGAGGACTCCACGAAGCCCAGCTCCTGGACGTCCTCGGCCAGCCGCTGGAGCAGCCGGAAACCCAGCTCCGGGCGGGACTGCTCCCGGCCCCGGAACATGATCGTCACCTTGACCTTGTCGCCCTCGCGGAGGAAGCGCTCGACGTTGCGCTTCTTGGTCTCGTAGTCGTGCGAGTCGATCTTCGGGCGGAGCTTCTGCTCCTTGATCTGGACGTTCGTCTGGTTCCGACGGGTCTCGCGGGCCTTCATGGCCGACTCGTACTTGAACTTCCCGAAGTCCATGAGCTTGGCCACCGGCGGGCGGGCTGTGGGGGCCACCTCGACCAGGTCGAGGTCGGCCTCCTGCGCCAGTCGCAGCGCGTCCTCGATCCGGACGATGCCGACCTGCTCGCCGTTGGGCCCGACGAGCCGGACCTCGGGTACCCGGATCCGGTCGTTGATGCGGGGCTCGACGCTGATTGCGGTCCTCCTCGTGCTGGTCTGCTGCCGGTACGACCGCGGGAGGAGGTGGGCCTCGAGATGACTGAGGCCCCCGCCGCTCGCGCGCACGGAGGCCACCGGCGGCCGCGACGTCAAGAAAGTCGCGACCAGCACCCTGGTCGGGTGCCCGGACCGGGACCCGTCGACCTCGCGGCCGAACAGGTGGGAGTGTGGCCTCCACTTGCGCCCCGTCGAGGTCCCCGGACGGGTCCGGGCTGCTCGGCGGGTCGGTCAGTGTGTCAGGGTACCACCCCATGGACCGCGTACCCGAGGCCGACGCCGCTGCTCGCGACATCGCCGAGGTGCCCGCCGTCGAGGTGGTCGGCTCGGCCGCGGTGCACCTGATGAGCGCTGCCGCGGTCCACCTCGGCCTGGCCGAGGATCTCGCCGACCACCGCGACCTCGACGAGGCCCGGGCGCTCATCGACGCCCTCGCCGGCCTGGTGACCGCCGCCGCACCGCACCTCGGACACCACCACGCGGCTCCGCTGCGAGACGGGCTGCGCAGCCTCCAACTGGCCTTCCACGAGGCGAGCGCGGTGCCGGACGCGCCGGGCAAGGGGCCCGGTGAGGCGTTCACCGGGCCGGTGCGCCCCCGTCCCCCCGCGTCCGCCGCACCCGTCTGAACCATCGGCCCCCGAACCACCGGCCGCCGAGCCTCGGGAGCCTGGGCCACCGGGATCCGGGCCACCGGGATCCGGGCCAGCGGGATCCGGGCCAGCGAGATCGCGGCCCTGCCGGTCCCACGTCTCCGTCCGGCTGGGGCACGGCCACCGGCACCGCCCAGCGGACTGCTCCGCTCTCGTCGTCCAGCGGCTGCCAGCCGGCCGCGAGGGCGCGCAGCGTCGGCCGGTCGAGCTCCAGCAGGACCGGACCGGCCAGGTCGACCACCAGCGCGTCGGCGCCGTCGGCGAGCGCCGCCTCGGCGGCGGCGCGCGTCGCGACCGGCACCGGCCGGGCCGCCGGGTCCCAGCGCCGCAGCGAGCTCAGGCAGGTGAACGCCAGCTGCCCGCGCCGCCCGTCGTGGCCGGTGGTCGACACGGACGCCATGTGCGAGGCCTTGTCGATGCGGTAGCCGCTGGTCTGGTCGCCGGCCACGTCCAGGGGCCCGGCCTCGTCGAGGACGGCCACGACGGGGACCAGCAGCCGGCCGGAGGCCAGGGCTTCCAGGACCTCCGCCCGGCCCGCCCGGCCGGCCCGGTGGGCGGCGATGACCTCCACGACCCGGGGGTCGGCGGAACCGTCGTCGTCCGGCGGCACCGGGATCGCACGGCCGGGCGGGGGACGGCCGGGCACGTCCCGCTCGGGCAGGGGACGGCCGGGCACGTCCCGCTCCGGTACGTGCCGCAAGGGCACCAGAGGGTCGGGCACGGCCGTCAGGGCGCGGGCGGCCGGTACCCGGTGGGCTCGGCGCCGAGGTCGACGATCGCCGCCACCGGCCCGCCGCCGTCCGGCCCCTGGTGGGCCGCCGACACCGAGACGAACGCCGCCGGGTCCCCGGTCACCGCCGCCGCCACCCCGCCGACGCAGGCCTTGATCTGGCGGTGCCAGTGGACGTCGGAGTCGTCGAGCATGGCGTTGCGGCGGCCGCGTACCCGGCCGTCCTGGCTGGCCTCGCACTTGAGGAAGACGTTGACGAGACGGCCGTCCAGGTCGCTCCAGTGCGGGCGGTCCGGCAGGTCGAGGCCGGCGTCGCGGACGGCCGCCCAGATGCCGTCGGCGTCCAGCGCGTCGCGCATCACCGAGTGGCCGATCCGGTAGCGACCCCCGATCCCGCGGGCGTTGCCGACGACCACGACCTGGGCCTGGTCGAGCTCGACCCCGGAGGAGCAGCTGGCGACCGACGAGTACAGGGAGCGATCGTGCATCACCTGCCCGTCCGACGGCATCTCGATCTCGCCGAGCGCTACCGCAACACCCAGCCCGGTCGTGCCGTTGGACAGGTCCATCGACTCGTGCGTGTGCTCCGTCCACACGCTCTGCCCCCGCTGCTTGGCGTCGCGGATCGTCTGGATGGTGAGCAGCGGCGTCTTGGTCTGCACATAGTGCACGTCGGACGGGTCGGTGATGCCCGCCCGGCGCATCGCGACCCGGACCGCGTCGGCGACCTTGTCGATCATGCCCCGGCGGCCGATCTCCTCGGGCCGGATCGGCTCGCTCATCGCGTAGCCCACGGTCAGCCGCGGCTCGTCGGCGGGCTCGGCGCGGCCGGGAGGGACGGTGGCGAAGACGGTGGCGTGAGGTGAGAGGACCCCGTCGGTCCCTCCCGACCACACGATCGGGACCTGGGCGACCTCGACGGGGCTCCGGCTCCCCAGGTCGACCAGCACCTCCCGGAACGCCCGGTCGGCGATGATGCGGGTGTAGTCGTTGACGCCGCCGTTGCCCTCGGTCTTGCCGATGACGGCGACCACGCGGTCCGCCTCCAGGACGCCGGAGTCGACCAGCTCCGCCAGCCCCGAGGCGTCCGCCACGCCGAGCAGGGGCACCTTGCGGACCTCGATGGCGTCGGGCACGGCACGTCCTCTCCCTCGGAGGGCTCGACCGTAGCGCCCCGGGTCGGCCTCGGGGTCGCCGTCCCGGGTCAGGCTCCGGTCAGGCCCCGGCCGCCCTCGCTGGTGGTGCCGCCCCGGTCCCTCCGTCCGCTGCCGGCTCGTCCAGCCAGGCCCGGACAGCCCGGTCGTGCTCCCCCAGGAGGGGAGGATGGAGGTGCTCCCGCCGCCCCCCGGCGTACTCGTTGTCGTCGAAGCGCAGCGGCGGCCCCGGCAGGGACACCCGGCCGAGGAGCGGGTGGTCGACCTCGACCAGCAGGCCCTGCGAGCGGGTCTGCTCCCACTGGTAGACCTCGGCGAGCGTGCGCACCTTGCCCGCCGGGATGCCCGCCTCGGCGAGCCGCTCCAGCCAGCGGCCGGAGGAGTCGCGCCGGAGTCCTCCCTCGACGGCGTCGATGAGCTCCTGGCGGTGCACCACGCGGTCCCGGTTGGCGGCGAACCGCGGGTCGGCGGGGTCGATGCCGACCATCGGTGCGAACGTCAGCCACTGCGACTGGGAGCCGACGCAGAGCTGGAGCGGTCCGTCGGCCGCGTGGAAGAGCCCGTACGGGGCGATGGAGGGGTGGTGGTTGCCCTGGGCCTCGGGGTCCTCCCCCGCCACCGTCCACCGCGTGCCCTGGAATGCGTGGACGCCCACCACCGAGGCGAGCAGGGACGTCCGGACCAGCCGCCCCCGCCCCGTACGCGTCCGTTCGAGCAGCGCGGCCAGGACACCGTGCACGCCGTACATGCCGGCGAGCAGGTCGGCAATGGGCAGGCCCACCCGCGTCGGGTCGCCCGGCTCGCCGGTCAGCGCCATGAGGCCCGCCTCGCCCTGCGCGATCTGGTCGTACCCGGCCCGGCCGCCCTCCGGCCCGTCGTGCCCGAAGCCGGTGATGGAGAGGGCGACCAGGCGAGGGTTGATCTCGTGCAGACGCTCCCAGCCGAACCCGAGACGGTCGAGCACGCCGGGACGGAAGTTCTCCAGCAGCACGTCGGCCCGGCGGACCAGCCGGACGAGCAGGTCCGCGCCCTCGGGAGACTTGAGGTCGGCGGTCACCGACTCCTTGTTGCGGTTGCAGGAGAGGAAGTACGTCGACACCGGGTCCTCGCCAGGGCCGACGAACGGCGGTCCCCAGCCCCGGCTGTCGTCGCCGTGCTCCGGTGCCTCCACCTTGATCACCCTGGCCCCGAGGTCGCCGAGGATCATCCCGGCGTGGGGGCCGGCCAGGGCGCGGGTGAGGTCGACGACGACCACGCCGTCCAGGGGTGCGCTCATCCCCGGAACGTAGGGCATGGCCGGTTGCCCCACGTCGCGAGACCGTGGGGACGCGCCCGACGGTCTGGTAGTGATGCCGCCATGGCCACGGACCTGCGCGCCCGCCTGGACGCGGCGACCGGCGACCTCGACCCGCCGCTGGCGGCGGTGGACCTCGCCGCCTGGCGGGCGAATGCGGACGCCCTGGTGCGACGGGCGTCCGGGAGGCCGGTCCGCGTCGCGAGCAAGTCGGTGCGGTGCCGCCACCTGATCGAGGACGCGCTGAGCCGGCCGGGGTTCGCCGGGGTGCTCGCGTTCAGCCTGCCGGAGGCACTGTGGCTGGTGGGCGAGGGCACGACTGACGACGCGGTCGTCGGCTACCCCACCTGCGACCGGGCTGCGATCGCCCGGCTGGCGGCCGACGAGTCGGCGGCGACGGCGATCACGCTGATGGTCGACGACGTCGCGCACCTCGACCTCGTCGACGCCGTCGTGGCCCCAGCAGGCCGCCCGCCGCTGCGGGTGTGCCTCGAGCTCGACGCGTCGTGGCGTCCGCTGGGCGGCCGGGTCCGGGTCGGGGCCCGCCGGTCCCCGCTCCACTCCCCCGAGCAGCTGGCCCGACTCGCCGCCCACGTCGTGTCCCGGGCGGGCTTCCGGCTGGTCGGCCTGATGTCGTACGAGGCCCAGGTGGCGAGGGTCGGCGACGACGTCCGAGGTCCGTACGGGGCGGCGCTGCGGGCGGTGCAGCAGCGGTCCATGGCCGAGCTCCGCGACCGGCGGGCCGCGGCGGTGGCCGCCGTCCGGGCGCTGACCCCGCTGGAGTTCGTCAACGGCGGCGGCACCGGCTCCCGGGAGCGGACTGCGGCGGAGGAGGCGGTGACGGAGGTCGCCGCCGGCTCGGGACTGCTCGGCCCGCTGCTGTTCGACCGGTACCGGAGCTTCTCGGTGCGGGCGGCGGCCCTGTTCGCGCTGCCGGTCGTGCGCCGCCCCGGGCCGGGGGTGGCCACGGTCCTGGGCGGAGGTGTGGTCGCCAGCGGTGCGCCCGGCCGGGACCGGCTGCCGCGGCCGTGGTTGCCGCCCGGGCTGGTCCTCGACCGGCTGGAGAGGGCCGGCGAGGTGCAGACGCCCCTGCTCGGCGCTGCCGCGGACGGGCTCGTGGTCGGCGACCGGGTGTGGTTCCGGCCGGCCAAGGCGGGCGAGCCCTGGGAGCGGTTCGCCGAGATGCACCTGGTCGACGGGGACCGTCGGGTGGCGACGATCCCCACCTACCGCGGGGAGGGACGGTGCTTCCTGTGACGGCGACGTCCCGGACGCCGCGCGTGGTGGCCCTCGCCGAGCTGGCCGGCCGCGTCCGGGTGGCGCCTGCGCGGGCCGGGACCCGGCGCGTGCTCGCGGTGGACGGCCGGGCCGGGGCCGGCAAGTCCAGCCTCGCGGCGCGGATCGGTGCCCTGCTGCCCGGGCCGGTGCTCGCCATGGACGAGCTCTACCCCGGGTGGGACGGCCTCCAGGCCGCCGTACCCGCCCTCGTACAGGAGGTTCTCGCCCCGCTTGCCGAGGGCCGGGAGGCGGCCTACCGCCGCTGGGACTGGGCCGCCGACGCCTGGGGGACGGCCCGGCGCGCCCAGTCAGCCCCGGCTGATCACGACCTCGGTCGCCGGGTCGTACGGGACCTGCGGCGCCGCGTCGACCACCAGGTCCGCTCGCTCCGCGGTCCGCTCGTGGGCCAGGAGCGCCTCCTCCTGGCGGGCCCAGCCGTCCCAGTGCGGGCGGAACCGGTCGCCGTCGCGCGCCAGCGCCCGCTCCCGGCGTACCGCGGCCGGGGCCTCCACCCAGACCAGCAGCGACAGGTAGGCCGCGGCGGCACGGCACCCCGACCCGACGCCCTCGACGACGAGGAACGGCGAGTCGGGGACGCGACGGGGTGGTCGCCGTGCTGGTGGCCGGTGCCGT